>JBAYXD010000005.1:0-47733 GCA_041673725.1 Bacilli bacterium | reverse complement strand
ATTAAGCCTTTACTTACGTGTGCTCGTGCAATGTTTTTAAATAGAAGAAAAACTTTATTTAACAATATGAATAGCCTCGTTAGAGATAAAGAAAAATCAATGGAGATTATTAATAGTTTAAAGTTTTCCCCAACATGTCGCGCAGAAGAACTAGATTTAGAAGATTTTCTCAATTTAACACAAGTTCTCTTGCAACTCGGGATTATAAAATTATAATAAATATACTATGGTAGAAAAAGCTTACGCAAAAATAAATTTAGCTCTTAATGTAAAAGATAAAAGAGAAGATGGTTATCATGATATTGAAAGCATCATGCTTCCTTTAGAGTTGCATGATTCTATCGAACTTGAAATTAGTACAAATCGTACTGACGACGATTTTATTGTCTGTGATAATTATAAGGTTGGTATTCCAAAATATAACTTATGTCATAAAGCTATTCAACTAGCTCGTGAGAAGTGGAAGTTTAAAGAAAGATTTGATGTTTCTATTCATAAAAACATATTTTTACAATCTGGTCTTGGTGGTGGGAGCGCTGATGCGGCTTGTGTCCTTAGATCAGTTATTAAAATGCTTAAGTTAAAAGTTAAAAACGAAGAACTTATTGAAGTTGCTTCAAAGATTGGTGCTGATGTTCCATTTATGCTTTTTAATAAACCATCATTAGTTACTGGTATTGGTGATGTTATTGCTCCATTTGAATTTAACTCTACATATAAAGATTATTACGTTTTACTTTGCAAGCCTCTTGATGGAATTTTAACCACCAATATTTATAATAAATATGATGAGTTACAAGACAAGAAACACTATGACATTAATAAAATTATGACTTCTTTATTAAATGGTGATGAAAATTTAAGTAAAGAACTTGGGAATAGCTTAGAAGATGCTGGAATTGCAATTGTTCCACAAATTAAAGAAATAAAAGATATGTTAATTGAAAAAGGTTTTGATATGGCTTTTATGACCGGTGGCGGAAGTTGTGTTGTAGGTCTTACTAAAAATAAAAAACTCGCTAAGAAAGTTTTAAAAGAATATTATATTGATCCAAATTTTGAATGTGAATTAACCACATTCTTGAAAGCAAAAAAATAATTATGTTAGTACTTGATAGCTATGGAAAGAATGTCTATATAGGCGAAGAATTAGTTGGTTATATTGATCGTTATGGAAATATGTTTATCAATGGGAAGAAATTTGCTTTCTTAACCGAAGATGGCAAAATTATGATTGAAGAAAATTATGAAGCTGGTTATATAGATGATTGTGGTGATGTTTATTTAAATCACAAAAAGACTGGTCACATAACTGAGAATAACGATATTTATTTTTCACCAAAAGCAGTGTAGATAATTGTCTCTTTTTATTAAAAACTGATGTTTTTACCAATTGGTTTATTAAAAATAGCAAAATAAAACCCTTGTTGCATTTGTGCAACAAGGGTATTTTATTAATCTAGAAACTACTTAGCTTTCTTAGCTAATTTTGCTTCTCTCTTAACTTGAATTTCAGATTGAGCAGCAGCTAAACGCGCAATTGGAACTCTGAATGGAGAGCAAGAGACATAGGTTAAACCAACACGATTATAGAAGTCGATACTTGCTGGATCACCACCGGTTTCTCCGCAAACACCAATCATCAAATTCTTCTTGGTTTCTCTACCTCTTTCAGTAGCAATCTTAACGAGTTCGCCAACACCTTCCTTATCAATAGTTTGGAATGGATCGAATTCGTAAATCTTTTTTTCTTGATAGACTGGTAAGAATTGACCACAATCATCTCTAGAGAATCCTAAAGTTAATTGAGTTAAATCGTTTGTACCAAAGCTGAAGAATTCGGCTTCTTTAGCAATGTTATCAGCTTGTAAGCAACCACGTGGGATTTCAATCATAGTACCAACATGATACTTTAAGATGTGGTTTTCTTTCTTCATTTCGCTTTCAACAGCTTCAATGACAACATTCTTAGCATACTTAAATTCTTTAAGTTCGCCAGTTAATGGAATCATAATTTCTGGAGTGACATCATGGCCTAATTCTTTACTAGCTTTTAAAGCAGCTTGAATAATGGCTGTGGCTTGCATTCTATAAATTTCTGGATAAGCGACACAAAGTCTAACACCACGGAAGCCCATCATTGGGTTAGCTTGATGTAATTGATTGATTCTATCCTTGACCTTTTGGATACTGACATTTAACTTTTCAGCAATTTCTTCAATATTCTTTTCATCATGAATATCTGGTAAGAATTCATGTAGTGGTGGATCAAGTAAACGAATACAGACATTGTCTTTTGGACATGACATATACATTTCATAGAAATCTTCAACTTGATATGGTCTTAATCTTTCAAGTGCGGCAACACGTTGATCGGTTGTATCACTTAAAATCATACTACGCATATTTAAAATTCTATCAACACCGAAGAACATACGTTCTGTACGGCAGAGGCCAATACCTTCACTTCCAAATTTTGCAGCATTAGTTGCATCAAGTGGAGAGTTGCAATTAGCTCTAATAGCAAGTCTTCTATATTTATCGGCCCAACCCATTAATCGGCCAAAGTTGCCACTTAATGAAGCAGGAACCATCTTAATTGAACCTTTATAAACATCACCAGTAGAACCATTAACACTGACAATATCTTTTTCGGTATAAACTTTATCGCCAATAGTAAGAGTCTTCTTAACTTCATCGACGATGGCATCAGTTGCACCAGCAACACAGCATTTACCCATTGAACGAGCAACAACTGCGGCGTGACTTGTCATACCACCACGAGCGGTTAAAATAGCTTCAGCATTGACCATACCAATAATATCTTCTGGGGAAGTTTCAGCACGGCAGAGAACTACTGGACGACCAGCATCTTTCTCAGCTTTTGCTTCTTCAGCAGTAAATACAAGGTGACCAATTCCAGCACCTGGAGAAGCTGGTAAACCATGTAAAATTGAAGTTTGTTTCTTTAAATCAGCTGGATCAAAGGTTGGATGTAATAAATCATTTAATTGCTTTGGTTCAACACGTAAGCAAGCTTCTTCTTCGTTAATTAATCCTTCATCAACTAAATCACAAGCAATTTGTAAGGCTGCAGCAGCAGTTCTCTTACCATTACGTGTTTGTAAGAAATAGAGTTTACCATTTTCAACGGTATATTCCATATCTTGCATATCTTTGAAGTATTTTTCCATTCTTTCGATGGTTGCCATAAATTCATTATAAACTTCTGGTAATCTCTTCTTTAATTCATCGATGTGTAATGGAGTACGAACACCAGCAACAACATCTTCACCTTGAGCGTTTGGTAAGAATTCAGCATAAATCTTCTTTTCGCCGGTTCCTGGATCACGAGAGAACGCAACACCAGTTCCTGAAGTTTCGCCTAAGTTACCAAAGACCATGGTTTGGACGTTAACGGCAGTTCCCCATTCATATGGAATACCATTCATTGCTCTATAAACATTAGCTCTTGGGTTATCCCATGATCTAAAGACAGCAGTGACAGCTTCATGTAATTGAGTTAAAGGATCAGTTGGGAATTCTTCACCAAAATGTTCCTTATAATATTTTTTATATTCTTTAACAAGAACTTTTAATTGATCGGATGTGACTTCAGTATCAAGTTTATAGCCATTATCTTTCTTAATTTTATCAAGCATGGCATCCATTTCAGTTCTTGGATATCCTTTAGCGATATTTGTGAACATTAAAATAAATCTACGATATGAATCATATGCGAATCTTTCGTTATTTGAAACTTTAGCAAGTTCTTCGACGGTAACATCATTTAAACCTAAGTTTAAAATTGTATCCATCATACCTGGCATAGAGACACGGGCACCACTACGAACAGAGACGAGTAATGGTTTTCCATTGGAACCACCGAATGTCTTTCCAGTTTGTTTTTCAATTTCTTTAACACCATCATCAATTTGTTTAAATAACCAACTTGGCATCTTCTTACCATTATCATAGTAAAGAGTGCAAGCTTCTGTAGTAATTGTAAATCCTGGTGGAATTGGGACACCAGCGTGTGTCATTTCCGCAAGACCATTACCTTTTCCTCCAAGAAGATTCTTGCCTAATCCGCAAGCATTCTTGAAGAGAAATACATATTGTTTTTCTTTTGCCATTAAATATTCCTCCTAATTGGCAGTTGTTTTTCAACGCAAAAGAATTATACCAAAAAAATTATCGTTTTAATATATAATATTAAAACTTGTTTAGAATTGAATCCCAAAGCCAAGTTTTATTAATTCGAAGAGGCCAAAATAGATAAGTAAACTTGAAACATCAACAATTGAAGTAATAAGTGGTCCACTCATTAAAGCTGGGTCTCTATGCAATAATTTTGCAAACCAAGGTAATAAATAACCAAAGAGTTTTGCAATCATAATTGTTATAAAGAGGGTTGCTGCAACTAGAAGGCTAATTCCTGATCTAGAGAGGAATAAATCAAATCCTGTTAAAACTGTTCCAGCAGGTCCGCTATAATCCACTAGATGACAATACATTTCAATCATAAACCAAACCCAAGCAAAGATACTTGTAAACAAAGCAACAAGCATTGCAATTCGCATTTCTTTCCAAAGGACTTTAAAGAAATCTTTATTTGTAAATTCGTTAAGTGCTAAACAACGAACCATAACACTTGAGGTTTGGCTACCAGCATTTCCACCAGTATCCATAATTGTTGGAATGAATGCACTTAATATAGCCACGGATGCAATTTGAGCTTGGAAGCCGGAAATAACCATTGAAGAAAATACATCTAAAACAAGAAGAATTAATAACCAAGGAATACATTTAAATGCCATCTTAAAAACACCAGTTTTAGTATAGCTATCTTCGAGTGGTGCAATACCTGCTTGGAGAGATAAATCCTCGCTTGCTTCTTCTTGAATAACATCGATAACATCATCGACAGTAATAATACCAATTAAACGCTTATCATCGTTTAAAACTGCAATTGCGTTTAAATCATAACGACGGACAAGTTCAGCAACTTGCTCTTGATCGGTATTAACATCTACTGTGACAAAATCAACATTCATAATATCTTCTAAAGTTTCATCAACTTTAGCAAAAATTAAATCGTCTAAATCAACGGTTCCAAGGAAATTTCTTTTTGTATCTTTAACAAAGATTGTATAAATAGTTTCAGCGTTCTTTCCAATTTTTCTAATTTCATCAATCGTATCTTTTATTGTTGTAGTATTTAAAAATTCAAGGTATTCAGTAGTCATAATTGAACCTGCTGAATCATCCTTATAATTTAATAATTTATTTATTATTTGTCGGTCTTCTTTTGAAGAGTTTTGTAAAACTTTTTTTACAAGATTTGCTGGCATATCTTCCATAAAATCTGCAATATTATCGTTTTTAGATGTATTAATAAGGGTTGCAACATCTTTATCACTCATTGCCTTAATAAGATACTCTTTTGTATCCTGGTCTAGAAAATTAAAGAAGTCAGCAGTATGTTCGCTTTTAACAACACGAAAAATAGTGACAATTTTAGATTTATCTTCTAAATTATCACATGCTTCAGCCAAATCGATTTCCGGATATTTTTCAAAAAGATTTCGTATTTGTTGATACTTTTTTTGTCTAATAAGACGTTCAATTGTTTTTGTTGTTACTTTTCTTTTTCTAGTTGCCATAAATATTATCCTTTTTGAGCAGTAATACTAATGTTTTACTTCTTTTAAATTATAGTCTTTTAATGGTTTAAAAACACCCTAAAATCATAATAATATTTATAAATTTTAGTAGAATATTATAATTAATATATGGAAAAAGAAAATAAAAGCGTAATCGCAATTGATTACGGAACGCAAAGCGTTCGTGTTTCAATAATTGATAATGGTGGTAATTTTTTAGGTTTTGAACAAGAAAGATATGATCCCCCATATTTTTCAACTAAACCAGGATATTGTGAACAAGATCCAAATTATTATTTTAATTGTATGTGTAAAGCCGCGAAGAGACTTGCTGCAAAACATGATAATTTATTAAGAAATTGTGTAAGCGTTTCTTCAACGTGTTTTAGAGATTCCGCTGTTTTTCTTGATGAAAATTTTAAACCTGTACGTCCAGCAATTATTTGGCTTGATCAAAGACAAGCAAAACTCAAAAAGAAAATTCCGCTTGTTTATTCAATTGCTTTTTTCCTTGTGGGCATGCGTGACACTATCACTTTAAATAGAAAAAGGACCCCCGCTTTATGGGTTCAAGAGAACGAACCTGAGATTTGGAGTAAAGTCAGATACTATGTTCCAATGAATTTATATTTAAACTATCGATTGATTGGGGTTTTAAGAGATTCTGCAAGTAACATGGTTGGGCATTTTCCAGTCAATTTTAAGACTGGAAAAAACTATAGCAAAGATGCTCCTAAAGGCGTTATTTATGGGGTAGATCCAATAATGGTACCTGTCGCACGTAAGGTAGGTGAAAATATAGGTGCAATTACTAAAGAAGCAAGTATGCTAACGGGTTTACCTGTTGGTATTCCTTATATTACAACTGGTTATGATAAGAGTTGTGAAGCTTTAGGGTGTGGGGCAATCACTAAAAGTTTTGCTCATATTTCTTATGGAACAGCTTCATCAATCGCGGTTGTTAGTAAGCGTTATTTTGAACCAGAGCCATTCTTGCCTAGTTACTTAACTTGCTATCCTGGATATTATAGTGGCGAAGTTCAAATTTACCGTGGATATTGGATGCTTCATTGGTTTTCAGAAGAATTTGCTGAAAAACAAAGCATGGAAGCAAGTATTGAAAACCTAGCTGTCGAAGAATACTTAAATAAAAAATTAATGGAAATTAAACCTGGTTGTGAAGGTCTTGTTTTACAACCATATTGGGGACCAGGATTATCTCGACCTTTAGCAAAAGGAGCCATAATTGGTTTTTATGATGTTCATACAAAATATCATATTTATCGAGCAATTATCGAAGGAATTGCTTTTGCTTTAAAAGAAGGGCTAGGAAGCATTAAAAAGAAGACAAGAACTCCAATTAGATCTATAACCGTAAGTGGTGGTGGTTCAAAATCTGATGCTATATGTCAAATTACTGCTGATATATTTAATATAAATGTTTTAAAGAGCGAGACTTATGAATCTTCGTCTTTAGGTTGTGCAATGTCGCAATTTATTTCACTTGGCATTTATGCAAATGCAAGTGAAGCTAAAGCGAAGATGGTTAGATATGTTAGAACTTTCCATCCAGATGCAGTTGCATCTAAGGAATATAAACGATTATATTCATCAGTTTATAAAAAAATCTATCCTCGTCTAAAAGGGGTATATCGCGAACTCCATAACATACAAGAAGAAGCTGTTGAAAAATAAAAAAAGCCTGTTGCACAAATGCAACAGGCATATTTTTTAGACTAACTATCTTCTTTTTCACCAGCTTTAGCCATTGGGTTACTGCCAGTAAATTGAGAGTTATAAAGTTCAGCGTAGAAACCGTTTTTAGCAAGTAATTCTTTGTGATTACCTGTTTCAACAATGTGACCTTTCTTCATAACAATAATAAGTTTAGCGTTTTTAATTGTTGATAAACGGTGAGCAATAACAAATGAGGTTCTATTCTTCATAATATTATCAAGGGCATCTTGAATTTGTTGTTCGGTACGAGTATCAACAGAAGAAGTAGCTTCATCAAGAATCAAAATCTTTGGTTTACTAATAATTGCCCGAGCAATAGTTAATAATTGACGTTGACCTTGTGAGACGTTATTTCCATCTTCATTAAGCATAAAGTCATAACCACCAGGAAGAGTTTCAATAAAGTGAGAAATGTGAGCTTCATCACATGCTTTTTTGATATCTTCATCAGTAGCGTTTTCATCACCATAAAGCAAATTATCTTTAATAGTTCCTTTAAATAACCAAGTATCTTGAAGAACCATTCCGATTGACCCTCTTAAGCAATTTCTGGTGTAATCTTCAGTAGAAACACCATCAAGTTTAATTGAACCATTATTTAAATGGTTGTTTACGGTATTAACAATAAAATTAAGCTTAGTTTGAACTGCCATATCTTCAACAAATTCTTTTGGAGAATTAGCAGTTGCTTTAATATAGTAATCTTGAATCTCAAGTTTAGCTTTTTCAATCGCCTTATCTAAAGTTTGCTTATCATCATACTTTAAGTCTTCTAATTTTTTCTTAGGAAGTTTTAAAGTCTCAGCAATTTCATTAATAATATGGAGTTCTTCATTTAAAACTTCCTCTTTATTATGAACGCTATTAATCTCATAGAATCGCATAATTAAGTTAACAATTGTGGTTTTTCCAGCACCCGTTGGACCAACAATAGCGACTGTATCGCCAGCCTTAACATCAAGCGTCCAATTTTCAATTAGAGGTTTATCCTCTGAATATTGGAAGAAGACATTATCAAACTTAAAATCACCTTTAATCTTTGATTCATCAGTAATTGATTTTTCTTTATCAGGATCCTCTTCTTTTTGATCAAGAAGAACATAAATTCTTTCGCCACTTGCAATAACCGATTGAATTGTACTAGCAATTTGACCTAATTGTTGGAATGGAGAACTGAATAATCTTAAGAATAAGAAGAAAACAATCATTGTTCCAGCATCACTAATAATTCCAGCTAAGACAGCAACACCAACATAAGCAAGATTATTAATAAAGATAGTAGTTGGGAAGATTAAACCTGATAAGAATTGCGAATTTCCATCAGCTTTAGCCATCTTCTCATTTGATTCATCAAAATCTTGTTCAATATCTTTCTCTTTATTAAAGAGTTTAATAATCATATAACCAGCATAATCTTCTTCGATTTTGCCATTAAGAACACCAAGTTCATTACGATATGTTGTAAATTGTTTTCCACTAAATTTCGAAATAAGAACAACAATAATTAAAGTTAATGGAAGCGAGACAAGAGCCACAAGAGCAAGACGCCAATCAGTAACGAGCATTGCGATTAATGAACCAAGAAACAAAGCAATACCAGCAAACAACTGAGTGATGATGGTTTGTAAGTTTCTTGAAATATTATCAACATCGTTTGTTCCAATGGATAAAGTATCTCCATAACTTGTCTTATCAAAATAAGAAAGTGGTAGTTTATCTAATTTCTTTTGGACTCTATCACGCATTTCATAAGCATAACGAGCTCCAATCGAAGCAGCAATATATTGTGATAACCATTGGAGAATTGCGGAAACAATATAGACTCCAATAATAATTCCAAATTTTTGGTAAAATATGTTCCAGGAGATTGTAATTACGTTCCCTTCCATCTTGAAAATTTCAGATACACTATTAAATATATCTTGTAAGAGAATAGGTGAATAAACATTTAAAACAGCGCTTAGAATGGAAAGGATAACAACAAAAATTATGAGTCCCATTTCTTTTTTAAAGTCTTTAATCATTCTTAAAATAGTTTTCTTTGAATTGGTAGGTTTTTTCATAACGTTACCTGCATTCCTTGGTCCCATAGTTATTTACCTCCTTCCAAAACAGCTTCTTTATTCATCTTTAAAGTCTTCTCAACTTCATCTGGGTCAAGTTGAGATTTAACAATATCTCTATATATTGCACAATTCTTTAATAATTGGTTGTGTGTACCTTGAGCGACACATTTTCCATCATTAATAACTAGAATGTTATCTGCATCTAAAATTGAAGAAACACGTTGAGCTACAACGACCACAGCAGAATCTTTTGCATAAGTTTTTAAAGCCGATCTTAATTTTGCATCAGTCTTAAAATCAAGAGCACTAAAGCTATCATCAAAGACATAAACTTCTGGTTTTCTAACGAGAGCACGCGCGATAGCAAGTCTTTGTTTTTGACCACCAGAGAAGTTCTTTCCACCTTGTGAAACATAACTATTTAACTTATCTGGAAGCTTATTAATGAAGTGTTCCGTTTGTGCGACACTTAATGCTTCTGCTATTTCTTCATCAGAAGCATCTTTTTTACCAAACAAAATATTTTCTTTAATTGTTCCTTTAAATAAAACGGCGGTTTGAGGAACAAAACCAATTTTATCTCTCAATAATTTTTGAGGAATATCTTTAATATCGTTACCATCTAAACAAACACTTCCAGAAGTTGCATCATAAAATCTAGGAATCAAATTAATAATGCTGGATTTTCCTGAGCCAGTAGAACCAATAATTGCAGTGGTTGTTCCAGGTTTTGTTTTAAAGCTAATGTGTTCAATTACAGGTTGACTAGCATCTGGATAAGTAAAACTAACATCTTTGAATTCGAGAATACCAGATTCTTTTGTATTCGTAATTTTCTTAAGTTGTTCCGGAGTTAGTTCTTTTTCTTTAATTGCACTAACGGTTTTTAAAACTTCGTTAACACGTTTGCTTGAAGCGCTCGCTTGTGGAATCATAATAAAGAGCATTGCAAACATCAAGAATGACATCATGATTTGCATTGAGTATTGGGAAACAATTGCCACGTTTGTAATTGTATTACTAACAACATTCATATCTGCAGCACTAGTAATAACGAAACCATCGAGTAAATAGAACCCTAAAGCATAAATGCCCACATAACAAAGGTTAAAAATAATATTAATTAAAGGATCGGCTAAACTCATTGTATGACCAACTTTAATAATAATCTTTGTCATGTCTTTATTAGCCTTATCAAACTTTGTGAATTCAGTCTTTTGTTGATTATAGGCACGAATGACACGGATACCAGTTAAGTTCTCACGTAAGACAATAGTGACGTTATCAGTCTTCTCTTGAATCTTCTTAAATAAAGGAGTTGCATAAGCCATTAAACCAGCCATACCAACAATAATTAAAGGTATACATATCGCAAGAATAATAGCTAATCTTGAATCGTTATTTAAAATCTTAATTAAAGCGATAATCATATAGGTAGGTGACATAATTAAGGTACGAATTGACATATAAACAAGGTTTTTAATTTGTTCAATATCATTTGTGGTTCTTGTAATCAATGTAGCAGTGCCAAATTTATTGTAGTTTGTTAATGATAAAGAATTAACTTTATAAAAAACTTCTGAACGCATAATTTTACCAACGTATGCCCCTAACCATGAACCAAAGAAGTTTTGAACAACAGCTAAAATACAAACTCCAGCACTGATTAAAAGCATCCAACCACCAGTTTGGAGAATGTTTTGTGTTAATTCTTCTTGTGTAATAAGTGTGCTTTGGTATTGATTCATATAAGTTTGAATCTCACCCATTTTTTCAGGTAACATTAATTGTAAGTAACATTGTGTAATAATACAGGCAGCTACGAGCAACAATAAGTACCATTTTTTTACTAATATTTGTAATATCTTTTTCATTTAGGAGCCCTTCTTTCTATAAAATATATTCATAACAACATCGTCGCTTGGGATAAAATCATTTTTGTTATTATTTCGCATTTTTGTAAGTGATAGACCAACAACAATACTTACAAAGGAAATCAATATTTCTAACGGATCGCCAGCAACAACCTCACGTTTTCTTTGGCCATCTTTAATCTCTTTAAGAGCGCGTTTTAACATGACCCATTCCTTCAAATTCTCATTTTTAATTTTCTTAGTTTTAATCGATAATAGAAAATTTGAGTAAGATGAATAGATGAAATAACATGAAGCATAATCAAATCTAAGAGAATTTAAAACCACATTGGTGAACTTTTCCAAAAAGTGGATTCCTTTAAGTTTAGGGTCATTAAGAGTTGATATAGTTTCTTCTCTTTTAACCCTTCCTCTTTCTAAAATCTCTTTTTGAATATCTTCTTTTGAATCAAAATAGTGATAAAAAAGACCATGAGATATTTTGCATTTTTTGCAAATATCATCAATTGAATAATCAGCTAATCCATGTTCACAAAATAGTTTAACAGCTGTATTCAATATTTGGGTTCTTCTTTTGTCTTTAATTTCTTCAAATTGCTTAGTTGTTTTTGGCATTCTTTCTCCTAGACTTATACAATAATAGACTTATTGACTTTCTTGTCAATCAAAAAATTAAAATTGTAAAGGAAAGTTAGAATTTTCAATACATTTTTGCCTTGTTTGCTAACTTTCTTTGACGTTTGCATTTATGCATCTTTATTTATTTATAGTAAAAATGTAAAATGTCTTCATGAAATTAATCGTTGGTTTAGGAAATCCTGGTCGAGAGTATGTAAAATCTCGCCATAATATTGGTTTTGAGACAGTAGATAAATTTGCTGATTCTTTAGGAACCACAATTGAAAAAGAGGGATTTAAGGGTTTATTTGTGAAGACTAAGTATATGGGTGAAGATTTGATTCTTTTAAAACCCCAAACATTCATGAATCTTTCTGGTGAATCTGTTCTTGATGTTGTTCAATTCTATAAAATTGATACTAAAGATGTTTTTGTAATTTATGACGATATGGATTTTGCGCCAGGTGTAATGAAGATGAAGGAAAACGGAAGTAGTGCAGGACATAATGGGATAAAATCTATTATTAGTTGTCTTGGGACTGACAAGTTTGTTCATGTTAGGATAGGTACAGGGACTCCAACATATGATACGATTGATTATGTACTAGGCAAACCAAGTAAAGAAGATAGAGTTCTAATTGATGAAGCAGAAGGAAGATCAATCGAAGCTATTAAGACGGCAATTAAAGAAGGTGTCCCAAAAGCGATGTCTCTATATAATAAATAAGGAAGTGATTTCTATTGATTGATTTAAAAAAGTTGGCGATTGATGAATTTGTGACACCCCCTACAAAAAAGAATGTAGGGTATTTTGTCGTGGATTCGTTTATTGGCACAACCTTTTTAACGCTCAAAACTTTTAAGGAAAGCGAAGATAATATCCTTATTTATTGTGCTAATAATTTTGAAGTAACTGAGATGTATAATTCTCTAACAACGTTTTTAGATAGAGATAATATTATTACAATTCCAAACGACGAACTTTTACGTGTTGAATATTTAAGCGAATCTAAAGAAATGGTGTCGCAACAAATTTATGGAATTTATAGTTTAATAAACGCAAAACATAAAATCATAATTTTATCTCCATCATCTTTATACAAATTTTATCCAACTAAGGAGACATTTTTGTCTTCATGTTTACATTTTAAAGTTGGTGAGAAATATGATTTTAGTAAAGTTAAAAGCGATTTAGCTCGTAGCTCATATCAAAGAGTTTCAAAAATTGATCAATCTTTAGAATATGCTGTTAGAGGAGACATTATTGATGTTTTCTCTTTAAATTATGATAACCCAATAAGAATTGAGTTTTTTGATGATGAGATTGAAAGCATCAGATTCTTTTCAATAGCAAGTCAAACATCTTTTGAAGAGATTAAAGAAGTAGATATTTTACCAGCATCCTTAAACTTATTTACGGAAAAAGAAAAAGCTTTAGCACCTGTAAAATTAAAAGAGAGACTAAAGGTTGATAAAGAGAATTTATCAAGCCTTACTTATGATGAACTCGAAAATCAAATCAATGAAGATATAGAAGATTTAAAAGAATCGAATATCAACTCAAGATTTTATAAATATACAGGGTGTTTACAAGAAACCAATGAGGATTTGCTGGGGTTTTTGACAAATCCATACAAAATAATAATTAACAATGAGGATGATTTTATTCGGTCAAGAGACAACCTTTTTGAAGAAGCTGATAATTTCTTATTAGAGTTATTTAAAGAAGGAAAATCTGTATCTGGATTAAAGTATTTTAATCAAACAATTAATGTTTTGGATCGTTCTAGTTTTACATATTATTTAAATAACTTTTATATTCATGATTCAAGTATTTCAATTGATATAACGACAAATTCTTTATATAGCACAAGAGACATAGATATTACTCGACTTTTTGATATGTATATAAAAAATGGATATAAGATAATGTGCTTATTAAGCAATAAAGAGCAAGTCGATAAAACAAAACAAGCTCTAGACAATCTTAATTTATCATATAGTTTAACAACGGATTTCAATCTTGACGAAACTAAAGATGTTTCTTTATCTATTAATACATTTGTTAAAGGGTTTGAATTTAAAGATAAGAAAATCGTTGTTTTAACGAGCAAAGAACTTTTTGGTTTTAGAAGACATGTTTCGACATATTCTTCAAAGTTTAAAGAAGGAATTATTCTTGGAAGTTACCAAGATCTTGAACCTGGAGATTACGTTGTTCATGAAAAGAGCGGTATTGGTAGATTTGTTAAAATATCAACTCTAGAAATCGAAGGTAAACATGAAGATTATATTCAAATTCAATATGATGGAGGAGACGTTCTTTATGTTCCTCTTTATCAATTTAATCTTATTAGAAAATATGTTGGAAAAGAAGGTTATGCACCAAAACTAAACCGTCTTTATACAAATAAATGGGAAGCTACCAAGAAACGAATCAAGCAAAAAATTAATGATTTAGCTGAACGTTTAATGGATTTATATAGCGAAAGAGCAAAAATTAAAGGTGTCGCATATAAGAGCGACAATGAATTAGAAGGGGCCTTTGCTAGTGATTTTGAGTACGAATTAACAAAAGACCAAGAAAAATCTTTAGAAGAAATTTATAAAGATATGGAATCGGACCATCCAATGGATAGACTTTTATGTGGCGATGTTGGATTTGGAAAAACTGAAGTTGCTTTTCGTGCGGCTTTTAAAGCAATTTTAAATGGGAAAATGGTTATAATTTTATGCCCAACTACCTTACTTGCACGACAGCATTATGAAGTCGCATTAAAGCGATTCGAAAAATTTAAGGTGAATATTGCTATATATTCACGTATGTCTACTCCTCAAGAAGCTAAACACGTTGAAGAAGAAGTGCGCCAAAAGAAAATAGATTTAATAATTGGAACTCATAAAGTTTTATCAAAAAATATTGATATATCTAATCTTGGTTTATTAATTATCGACGAAGAACAAAGGTTTGGTGTTGAGCAAAAAGAAAAAATAAAAGAAAAATCAAAAGGAATAGATGTTCTTACTTTATCAGCAACTCCAATTCCTCGAACTTTACAATCTTCTTTAATTGGATTAAAACAAGTTTCAACTATTGAAACTCCACCAAAAGAAAGAGTAGCAATTCAAACCTATGTAATTCCATATGACAAGAATGTTGTTAGAGAATTAATTAAACGAGAATTATCGCGTCATGGACAAATTTTCTATATTCATAACGAGATTTTTAGTATTTATAACAAAGCTGAAGAATTACAAAACCTTGTTCCTGAATGTAAAATTGGTGTGGTTCATGGAAGAATGAGCAAAGAAGAAGTGAATTCGACAATGCAAGATTTTTATGATGGTACAATTGACTTATTATTGGCAACATCTATTGTTGAAAATGGGATTGATGTTGAGAACGCAAATTTAATGTTAATTGAAAATGCTAATGCTTTTGGTTTAGCGCAACTTTATCAAATAAAAGGACGTGTTGGACGTGGCGATAGATTGGCATTTGCTTATTTAATGATAAATAAGAATAAAGAAATTAATGAAAATAGCCAAAAACGACTTGAAGCTATTCAAGATTTAACAGCTCTTGGAAGTGGTTATAAAATCGCTCAAAGAGATTTGTTAATTCGAGGGGCTGGTGATATTTTAGGACCTGAACAAGCTGGTTTTATTGATGCAATCGGAATTGATATGTATATCAAGTTGCTTAATGAAACAATTGAAGAAAAGAAAACTGGAATTAAAAAAGCAGAAAACATTAAAATTCATAAAGAACTTGGCATTGATGCCTATATTCCTTCGACTTATATTGAAAACGGTGAAAAGGTTGAAATTTACCAAAGAATTTTAGATTGTAAAACCTTTGAAGATCTTGAAAAAGAGAAAAATTCAATTCGAGATATTTATGGTCCAACTCCAAATACAACTGAATTATTGTTTTTAAAACGAAAATTAGATATTTATTTAGAAAAAGAAGAATTCAAAGATTTAAATGAGTTTGAAGACCATGTAACACTCATTTTATCAACTAAATTTAGTGATTTAGAAGGAATAGGTACCGCTTTATTTACATCTTTAATTGCCTATTTAAAAGATATAAAAATGGCATTTATAGAAAAAGAAGTTAATATTAATATTAAAAAGAGAGGCGATTGGGTTGATTTATTATTAAAAATATGTGGAATAGTTGATAATTTATATGTATCAACAAAGAAGGTTAAAACTAATGAGAATTGATAAATATTTAAAACTAACAAGACTAATTAAAAGAAGAACAATCGCAAAGGAATTATTAGAACGTGGCGAATTTAAAATAAATGATAGGAAAGCTAAACCTGCAAGTGAAGTTTTGGTTGGAGATATATTGTTTTTGCCATTAGGTAGACACCAACTAACTGTTAAGGTGCTTAATGTCGCTGATTATTGTAAAAAAGATGACTCAACAAAACTTTATGAAATTATTAAGGATGAGATTGTGAATGAACCTAACGTTGACTCTAAATAAACAAGAAAAATATATTTTGGCTTGCTCATATGGACCAGATTCCATGTGTCTTTTTTCTTTGCTTTTAAAAGGTGGGTATAACTTTATTATTGCTCATGTTAACTATCATTTAAGAAGTGAAGAACCAGAAGAAATGAAAAAATTAACAAAAATTTGTCAATTTTATAAAATTCCCCTCGATACTATTGATGTAAGGATGCCTAAAGGCGTCAATGAAGAAGGGTGGGCAAGAGACGTGAGGTATGATTATTTTGTAGACGTTAGCAAAAGGACAGGAATTAATAATATTTTGATTGCTCACAATGAAGATGATTTATTAGAAACATATTTCTTACAGATGAAGCGTGGTAATCTTGTTTCTTATTATGGTCTTAAAAGCGAACACAATTATAAAGGGGTAAAAATTATTCGTCCATTATTAGGATACAAAAAAGCTGACTTACAAAATTATTGCGATGAAAATGATGTTCCTTATGGAATCGATTTATCTAATTTTGATACAAGCTATAAACGTAATAAAATCCGTAAGGAAATAGTTAAAAATATGGGTGAAGAAGAAAGACGAAAATACATTATAGAGATTAATGATAAAAACAAAAAACAACAACTAAAAGAATGTGAATTATCTAAATTGATACGGCAAAATAGTACGATTTTGGTTAATGAGGCATGTATGCAAACGGTTGAAAATCTTCAACTTTTATTAATCTTACTCTTCGAAAAGAAAGGTTTATATTATCCAATTTCTCAAAAATTTGTAGAAGATTTTAAATGTATTCTTGTAACAAAAACTACTTGGCACAAAAAGATAATGGATAACGTTTATTTAGCAATTGATTATGGAGTTATTGGTTTATATATCTTGAAACAAAATCATTATGAATTTAACATGAACAATTCAAACAATTTCTTTAAGATTAATAAATGCTCAAAAAATTATAAAGAGATTCAAAATAAAGAATTAATTATAAAAAACGGACTCAAGACGAATGAAGAATTTACAATTAACAACATTACAAAAAAAGTTCGTAGATGTTTTATTGATTGGAAAGTACCTTATGTTTATCGCTTATTATGGCCAGGAATTTATGATGAAAATGGGCATTTATTGTATGTTCCGCACTACCAAAAGGAAGTTAAAATAACCAAGGATTCATTGCTTTTATTTGATTTGAACGATTTTCTAAAATAATAATGCTTTTTACTTTATAAAATAAAGTATCTATTATAAAATATATTCACTTGTGAAAAGGAGATGCGAATGGACAACAAAAAAAGATCTGGTTGGTTAACGTTTTTAATATATGCCGTCATTGCAATATTTAGTGGCGTCATTATTTATAGCATTATTACTAACCTAACAAACAATTATAGGACGATCTCTACTGGGTCGCTTATAAAGTTAGCTTATGATAACACGGATGCGTACGAAGTTACCGATGCCGAAATTGTTACCAACGATAAGCATGCGACAGTAAACTTAACTGTTAAAAATAGTGAGTCTGGAAATTTAAATTATTACACAGTAAATTGTGATAATACTTTAGTTAAATCAGATTCAAGTTTTAATAATGGATATGATAAAAACATCTATTGGTCACTTTATGATCAAGTTGTAAAAAACAATACTGATTCAACAGCTCATTGGAACTCTTATGAATATACCGAAAACGTATTCTTAAGCTGGTTACCAACTATTATTTCAACTGTTGTTATTATTGGTATAGCAATCTTCTTCTTCAAGTTCTTAATGCAATCTGCTGGTGGCAATAAACAAGCCATGGATTTCAATAAATCTAGAGCAAGAAGAGTTGATAATTCTAAGATTAGATTCAGCGATGTTGCAGGATGTGATGAAGAAAAAGCTGAAATGGTTGAAGTTGTCGATTACTTAAAAGATCCAAAGAAATATACAAAGTGTGGAGCAAAATTACCAAAAGGTGTTTTACTTGTTGGTCCTCCAGGAACTGGTAAAACTTTACTTGCTAAAGCTGTTGCTGGTGAAGCAAATGTTCCTTTCTATTCAATTTCAGGTAGTGATTTCGTTGAAATGTTCGTTGGTGTTGGTGCTGGTAGAGTCCGAGATTTATTCAAGACTGCTAAAGAAAATGCACCATGCTTAATTTTCATTGATGAAATTGATGCTGTTGGTAGACAAAGAGGCGCTGGTATGGGTGGCGGAAACGATGAACGTGAACAAACCCTTAACCAATTACTTGTTGAACTTGATGGTTTTGAAGAAAATAGTGGAATTATCGTTGTTGCTGCTACAAACCGTGCAGATGTTCTCGATCCAGCTTTACTTAGAGCTGGTAGATTTGATAGACAAATAACTGTTAATTTACCTAATAGACAAGGTCGTGAAGATATATTTAAGGTTCATGCTAAAGGAAAACAAATTGATCCAAATATTGATTTTTCAGCTTTAGCAAAGAGAACCGTTGGTTTTAGTGGAGCTGATATTGCTAATATCTTAAACGAAGCAGCTATTTTAGCTGTTCGTGGTAAGAGAGATATGGTTACAATGGCCGATATTGATGAAGCTATTGATAGACGTATTGCTGGTCCAGCAAAATCTAGTAAGGGCATGAATGAGTTTGAACGTAAAGAGGTTGCTTACCATGAAGCTGGTCACGCAGTTATTGGTTTAACTCTTCCAAATAGCGATAAAGTTAGAAAGATTACTATTATTCCTCGTGGAAATACTGGTGGTCACGTTTTAATGGGGCCTGATGATGATAGATTCTTATTGAGCAAAAACGAATTAATTGCTGAAATTACTGGATTACTTGGTGGTCGTACTAGCGAAGAAATTTTCTTTAACGATGTTACAACTGGTGCAAGTAATGATATTGAAAGAGCTACCCAAATTGCTCGTTCAATGGTTGTTGAATATGGTATGTCGAGTTTAGGACCTATTCAATATGAAAAAGATACTGGTAGCGTCTTCCTTGGTCGTGATTATAATAATGCTCAACGCAATTTCTCAAGCGCTGTTGCTGAAGAAATTGATAAAGAAATACGTAAGATTATTGAAAGCGCTCATAAACAAGCAACTGAAATTCTTACTAAACGAAAAGATGATGTCGTTCTTATTGCTGAAACATTACTTGAAAACGAAACAATTAACGAAGAAGAAATTGATTATTTATTAAAGAATCGTAAGATGCCTGATGAGAAGGTTAAACAATCTGAAGCTGCTCATAGTGTAGTTGATACTCAAATTACTGAAGCTCATAAAAAAGAAGAAGAAGCTAAAGCAAAAGAGAGTGAAACTAAAAAACTTGAAGAGCCAAAGAAAGATGATAAACCTCTTGATGACAAAAAAGGCGATTCAACTAAATAGGAGTTTATGTCTTTTAAAATCGGTGATGTTGAAATAAAAGGAAAAGTTATTCTCGCCCCAATGGCGGGGATAACTTCTTTTAGTTATAGAAAATTTATGATGCAATTCCATCCAGCCCTAGTTTATACAGAGATGGTTAGCGATTGTGGATTAATCTACGACAACCAAAAAACTTTAAACTATTTAAAAACTGATGGTACTGATAAACCACTTGCTGTTCAACTTTTTGGCGGAAAAACTGAAGAATTAGTTAAAGCCACAAAAATTGTTGAAAACGAGTGTAGTACATATGAGATTCTTGATTTGAATCTTGGGTGCCCCGTAAATAAGGTTATTAAAAATAATGGTGGAAGTAGTTGGCTTAAAGATCAAGATGAACTTTTTAAAATGGTTAGTGAAGTTGTTAAAAACAGTAAAAGACCAGTCAGTTGTAAAATCCGATTAGGATTTAATACAGTTAACGTAGAAGAAACAGTAAAAACGCTAGAAAAAGCTGGTTGTAAATTTATTGCAGTTCACGCACGCACTAGAGCTCAAGGTTATACTGGTAAGGCTGATTACTCAAAACTCAAAAACATAAGAGATTTAATAACAATTCCTTTTTGTGTTGGCGGAGATATTTATAGTGTCGCAGATGCGCAACATGCTTTAGAAGAGACTCGCGCTGATGCAGTTATGGTTGCTAGGGGTGCAGTTGGCAATCCTGAACTTATATCAAATATAAATCTTGCTCTTGAAGGAAAACCTTATAATGAAAGTGTTTCGTTCCTTAATCAATATAAATATTTGAAGGATTACACTAAGCTTTTAGTTAATGAATATGGTGAAGAAAGAGCAATTTCTTTAATGCGTGGGATTGCTCCAAAATTTTTCTTAAAAGTAAGAAATAGTAAGGCTTTAAGAGTTGAGTTGGCATCAACAATTATTCGAGAATCAGATATTTATAGAATTTGTGACAAATATATCTCACGACTTGAGTAGGTTTTTTATTTACAATAGCAAAAAAGATTATTCTATGGCTAGAGATGTTTATTTGGTGTGAATTTTTTAGCAAACGATACAGGTGAGATGGATTTAAAAAAATATACTTTTGATTTTACGAGTTTGGTCATAACTGATGGTATCTATAGGATTTGCTATTTAAATAAGTGAAGAACATTATTTGTTTTTAAAATGCTTGTTTTTACAACATTTATTCGCTATTTCTAGACAAAAAGGAATTCTTTTTGTGTATAATATTTGAGCGAGGTTTTATTATGGAAGAAAAATTAAATGATCAAGAGACGATAAGAAGAGAAAAACTTGGAAAATTAAAAGAAATGGGTGTTGATCCTTGGGGAGAAAGATTCTTAAGAACCGATAATTCAGAAACTTGTAGAGAAAAGATTAAAGGGAAAACTAACGAAGAATTAGAGTCTAATCATGTTTTTGTTACAATTGCTGGAAGAATTATGCAAATCCGTAAAATGGGTAAAGCTAGTTTCTTCAACATTCAAGACCGTGAAGGTAAAATGCAATGCTATATATCTATAGATACAGTTGGCCAAGAAAGTTACGATGTTTTTAAAATAACTGATATTGGTGATATTTGTGGTGTTTATGGAAGATTAATGTTAACAAGAACTGGTGAACCAACTATTCGTGTTGAGAAATTTACTTTCTTAACTAAATCACTTAAGGTTTTACCAGAAAAGTTCCATGGTTTACAAGATATAGAAGAAAGATCAAGACATAGATATCTTGATTTAATTATGAACGATGAGAGCAAAAAAGTTGCAATTGCTCGTTTTAAAATTATACGTTCAATTCAACACTATTTAGATAATTTAGGATATATTGAAGTTGAAACTTCGGTTTTAAGTCCAATTCTTGGTGGCGCAAATGCTAAACCATTTATTACTCATCACAATGCACTTGATAAAGATTTCTATTTACGTATTGCAACTGAATTAAATTTAAAGAAATTAATTGTTGGTGGACTTGAAAAAGTTTATGAAATTGGTCGTATTTTCCGTAATGAAGGAATGGATGCAAAACATAATCCCGAATTTACTACAATTGAACTTTATGAAGCTTTTGGTAATTTACAATCAATGGGTGAATTATGGGAAGGTTTAATTAGGAATTGTTGCCAAGAAGTTTGTGGAACAACAAAAATTCCTTATGGTGATAAAGTTTTGGATTTTGGTCCAGAATTTAAATGGGTTTCAATGGCTGATGCTGTTAAAGAAAAAACTGGCCTTGATTTTACTAAAGAATTAAAGGTTGAAGACTTAGTTGCTTATTGCAAAGAAAAATGTATTAAGATTGAAAAACACTGGAATACTCAAGGTTATTTCTTAAATGCTTTATTTGATGAATATTGTGAAGATGAGATGATTCAACCAACATTTGTTTATGGTCATCCAATCGAAATTAGTCCTTTAACTAAAAAGAGTAAAGATCCAAGATTTACCGAAAGATTTGAACTTTATGTTAATGGAACCGAATTAGCAAATGCTTATACCGAACTTAATGATCCAATCGATCAAAAAGAAAGATTCTTAGCTCAAATTGCTGCCAAAGAAAGAGGCGATGATGAAGCTAATGAAATGGATGATAATTTCTTAGATGCTCTTGATTATGGTATGCCACCAACTGGTGGAATTGGAATGGGTATTGATAGACTTGTTATGTTCTTAACAAATCAAGAAAATATCCGTGAAGTAATTCTCTTCCCAACCATGAAAGATGAACAATAATTAAAAAAAGTTACTAAAATACCACGAAACCCCACGATACTACTATTGAAGGGCGGTTAAAGAATTTAATTTCTTTACATTCGTGGTATTTTTTTATAGAATATTCATACGTTACTTTGTAACGTTTCTTCTCTGCTGTTACATTTGATAACAGCCAGATAGTCCAAAGGGAGGGTATAAGAATGAAAAAGTACGAATTGATGTACATTCTCAAGGCAAGTTTAGAAGATGAAGCTCGTAAAGCTGAAATCGAAAAACTTAATTCCTTACTTACTGGTTTAGGTGCTAAAGTCACTAAAACCGATGAGAGTTTAGGAATGAGAGACTTAGCGTATCCAATTAAAGGTGAGAAAAAAGGATATTACGTAGTCTTAAAACTTGAAATGAACGATATTAAACCAATTAGCGAATTTGATCGTCTTTCTAAAATCAACAGTTCAGTAATCAGATACTTATTTACTGTTGATAAACAATAGGAGGATCATTTTATGATTAATAGCGTTGTATTAGTAGGTCGTTTAACAAAGGATGTAGAACTTAAGAAGACTCAAAGCAATTTGAGTGTTACAAGTTTTACTGTCGCAGTTGATAATCGAACAAAAGACGCTGATGGAAATAAAACAGCAAGTTTTATTAATTGTACAGCCTGGCGCCAATCAGCAGATTATTTATCAAATTATGCTCATAAGGGCAGTTTAGTAGGTATCGAAGGTAGACTTCAACAAAGAAGTTTTACTAGAAAAGATGGCACTAAAGCTAGTGTATTAGAAGTAATTGTCGATAGTATTACTTTACTTGAAAGTAAAGGTCAAGCGGCGGGTAGAGTTCACCAAAGTGAACCAACTGCTCCAAGCCCAATTGATGTTCCTGACAATTCAGAAGAGAAGACTGATGTCACAGGAGCTGATCTAACTGACGACGATTTACCATTCTAATAATTTAATTAGAAAGGATAATTTTTATGGCATACAT
Organism: Bacilli bacterium; assembly: GCA_041673725.1. Classification (GTDB taxonomy): domain Bacteria; phylum Bacillota_I; class Bacilli_A; order RFN20; family CAG-826; genus Onthovivens. The sequence continues at coordinate 24,212 of JBAYXD010000005.1, read as the reverse complement.
GAAAAAAAGAATGAAGAAGAAAGTTTGTTACTTTACTAAGAACAAAATTACCTTCATCGATTATAAAGATGTCGAATTATTGAAGAAGTTTGTTAGTCCTAGTGGGAGAATTTCTCCACGTAGATTAACTGGAACTTGTGCTAAGAGTCAAAGACAATTAGCAAGAGCTGTCAAAAACGCTCGATATATGGCTTTATTACCATATCTTGGTGAATAGTTCAATTAGCCCTCTAACGAGGGCTTTTTTTGTGGAAATTGATGTCGCATAAATGCGAATCATTCTAAAGCAATCGGTAAAATACATACTTTTTCGGAAATTATTGAATTGTATGATGGTTTTTAATCAAAAAAGGTAAGCTTTTTTGTTAATAAAAGACCCTTATAAATAATTAGTTTTATGTATTTTTCTATTGTATAATAGAAAAGGTAATTTTTATGGAAAAAAGAAAATTTAGAATTAATTTAACTATTTTGATAACGACTGCTGTCGTTGAACTTGCGGTTGGAATCTTTGTTTTGCTTTATGCTTTTAATACTTTTAATCTTCAAAACGTAATTGCTCCAGTTACTCTTGGATACATTACTCTTGGGGTTACTTTTTTTGATGCTGTTCTTTGTCTTATCTTAGTCGCTGTTATGAATAGACTCCGTGAGAAGAGCGATATTCAAATGAGCGATGTTATTGGAACTGATATCAAAGAGGTTTATTTATTTGGAAAGATTGGCCTTGCAGTAATAAATGAAGAAGGTGTAGTTTTATGGACTAGTGATTTATTACAACAAAGACAAATTAATATTGTTTCAAGAAATATCTATGAATGGTATCCAAAACTAAAAGATTTTAACGATAAAGAAGTTGGCGATACGCTCATGATTTCTGAAAACAATTATGATTATCAAGTCAAATACTTAAAAGCGGCTGGTTTATTTATTTTTAAAGATATTACAGATTATGAATTTTTGTATCGATACAATAAAGAACAAGCAACATGTATTGGAATTATTATGATTGATAACTATTCCGATATTGTTGGTAATAGTGATGTTATTAACGAAGTTGTAACTGATGTTCGAAGTATTATTAATAATTATGCTAAGAAGTTTAATTGTCTTTTAAGACCATATCGTAACGATGCTTATTTTGCGATTTGCAATTATCAATCATTAAGCGATATGAAAAAAGATGGCTTTACCTTAATTGATGAGGTTAGAAAGATTCAAGTCAAAGAAACTATTCAACCAACCTTATCTATTGGTTTTGCACATGATTTCCCAGATGTAAATAAATTAAACGAAATGGCAAGTAACGCAATTGATATTGCTATGAGTAGAGGTGGCGACCAAGTTGTTGTATCTAAATATGGTAGCGAACTTGAATTCTTTGGCGGAAAGAGTGAAGCTGTAGAAGTTGGAAACAAAGTTCGTGTTCGTGTCTTTAGTGATTCCCTTATGAGTTTAATTCAACGTGCTTCTAACGTAGTTATTATGGGACATGTTGATATGGATATGGATGCTTTAGGTAGCTGTCTTGGTATTAAAGCGCTTTGTGATTTTTGTAAAAAGGATGCACGTGTTGTTTATGATCCAAAATTAACCGAAAGAAAGACAAGAACTGCTCTTACTTCTTTATATTCTCGTGATGAATTATATAAACTTGTTTGTAGTCCACACGAAGCAATTGATTTAGTAAAACCAGAAACTGTTGTTATAGTTTGTGATATTTCACGACCAAGTTTAACAATGTGTCCAACAATCTTAGAAAAAACTGATAAGAGAGTTGTAATTGATCATCATAGAAGAGCGACTGAATTTATTGAAAATCCAGTTTTGTTCTATGTTGAACCAGGTGCTTCAAGTTCTTGTGAATTGGTTGCAGAAATGATTCGTTATAATAGTGTTGCAAATAAGATTCCTTTAGATCCAACAATGGCAACAATTATGTTGTCAGGTATTTTCCTAGATACTTCGTTCTATAAAGCTAAGACTACAGGTTTAGGAACATTTGAAGCATCAATGATTTTAAAAGAATATGGCGCCAATAACTCAATGGCTGATGATTTACTTAAAGATGAGTATGAAGAATACGCTTTAATTAATAAGATTATTGCGACATTAAAAACACCATATTATGGAGTTGTTTATTGTGTATGTGATGAAAACGAAATTGTTGAAAGATCAACTTTAGCAAAAGTTGGTAATCAATGTATTCAATTTAAAGGCGTAAATGCATGCTTCGTTATTGGTAAGACTGCCGAAGACGAAGTTCGTATAAGTGCACGTAGTGATGGTACTGTTAATGTTCAAATCTTAATGGAAAAACTTAATGGTGGCGGTCACTATTCAAGTGCAGCAAGTTTAACAAAAAATACCACTATAAAAGCGGTAGAGGCTTCTTTGCTAGATGTTTTATCAACGTACTTGAGTGAAGCAAGAAGCAAGGCTGATGATGAAGGGAAAGGTAATTAGAAATGGAAGTTATTTTATTAGACGATGTTAAAGGCTTAGGAAAAAAAGGTGAAACCGCTAATGTTAGCGATGGTTATGGAACTAATTTTTTGATTCGTAAAGGTTTAGCTGTTCGAAAGACTCCAGACGCTTTAAATGAATTAAAAAGAGAGCAAAAGAAAGAAGCTGAACATCAAGCCGAATTAAAAGCTGAAGCTGAAAAGAACAAAGTTGCTCTTGAGAAAATCACTCTTGAGTTTACTGCTAAAGCTGCAAAAGATGGACGTATGATTGGTGAAATTTCAACCAAAGAAGTTGCAAGAGTCTTAGAATCACAATATAAAGTTACGATTGATAAACGTAAATTTATTGATAAGATTCACATCAATGCATTTGGTGTTTCAAGATTACATAATGAACTCTATAAAGGAGTTGTTGCTGAGATTAAAGTACACGTTAGTGAGGAAAAATAATGGCTGATAATTTACTTCCACATAATGATGATTGTGAAGAAATTGTTCTTGGTATAATGCTCATGAGTGGTAAGGAATGCTTAGATGCTCTAAGCGAACTTACCGAAGACGATTTCTATTTAGATAACGTTAATCACCGTGCTGTTTTTCGTGCGATTAAATCTTTATCTTTAGAGAATTTGCCAATCGATGTTCATACTGTAAATGATTATCTTACTAAATCTAAAATTATTGATTCAATTGGTGGAGTAGATTATTTGATTCGTTTAACCGATAAGGTAACAGGTTTTAAAAACCTTCCTTACTATACTGGATTATTAAAAGACTATGCTTTAATGCGTTCGTTGATTTCAACAGTTGAAGAAATTAAAGATGATGCTACGAAACAAAAAGTTGAAGATTTTTCAAAATTTGTTGGCGATGCTGAAGCTAAAATTACGCGAATTACTGCTAGTAGAAAAATTACAGGATTTAAAAATGGTGGCGATATCGCTCATGAATTAGGTCGTGAGATTGATGAATTGAATAAAGGAAATGGCAATGCTTTTTCTGGTGTTACTACTGGATATTCAGGGTTAGATAATCTTTTGAATGGACTACAAAAAGGCAATTTAATTGTTTTAGCTGCTCGTCCATCTGTTGGCAAAACCGCTTTAGGTTTAAATATTGCTTATAATTGTGCTGCAAAAACTAATCGTCCAGTGGCTATTTTCTCAATTGAAATGTCTAATGATGAAATTATGAAACGTTTGTTTGCAAATCGTGGTCTTGTTGAAATGGACCATATTAACAAAGGTTTCTTAAGTAAAGACGATAGGATGAAATTAAAAGAAGCTGAAACCGAAATTTCAAAAGTCCCGTTATATATTGATGATACTGGTGGTTTAGCTCTTGAAGATTTAGTTACTAAAGCCAAAAAGTTAAAAAACGATATTGGTGATTTAGCTTTGATAGTTGTTGATTATATAGGTAAAATTAACGTTCATCTAAAAACCGAAAATAAGGTTCTAGAAATTGATCGTATTACTGGAACTCTTAAACAACTTGCTAAGGATTTACAGGTTCCTATCTTGGCGTTAGCCCAGGTTAACCGTCATGTTGAAGATAGAGACTCAGGCATTCCTGAACTAAGCAACTTAAAAGATAGTGGCTCTATTGAACAAGATGCTGATCAAGTTATGTTTATTTATAACCCAGTTCAAGCATTAGCAAGTGTTCGTAAAAAGCAAAATTTTAATAAGAATAAAAATGGTTATGATGATGTCCCAGAAAAAGGTAGCATCAATGATATGAAGCCACCTGTTAAAGGCCCCGATGATGGCGAATTAATTAAAGTTATGGTTAAGAAAAATCGTAATGGTATATGCGATGATGTTTATCTCCTTTTCTTTAAGGCTTATCAACGTTTTGATAACCCATCAAATGATGCAATTCAAGAATTTAATAAATACTATAAAGAACAGTAATTATGAAAATGCATGTGATTAGTAGTGGAAGTAAAGGTAACGCGAGCATTATTTACGATAGCAAAACAACAATTCTTGTTGATATGGGAATTAGTTATAAAAGATTATGTGAAGGTTTAAAAGAAATTAATAAAAGTGTTAATAGTATAGATTATATTTTATATACTCATAATCATAGCGACCATGTTTCAGGTTCGAATTTTTTAGATAGTTCAATAAGTTATTGTCGAGTTGGTACATTACAAGTTCCAGAAAAGAATCTCTTAGATTTATATAAAAATTATCAATTTGGTGATTTTGTTGTTATGCCATTACTTACGAGTCATGATGCATTGGCGCCTTGTGGTTTTTTATTTAAAGATGGTAAAGAAAAACTTTTATATCTAACTGATTCAGGGTACATTCCTGATTCAACTTTAAAATATATGCATAATTGCGACTATTATTTTATTGAATCAAACTATGATGCACATATGCTTTTAACAAGTTCACGACCTCTTTCATTAAAAGAAAGAATCGCAAGCGAATATGGACATCTTTCTAATGAACAAAGTGCTAAATATCTTGTCACTTTAATTGGCGACAAGACTAAAGGCATTATGCTTGCGCATTTAAGCGAAGAATGTAACACGCCAAATCTTGCCTTAGCGACATATAAAAATGTTTTTGCAGAAGATGGTGTTTCTCTAAAAGACATTAATCTCGTTTGTGCGAATCAATGGAGTAGTAGAGATTTATGCTAAAAGTAAATTTATATTGTGTAGGCACAATAAAAGAAAAGTATTTAAAAGATGCGATTGCTGAATATTCAAAACGCCTTTCAAAATATGTTAAATTAGAAATTTATGAGGTAAAAGAGGCAGTTATTTTAAGTTTTGACAATGAGGCATTAATGCAAAACACCTTAAATGAAGAAGGCGAAAAAGTCTTGAAAAAGATAAAACCAGACGATTATGTAGTACTTATTGATCTTCATGGTAACGAAATTGATAGTGTAGCATTTGCGCATAAGATAAACGAAATTAAAAACAAAGGGTTTTCTACTATTGATTTAGTAATTGGTGGAACACTTGGATTAAGCGATGCGTTAAGGAAAAGAAGCAATTATGCTTTATGTTTATCAAAAATGACTTTTCCTCATCAACTAACAAGAGTTATTGTTCTTGAACAATTGTATAGAGCTTGTAAAATTAATAATAACGAAAGTTACCATCACTAGGGGGGATTATAAAATGGAACAAAAAGAATTTAATCAATTTAAAAAAGTTATAGATGAAAAATATCCTGCTTGTGAAAAGTATCTGATTTCTGATGGAGTTGAGTTCTATATCGAACCTAATTTTTATACTCAACTAAAGTTTTTTGAAGAAAGGTTTGCAAGTCATTATCCTGAAATTATTAATGAACTAATTAATAATGTTAAACGTAATAAAAAGGTAGTCTTTACTGCTGATTATGAACAGCCTGTTGTTTACGAAGATGATTTTGTGTATCAAGAAATCGAAGATATTACAAACAAATTAAAAATATTCTCAGGTTATAAAAGTCGCGGAAGCGATTATGGGGATTAAAAAAGCACACATTGAAGTGTGCTTATTTTTTTATTTCTTATCAACAACTGATCCATTATTTGGACTAAGTGTTTTCATACTTAACCACATAACTCTGAACCCATAAATAACTACATAAAGCATAATTTCGTAACCGGTAAACATAAACCCTAAGATCAACGCAAGAATTGCAGGAGCTAAGGAAGTCCAATAACCAATGCTGAAGCATTGTTGGAACTTGATTCCACGGTTTGGATTGCTCTTACCACGAGTCATTAAGAATAATACAAGACCCATTAATAAGGTAATACCAACGTTAACGGCAGCGACAATTCCAGTTTGAGTCAAAGCTAAAGTCTTACGATTATTAATATATGATTCATCAACAAAAGTTCTAAACTTAGTTAATGAAGCGGTTGAATTCTCTAATCTATTAGTGTTTTCTGTTACATAGAAACTAGTTAAACTTTGCATATTTGAATCAAGATTTAAATAATCTCCATAAACGCCACCAACAGCAGTATATGAACCAGGTTTATATAAACGAGTCATAAATGTTTTTGAACCAAAGATAATGTATGATGCATCTCTTCCATCATCAGCGTTAACCTTCATAGAACTGATTGCAGTTGCTGCATCTGAGAAATTTGCTGCATCTTTAATATAATAAACTTGGAAATCAATAGATGTAACGCCACTATTATTTTGATTTTTGTGTTCGAATAATAAGTAATTATTTGAAGCTAAAGTAGATGTACCATTTAAGTTTGCCATTCCAGAGTTTCTATCAAAGGCAATGTTGTAATTGTTCTTTTTAGCATCCTCTAAGAAACTATAAAATCCTTCATCATAGTTATAAACAGAAGTTGTACTTAAGAACGAACTTCCATTTGATGTAGCAGTATGAACAGCGGTTGGAATTAAAGATAAAGCAATAGAAAATATAGCGATAATAACGCCAACATACCATTTCTTATTTAATCCGCATTCTGTAGCAACTTGATTGCTCCATAAACTTCGAATATAATACCAGACTTTTGACCATTCAAATCTTCTTTTTGGTTTTAAAATTTTTGCATTTTGACTCATAATTTTTCCTCAACTAAATATTTGCTTTAATAGTATAAACTATTAAAGAACTAATCGCAAAAAAATCTTACATAAATATGGTTAAAAATTACTTATTTTTATGTAATTTTACGATTAACGAAGCAATATAATCTTCACTTTCTTCAAAATCTCTTTTTATCCATTCATTAACAATGCTTGTTATTCCATCTATATAGAACCTTGTAATATATAAAAGATCAACTTCATTTACAATATTATGTAATTTATAAACTGGTTTACTAATATTTTCCATAATTTTGCTAAAAAAATCATTTTTAGATACGGTAATGTTGTTCTTGGCATAAGTTTCATATATGACTTTGTTTTCTTTTATAAATTGCAAATATGGCACAAGGTATTCCTTATCAATGAAATCTATATCTTTTGGGAGGTTATTTATATCAACTTTATTTGGAAATGAATCTAGGAATTTATTAATCATATAGTCTTGTGAGTCTTCTAATAATTCGTATGTATTATCATAATGGGCATAAAAAGTAGTTCGGTTTACATTAGAAACCATGCATAATTCTTTTACATTAATATCTAGAAAACTTTTATATTGTAAGAGAGAAATCATACCATCTATCATTCTTTTTTGAGCAGTCGCATACGTGCAAATTATTTTTTTCATGCGTGTTTCCAACACTTTAGCTAAATTGTGTCGTTTTGTTTTTCTCCTAATTTATTAAGATTATAGCATATCCAACAAGTGTTGGAGTAAGGAGAAATTTATATGTTAAATGTTGAAGAAGAAGAATTAAAAGATGAGTATACCCCAAAGAAGAAGACAAATCTTGATGTTGCACGAAAGCTCGACAAGAAAGCTAAATTACCAGTCTATATATTAGCTTATACTCTTGGGATTATTGGAGCTTTAGTTCTTGGTGTTGGGATGTGTTTAGCAATGAAAGTCATTGGAGATGGCAGCAATACTAGCCTTATTCTTGGAATTGCGATTGGCATTCTTGGAATTGTGCTTGTTTCTATTAATTACCCTATATTTTTAAAGTACATGAGAAAAAGAAAAGAAAAATATGCTAGCGAGATTATTCTTACTTTAAATAAATAGCTATTTAATTAAAAGATCTTTAAATTCGGGATGTTTTTCAAAATAGGCGACACTATATGAACAAATTGGTTTGATTTTATAGTTCTTTTCTTTAGAAAAAGAAACAACCTTATCGATTAGAAGTTTAGCCATACCTTTTCCTTGATATAAAGGATTAACAAAGGTGGAGATTATCGAAAGAATATTGTTGTCTAATTTATAGACAACATAACCTACTTGATTATCGTTTTCCTCGTCAATTAATGTAAACCTATCGTTTGTATTTTTGAATTTCATAAAATTATTATATATTATTTGAGGTTATTTTTAAAAAATAACGCTAAAAACGTAATGTATTTGCTTATTTTTACTATTTGTTTTATATTTTATGCACTGGGGATGTCTTGGTTTCGACATATGTCTGCAGGGCATGAAGTGCAAGTCGCTTGGAAACGTTATATTCCAAAACAAATTAATTGCCGGAAATCGACAACAACTCGCATTCGCTGCTTAATTGCAGCCGATTAAATTCGTCCTTCATTATTTAGGAGGTGCGCAGATCTTAATTATTTAGCTTCTCATAGTTAATGCATCTGTCAAAAAAGAAGATAGGTAGTAATGATGATTATAAGTTACTAATGAAAAAATTATAATCTAGTGGGTGAAAATTTGTGTCGTTTGTTAACTCACAAAAGAAAAAACGTACACTAAACTTGTAGAGTTTATGTGTGGCGACATATGGACCGGAGTTCAACTCTCCGCATCTCCACCAGCATTTTGATAAAAAAGTTTGGTAGCATTAACTGCCAAACTTTTTATTATTACCAACAAGAACACAACGCCTTCAATAGATTTTTCTAAGACTTAAAAGAATTGTGTTAGCGTTATCTCTGTTTTTTTATATTATCTTTTGCAACAAGCGGTTTTAAATTGTTTTCATATTATATAGAATATAAGAACAATGAATAACAAAACTTATAAAGAATATATAGATATTTTAACCAAGGAATTGGTTCCAGCGATGGGTTGCACAGAACCTATTTCTTTAGCTTATGCTGGAAGTGTAGCTAGGGAATATTTAGATGGAGAACCTGAAAAGGTAATAATTATTGTTTCTGGTAATATTATTAAGAACGCAAAAAGCGTTACTGTTCCTAACACAAATGGATTGAAAGGAATAGTCGCGGGTGTTGTTAGTGGCGTAGTTGCTGGAGATTCTAAACTTAAACTAGAAGTTATCTCAAAAGTTAATAAAAACGATATTGTTAAAATAAAAGATTTTCTTAAAAATAAAGAGATTGTTACTTCTGAATCAAAATCACCATATAAGTTTGATATTGTTGTTGAATTATTAAACGCAAATCATCAAAGCAAAGTAAGAATTGTTGGTGATCATACAAATATTGTTTTGATTGAAAAAGATAAGAAAGAAGTGTTTTCTAAAGATTTTTCAAATTATAACCAAGAACATTGCGCAGATTTGTGTTCTTTAAATATTAAAGATATTGTTTTGTTTGCTGATAAAGTAAAAATTAAAGATGTTGAGTTTATCTTAGATAGACAAATTTCTTATAACTATAAAATTGCTGAATATGGCTTAACACATAATTGTGGCGCAAATATTGGGAAGATTCTTCTTAAAGAATGTGGGAATTCCTTAATTAATAAAGCAAAGGCATATGCGGCTGCGGGTTCTGACGCAAGAATGAATGGTTGTGATTTACCTGTAATTATTAATTCTGGTAGTGGAAACCAAGGGATTACTGCCTCGGTTCCGGTTATCGTTTATGCAAAAGAAAAAAATAAGACTCATGAAGAGTTGCTTAGGGCTTTGGTTGTTTCTAATTTAGTTTCAATACACTTAAAAACAAAAATAGGTTGTTTGTCTGCTTTTTGTGGAGCAACAAGTGCTGGGGTTGGTGCAGCTAGTGGAATTTGCTATCTATTAGGTGGCAAATATAAAGATGTTGCTCATACAATTGCTAATTCATTAGTAATTAATTCGGGAAGTGTTTGCGATGGTGCGAAAGCAAGTTGTGCTGCAAAAATTGCTTCTAGTATTGATGTTGGTATCCTTGGGATGAGTATGAATAACAACAAAAAAGAATTCAAAAATGGTGAAGGATTAGTTGGTTCGTCGGTTGAAGAAACAATAAATAATATTTCTAAAGTAGCATCCGATGGAATGATTGTAACAGATCACGAAATAATCGATATTATGAAAAAGAACTGCTAAAAAGCAGTCCTTTTTAAAATTATAGCAACTACTATAAAGAGTTTTTCTCTTCTAATTTTTTATTTATAATCCTAAAATCGCAATGTTGGAAAGTGACTGTATCGACATATGGATAAACATTATTAAAATCTTCTTCGGTTTCAATTGTCCAACAATTTATAAAATGTTTTTTAGAATAATTAACGACTCTTTTTTCGTTCATCAATGCTTTATCTAAATCTAAAGACTCGAAGAAACAGCGTAAATTAAAAGTCCATGGATTCTCCTTACAAACAAGTAAAGAACGCATATAACCTGAATTATTAAATGGAAGTAACGCTCTTGGATCAAAAGAAATCAAAAAGAAATTCTTTTTATCGCGAGTTGAACTTAGCTCAATTTTTAGTTGTTTTGCTAATGGTTTATAATTCTTTTTATAAACTTTTAGTTCAACAACAATAGGAATTTTCTCATTAGTTAATTTTAAAACTTCACTAAACAAAGGGACTTTTTCTCCATCTAGTAATTTGTAATTTTGATTAATTTCATCATAAGTTAAATCTTCAATAATACCTTTCTTGCCAGTTGTTCTAACAAGATCGGAGTCATGACAAACGAGTAATTTATTATCTTTTGTTAAATGAACATCAAGTTCAATAGCAAGGTTATTTTGAAGGGCATTATTAAAAGCATTTAAACCATTCTCGGTAAATTTATCATTATGTAAACCACGATGGGCAATCCCCTTTAAGAAAAGGGGATTTAAATTTTTAATTACTTTTGTTTTATTCATCGGTGTCTAATGATTCTAAACCTTTTTTAATTTTAGTCTTCTTCGTTTTAATGTTTTTAACGAATCCAAATACTATTAAAGAAATTGCTATACATGCAATTGCATAAATTGGGAGTTGTTGGAAACCAAAGTTTTTATTAAGTAATAATAAACCAAGTAAACATGGTGTAATTGTTTGTGCAGCCATAGATGCGGCATAATAATAACCAGTAAATTTACCAATCTTTTTACTTGAACAAAGCTCAACGACCATTGGGAAGGAATTAACATGTACTAACGACATTCCAAAGCCTTTAATTGCCCAAATGATATATAAGTAAATTGGGAATGTATTGTATTCGCCAGTAGCTGGAGTTTGAATTGCAAATACATAACTAAATATTAACCAAACAACAAGCGAAACAAATGATAATCCTAAGCCACTAAAGATTGTCCATTTACGACCAATCTTTGAAGCTAATACGCCACCAACAATAAATCCGACGACGCTTCCAACTCCACCAACAATGGTGTTAATCATATTAGAACTAGTTTTGCAATGGAGATAGTAAAGGGTGTAGTTTCCCATAAAAGTACCTATTCCATTATCAGCCATAAACCAGAAGAATTCAGCGACAAGAATTAAAATTAGCATTGTCTTATTTGCTTTACTCATTTTCTTCTCAGTATCATCTTCAACACTATCATTAACAGCTGCCATCTTTTCGCCACGCTCTAAATCTCCAGCCATTTCTTTTTCAAGTTTATTTTCATTAATATTAAAGAATAAAACTAAAGCTGAAATAACCATTAATGCAGAAGCAATTAAGAATGGTGCTTCAATAAGCCAAACATTAGCGGTTCCGCCAATCCAATTAGCTGAATCAACACCTAAATAACTTGATAGAACAAATACAATACCAACGATTGTTGCACATGCGCCACCAACATAGCCCATGATGTTAATAATTCCATTAGCCTTACTACGTAATGGTTTTGGAGTGATATCAGGCATTAATGCAACTGCAGGATTACGATACATCATCGCAAAGAAAACAACGATAGCCATCATAGCGATTGTTCCCCATAAATTATGATAGTGGAAAAAAATTGGAATGAATGGGAAGGCAACAGCACAACAGAATGTACCTATCAAAATAAATGGCATACGCTTTCCAATTCGAGTATGCGTTTTATCGGATAGAGAGCCAAATATTGGTAGTAATATTAAGGCCGCTAAATTATCAAGAGCCATCATAATACCAACAAGATATTGGACTTCTTCAACTGAATCAGCGCCTAATGCTTCGCGGAATAATTCCGTTAAAAAAGTAGGGCACCAAGAGTCATAAACTTGCCACAACAAAAGAATTCCAAAGAAAGCGAAACCGATTATAAATGTTCGTTTATAGTTAAGCTTTAATGGAGCGTCAGACACAACTTTATTATTTGTGTTTTCCATATTTAAAAACCTTTCTTAATTATTATATATTATTAAGGTTTTAGAAAACATAAGATTTAATCAAACAATTTATTTATTAGTGGTGGAAGATCAGAAATCTTGTTAACAAAGTATTGATCATTATCTATATGACCAAAACCATAATTCGCATGGATGAACTTAACATTCGCTTTTGTGCTCTCGGTTTTGTCCTTCAAAGTATCACCAATATAAATTACGTCATCAAACTTATTTATATCTTTTAAATAGACTATGTTTTGCCACTTAGCAAATCCATTATCACCAACGCAAATATGGCCTTTAAAATACTTTGTCATATTTAATGAGTTTAAAAAGTTCTCAATATATCCTTTATCACAATTTGAGATTATATATAAAGGATAAGATTTAGAGAGTTCTTCCAAGGTTTCTTTTTCTAACGGATAAAGTTTCCCAGGATGTATAGCTAAATATTCTAGTTCAGCTTTTACACAAATCTTGAATAATTCTAAGCCCTCCTTTAAAGGAACATCGTTAAAAACAAGTAAAGCAGTTTCTTCTGGAGTGAGACCCATGATACTTCGAATTGAAGTATCATCAAAACGATAATGTTTGTTATTTTTTATCATTGCTTCGTTCCAACTATAAGTGATTGGAGCCAAAGCATCCCATAATGTACCATCTAAATCAAAGAATATTGCTTTTTTCATAATTTATACCTTATGTATTGTATTAAATTTTCGTTTAATATTAAATTGTTTTCAAGTTTTGACATAAATATTTAAAAATATAAAAAAATCACATTAATTATCTAAAAGTCTTTGAGGTTTTCGCTTATAATAATTATAAACAATTGAGAGGGACGATTTATGAATAATGAAAAATTTAATATAACTGCTAATGTTTCGGATAGTATTTCATATATATCGCGTCAATGCGAAATTTATCTATGTGATAAATATCATGATTTTACGAATTCAAATTGTTTTTCTTTTTTAAGAAGTGTTCGTATCCAAAATATGTCCTCAAGTGATGTTTTAGATTCTACTCTTAAGATTGAATTTGACGCCCCCGAAATCAAAGATTCTTTAATTCATATCTCTTGTTTAGATAAAGATAAAATTGTTGAAATTACAAATAATTTGAACTTTAAGATTGATCCTGCTGCGCTTTATTCTTTAACAGAAGCTAAATTAGTTAATGTAAGTTTCTCATTGTTTAATAAAGATAATGAACTTTTAGTTAGTAGAGTTTATCCTTTGCATTTGTTACCACTAGAACAACTTTCTTTGCCTAATAAGTCTGCTTCTTTTTTGTCTGAAATGCTTTCTTGTTTTGTAACACCTAACGATGACTATGTTATAGAACTTGCAGGAAAAGCGACAAAAATATTATATGAAGATGAGAAAAATTCTTTTCTAGGCTATCAAGCAAATGATCCAAATTATGTAGTAAAACAACTAAATGCTATATATAAAGCAGTGCGAAATGAGGGTATCGCATATATGACACCACCCGCTTCATTTGAGAAAATCTTCCAAAGGGTACGATTACCTCAAAATGTTTTAAAGACAAAACAAGGAACCTGTCTTGATTTAGCTATTTTGATGGCCAGTGTTATAGAGCACGTTGGAATTCATCCTGTAGTGTTTTTGTTAAATAAACATGCATTTGTGGGAGCTTGGTTAGAAGATGGGTTGTCTGCAAATACAAGCGAAGAAAATAGTACCGTTTTTACTGAATCTAGCGAAAAAGGTATTGGAAAATTCATTTGCATAGAAGCGACTGTGGTTTGTAGTGGTCAAGCTGGCTCATTTAATGATGCAACCGAAGTTGGAAGAAATAATCTTTATAAATATATATTTAATTGTGGTATTGATATTGAAGAATGTCGCAAGACTGAGATTTATAAACCAATTCCAACTCCAAACAAAAAAGGTGACACGGAAATTCATTTTGATGTTGTAGATTTAATGGATGAAAAACCTAACGAAGTTGATACAAGTGCTCGTGGAAAATTTGTTACAAAAGATAAAGACAAAGATAAGTTCAATTATTGGGAAAGAAAACTTTTAGATTTAAGTTTGAATAATAGATTAATTAACATCAAAATTAAAAAGAATGTATTAAATGTTTTGCTTACTCAACCAAAAGATTTTTTAGAAGCAATAGTTAAAAAAGATAAGTTTAATTTATGTGGTTATTCTTCAAAAGAATCATTATTGAATACGACAGTAATGTCTTATAAAGACAAAGATTTTATCAATTCTTCTTTAAGAAAAGGTGAAATAATTATTGAAACTGACGCACTTCGTTTTGATGATGAAATAAAGAAATTATCCAGACGTAGTTTAACTGCTTATGAAGAAAGTGGCAGCAATATTCTTTTCTTAGCTTTTGGATTAATTGAATGGTACCCAACAACTAATGCTACTTACCCAAACTATGCTCCATTAATTTTAATACCAATCCAATTAAGTTCTAGAAAAGTTGGCAATTTCTATAATGTAGATTTTGCAGTAGAAAACGCACGACTAAACATCACTTTTTTAGAGTACGTTAAACAAAATTATCATCTAGATGTTGATATAAATACTGATGATCTTCCAGTCGATGATCAAGGTGTGATTGAGTATGATGAAATTTGTAACACATTAACAAGGGAGTTAAATCTTAAAAACTGGAAAGTAATAAAAGATAAAGCCTATATTGATACATTCTCTTTTTCGCACTTTGTTATGTGGGAAGATATTTATAATAGAAAAGAAGAACTTTTAAAAAATGATGTTGTTGCGTCTTTATATTATGGTGTAAATAAGTGTCCAAATAATGATGAAGAAAATCTTCAAATTGATAGCGAAATCAAGCCTAATGATTTATCGATTCCATTAAGTGCAGATTCAAGCCAAGTTGAGGCAATTGTTAGTTGCGCAAAAGGGAATTCATTCGTTATGTTTGGTCCTCCAGGAACAGGAAAATCTCAAACAATTGCTAATATGATTGTTAATTTGATGTACCATGGAAAATCTGTGTTATTTGTTGCTGAAAAAATGGTTGCTCTTGAAGTAGTTAAACATCGTTTAGACGAAATTGGTTTAGGAAATTTCTGCTTACAGATTCATTCAAACAAAATATCTAAATCTGAAGTGTTAACGCAAATCGATAATTCACTAAATGTTGGCAAAATCGAGGAACCAAAAGATGGAAGCATAAATGCGACTAAGCTTTTAGAAGAGAGAAGCTTATTAAATGATAAGCTAGATAAAATGCATTCTAATAAAAAGTATTTCATTTCACTTTATGATGCTATTTTGCGTTATGAAACTCTAAAGAATGATGCGAAAGATAAACACATTGATGTTAGTGAAAACTATATTAATGGTTTAACTAAAGAATCTTTTAAGGAATCTATAGATGCGATTAACTCCCTTGTTATTGCAAGTAAAGAAGTAGGTGGGTTTAAAGACAATCCATTTATTCTTTATGAAGGCAAAGAATATAACCTAAATGTTAGAAATGAAATTGAAAAGAAAATTGATGAGGCATATAAGCGAATTGATTCTTTTAACAAAGATTATGTAAAATTCTCAAAAGATAACTCATTAACATCAATTGATACAATTAAAGAAACAATTGATATAAATTTAGTCTTGGATTTCTTACGAAAGAATGATGGAATTAATTTTGATAATCTATTGTCGTTTGATTACGTTTTAAAAGATCGTCTCTGTAACGATTATCTTGATGAGAGAATAAACGAATATTCTTATAAAGAGCAAATTACTCGAAGATTTGGACATAATATTTTTGATATCAATAGCGAGATGCTGCTTGAGAATTTAAAAGTTGCAAATAAGTTTAATTTCTTTAAACGATATATGGTTCGAAGAAGAGTAAACAAAACCCTCTCTGCTTATCTTTTAGCAAGCGAAAATAAAATAAAAAATAATGAACTAGAAGATATTTTAGAAAAAGTAATTAGCTATAAAAAAGCAAAGATGAGAAACGAGAATGTAGATCGAGCGGTTTATTATCATTTCTCTGCTTTTGAATGTAAAACCGCTAATGAGTATAACGATCTAAAAAATAACTTCAACACTACAAGGAAATTTTTATCTCTTGTAAAAGATACGGCGTTCTATAATGAAAAAGATATTAAATCTATAAAGAAAATTTACCAAAATAAAGATTACTTATTCTCTAATGATATTAATAAAACCATTGCACAAAATAACGAGTTTTTGAGTTATTTAAGAGAATTGAAGGCTGAAGATAATATTAATTTTATTGATAATAATCTTACTTTCTCCGATATGCTTAAGAACATTCAAAAGTTTAAGAAAAATATTGAAAAATTCAATCTTTGGATTTTGCTATTAAAAGCTATTGGTGAATGCCAAAAATTGAATCTTGATTTCCTTGTTGATGAATATAAAGCCGGGAACGTTCAAGATACTGACTTGGTTTTGACTTACACTTACTCAATTTATCTTAAAGTGATTTCTTTATATTTCAATGTAATCGATTTTAATGATTTTACTAAACCAGAGATTGAAAAGAATATTGCTTCATATAAGGATTTGATTGACCAATATAGTAAGATAACCATTGAAACAGCAGCTTCAAAGATTACAAAAAATCTTCAAACTATTAATTCCAAATATATTACCTCCACTGAGTTCTCACAATTGAAGAGACTTGTAAAAAGTAATGGTAAGGGAACAAGTCTTAGATTAATCATGTCTAATCTTGGTGGTTTTGTAAAAAAGATTTGCCCATGTTTCTTAATGTCTCCTTTATCAATTGCCCAATATATTGATCCAGAAAAGAATCATTTTGATGTTGTTATATTTGATGAAGCTTCGCAAATTCCAACTAGTGAAGCAATTGGCGCAATTGCCCGCGGTGATTCTGTTGTTATTGCAGGAGACCCAAATCAAATGCCTCCTACTAACTTCTTTAAAACTCAAATAAATGATGATGGAGATTTCTTCTCAAGCGTTGATGATTTAGATAGTTTGCTTGATGATTGCTTAGCTATTGGTTTACCAGAAAAGCATCTTTTATGGCACTATAGAAGTCACCATGAATCGTTGATTGCTTTCTCAAATAATAAATTCTACCATAATGATTTATTTACTTTCCCATCGCCATCTAACCTAAACAGCAATGTACATTTTATTAATGTTCATGGCACTTATGAAAGAAATAAAGGTATAAATGTTGTGGAAGCTAACGCAATTGTAAACGAAATAATTCGTCGTGTTAAAGATCCAATTTTATCAACAAAGAGCATTGGTGTTGTTACGTTTAACCAAAAGCAACAAAACCTTATCGAAGATTTAATTGATAAAGAATACGATAAAGATCCAAACATTAATTTAAGACCAGGTGGAGAGTCTATCTTCATTAAAAACCTTGAAAATGTTCAAGGAGATGAACGAGATGTAATTTTATTCTCGATTTGTTTCGCTAAACGAAAAGATGGTGAACTAAGTTTAAATTTTGGTCCATTATCCTTAGAAAAAGGGGAAAGAAGATTAAACGTTGCAGTATCTAGAGCAAGAGACGAAATGATTGTATTTTCATCAATCGAACCAATAGATATTAATCCAAATAACGCTAAAAATGATGGCGCAAGATACTTACGTGACTTACTTGAATATGCTAAATATGGAACAAAAACGTTAACAAAGAACGTTGATAATAATGATAAAGAAATTGATGTTAGTGTTGCTAACTTTATTAAGTCAGATTTAGAAAAACTTGGCTATAAATGTGATTTAAATGTAGGTTCAAGTAATTTTAGAATTGATATTGCAATTAAGGATAAAGAAGAAAAGTCGTATGTACTTGGTGTCATTTGTGATAGTTCTTATTATTTTGATGCTAAAACTTGTAGAGACCGAAACGTTTTACATTCAGATGTTTTAAAACGTTTAGGTTGGAATATCATTAGAATTTGGACGATTGATTATTATGACCACCCAAATGAAGTAGTGAATTCGATTGTTGAAAGAATCAAATATATAAATATAAATGGTTCAAGTTCAACAGGTAATAACTTAAAGAAAAGAACCCCATTAAAAGATGAGATTTATTTTAAGAAGACTGATGAAGAGGCATGGATGAAGAATGCAGTTGCATACGCGCAATATAATGATTTGCTTTCAAATATTAACGATGATCGACAAGTGCTTTATGTTTTAAAGAAACTTATTGAAACCGAAGCCCCTTTAAATTATTTATATATTAAAGAAAGATTGAGAAAACTCGCTTTAGTCACCAAAATTGGACCAAAAGCAAATGCGAGAATCTTGTCCCTATTAGGCGAACTTCATTATTATCATACAAATGGACCTGATACTTATTGGCTAAATCAAGAACAATATCTAGGCTACAAAACATATAGAAAACATAAAGATTTTGATATCATGAACGTGCCTTATGAGGAATTAGGCAATTTATTTATTGATATTTTAAACGATGTTAAAAAGATTAAGACTGAAGATTTATTTAAATTTGTTTCAACATTCTATGGTTATTCCGCAATGAAAGAAAAAACGAAGAAGTATCTTAGTGATGCTTTGCACTATTTGGTATTCCTTAAATATAAAGGAATTTATCAAAGTGGTGATTTAATTTCAATAAAGAAATAATTAATAATAATCTTTAATAATTTTATTTGCATAAATAATAATTTTTTGTATAATTTTATTAAAGGAGAACATTATGTCGATAATTTGGTTAAATAAAAAACAAAAAGATGGCGTAGCGACGATAAATCTTTCTTCGATTACTCTTAACAAAACTGCTTTGTTACCGCTTGAAGTAGCAAATAAAGTAATGGTTGGAATTAATAAAGAAGAAAAAGAAATAGTTATTAAACCGATTGATTTTAATAAGGCTAGTCGTGGAGATTTAGATATTGAGACTCTTTATAAAATTACGGTTAAATCTTCTTATGCAAGGATTACATCAAAAGAAATAATCTCTATTATTTGTGATGATTTTAATCTTTCTTTTAAAGACGGCGAAGCGAAAAAGTATAAAACTATGTGGAACGAGAAAGATAATGTATTATTAATTAAAATGGATAAGGAGGTAATTTAATAATGGGCTTAAATGAAATATTCTTATTTGTTTGGACTGGAGTATTTGTTGTAGCAATTCTTGTAGAATTATTTACAACGGACTTAGTCTCAATTTGGTTCTGTGGCGGAAGTATAGTTGCTTTGGTTTTGTGTGCAATTGGTATGGGAATTGATATTGAACCAATGTGGTGGATATCAATTATTGTCTTTGCTGTTGTTTCAATTCTTTTGTTATTTGCTTTACGCCCTGTTGCTAAAAAATTATTAATGCAAAGGGAGATGAAATCTAATGTTGATGAGTTGATTGGCATGAAAGCGAGAGTAATAAAAGACATTACTGAACTCGAACGAGGAGAGATTAAGATTCATGATGTTGTTTGGACTGCAGAAGCTAGTAATCCAAATGAAGTAATTAAGAAAGATGATATTGTTGTCGTTCTTGCAATCGAAGGTAATAAAGCGATTGTAAAGAAATATGAAATTAAATAAGGAGAAAATATGAAAAATTTTACTATTTTAGCGGACGGATTAAGTGCTGGTGGTATTGTTGGTATTGTTTTAGGCGCTATAGCATTAGTGATTATTATAATTATTATTAGTTGTATAAGAATTGTTCGTCAAACTAATAAGGTTATTGTTGAACGACTTGGCGGATATCATGCAACTTGGGGAGTTGGTTTACATATGTTATTCCCATTTATTGATTCGATTGCTCAAACTGTTTCAATGAAGGAACAAGTTAAAGATTTTGAACCTCAACCAGTTATTACAAAAGATAACGTTACGATGCAAATTGATACTGTTGTTTTCTATCAAGTTACTGATCCAAAACTATATTGTTATGGAGTAGAGAATCCAATAAGCGCTATTGAGAATTTAAGTGCAACAACTTTAAGAAACATTATTGGTGAAATGGATCTTGATGACACATTAACTAGTCGTGATGTTATTAATACTAAAATGAGAAGTATTCTTGATGAAGCAACTGATGCTTGGGGAATTAAAGTAAATCGTGTTGAGTTAAAAAACATTTTACCTCCAAAAGATATTCGAGATGCTATGGAAAGACAAATGCGTGCTGAACGTGAAAAACGTGAAAAGATTTTACTTGCTGAAGGTGAAAAGCAATCCGCAATCTTAGTTGCCGAAGGTAGTAAAGAGAGCGCAATTTTAAAAGCTGAAGCCGAAAAGCAAACTCGTATTAAAAACGCTGAAGGTGAAGCTGAATCAATTAAGAAAGTTAAAGAAGCTGAAGCAGAAGGTATTGTTTTAATAAGAGACGCTGAAGCTAAAGGACTTATTGCTTTAAAAGAAGCAAATCCTGATAAAGCAGTTTTAACTCTTAAATCTTATGAAGCTCTTGCAAAAGTTGCGGATGGTCAATCAACAAAGATTATCATTCCTAGCGAACTTCAAAATGTTGCATCCCTTGCAACTACAGTTGCTGAAGTAATAAAAGAAAAACCAGCTAAAAAAGAAGAAGAGAAGAAATAGTTAATATATATAAAAATAACGGTGTTGCATTTGTGCAACACCGTTTTTAAATGTCTTAATTTAATAATCCAATCGATATAATATAGGTTATTTTAAGATTAGAAGAATCTTTCAACAATTTCTCTACTATATTCGCAAGTTTCTTCCATATCACCAAATGACATGACTTCACCTGCATAATAAGTATTCTTCTTACCTTGCATGGCTTCAACTTTTTCATACCAACCATCTTGGTAATCTTTAGTTAAAACGTGTGGGAAATAATACCACTTATATTCTTTAATAATCTTATCAACTGGGGTATCAATAATTGACATATCTTCTAATACATTTTTCTTAGCGGTATCATAAGGAATTTCTTTTTCGCCACTATGTTTACGTAATGTATAAGTTGTAATAATTTGATCTGGTTCATTTTCCCAACGATGATAGAAGACCATTAATCTACCCATTCTTTCTCTTTGCATATTATCAAATAAATAGCATGAAATATGTGGATATGAGCCTTGCTTAATTGTAGTAGCTAAAACATCATATCTTTCATAATCAATTTTTGAGAATAATTCTTTTTCATCAGCAGTTGCATCAAAGTAATTTGGTAAGAATTGAAGTGGAGCAGTAACAATAATTTTATCGTATTCTTCTTGTTTTCCATTTACAGTAACGATAACTTTATCATTCTTTCTTACAACTTTAGTAATATCAGAATTTAATCTAACTTTATTAGTAAGTTTATCATTAACTTTTTCGAAAATGGATTGAGTTCCTTCTTTCCAAGTCCAAAGTCTAATATTAACGAATTCCATAATAGTATGCATATCAAGATACTTTAAGACATATGCTGCTGGAATTTCATCAAAGTAACCATAGCCAAATGAAGTATATGGTCCAATATAAACTTCTTGAACTAGTGGAACACCATTCATTTCACAGAATTGTTTAAATGGTAAAGCTAAATCCTTTAAATTAGGATTTGTACCACTAATATGTTCACGTTTTTCGTTTGCTGGAGAATCGCCATCATATTTGCCTAAACAAACTCCACGGTGACCATTAACATCATAACCAACATATTTTGTCTTTAAAAGTTCACCAAGTTTTTTCATTTGTGATTTAACCTTTAATAGATGTGGGATTTGCCAGAATCTCTTTGGTGAATATGGATTATATCTCTTTCCATTAGCACGTTTATATTCACGATCTAGTTTTGGTCCATCATGAGTGCAACCACCAAATAATTCCATATCATGAATTGCATAATAAGAATCGCAACCCATAATAGAGCCACTTTCGTAACGTTTTCCATTATAAACAGGCGAATAACATTTACCACCTAAGTGGTCATCCTTTTCAAGAATGGCATAATTTTTATAGCCTTTCTTTTCAAGATACATGGCTGCAGCTACACCAGCTGGGCCTCCCCCAACGATACAGATTTTCCAATCATGTTTATCCATAATTATCTCCTTATTTTTCTACCTTACGGTATTTCTTTAATTTTAAAACTTTATGCAAATATATACAATAATTTCGTTATTTATTTACCCAATTGTATGGTTATCAAGTGATAATGTCTCATTAGTTATCGAGGGAAAATGTCCCAATGATAAAATATCTCTAT
Source organism: Bacilli bacterium (assembly GCA_041673725.1). Classification (GTDB taxonomy): domain Bacteria; phylum Bacillota_I; class Bacilli_A; order RFN20; family CAG-826; genus Onthovivens. The sequence continues at coordinate 1,480 of JBAYXD010000005.1, read as the reverse complement.
AGGAGATATGGAAATGGAAAGGATATTATTACGAATGAACGAACAGGAAAAATATGAAATTATAAAGTCATGTTCAGATGGGAAAATTAATAAGTATGCTGCAAGTATAAAATTAGGAAAAAGTATAAGACAAATTAATCGGTTATTACTTGAATACAAAAAGAGAGGTAAGGCTACTTTTATTCATGGTAATCGATCAAGAACACCCGTTAATAAAATGAGCAATACACTCTCTAATAAAATAATACAATTATGTAAGGAAGATTATAAGGGAGAAAACGAAAATTATTTAATGTGTAATTTTAGTCACTTAAGAGATTTGCTATTTGAAAGAAATAATATAAAAATTTCTTACGCAAGTTTGTATTCTTTGCTTTTTAAAAACGAGATTTATACTCCAAAAATACACCGAATCACAAGAAAGAAAATTGTAAGAAATAAAATTAGAAAAGAAAAACCACTTCTAGCAAATCCCGATGTAGAAATACTTGTTAACCACAAAATTAATATTGAAGACGCTCACCCAAGACAAGAAAGGTCTAAATATTTTGGTGAATTGCTCCAAATGGATGCCTGTTCGAAGATTTGGGGCTCTAGTTTCTTTGCAACTTTACATTTAGCAATCGATAATGCCACAGGAAGAATTGTAGGAGGCTACTTTTGTGAGCAAGAAACACTATTGGGATATTTTAATATTTTCCGACAAATACTAATGAATTTTGGCATTCCAAATAAATTCAAAACAGATAGGAGAACAGTATTTACATATAAACAAAAAAGAAGCAAGGATGAAACTAAAAATGCATTAACGCAATTTGGTTATTCTTGCAAAATATTAGGTTGTTTGCTTGAAACAACAAGTGTACCTCAAAGTAAAGGTCAAATCGAAAGAGCAAACGGAACTATTCAAGATAGATTATCAGTTGAATTAAAACTAAATTTAATAACAAACATCGAAGATGCAAATACTTATTTAATTAATTCTTTTATTCCCAAATTTAATCAAAAGTTTGGTTCCAAATTGGAAGATTTTAAAAGTGTGTTTGTAGAAGTAGACAAAACAAAAATTGATTTCTATTTATCAACAATTGCAAAAAGAAGGTTCGATAAAGGAAGCGCAATAAAATACAAAAATCAATATTATCAAGCTTTTAAAGATGACACATTAGTTTGTTTTCTTGAAGATACTAAGTGTCTCGTTATTAATGCTTTTGATGGTGAAAAATTTGTTTCGGTTGACGATCAAATTTACGAACTAAAAAAACTAAATAAAAACAAATTAGATTCATTAATGTTTGACCAAATTACGCCAACAATCGCAAAAAGAAGCAAATGGATTCCACCATTAAATCATCCTTGGAGATATGAAAATTACGACAATTTCCAAGATGCTTTTAAAAAGAATTATTGTGTAAATTAGTAGAATTTATGTTTTAGGACATTTTCGCTCGATATTGACACGAATATTTACTAAAAAGGG
>JBAYXD010000004.1:0-48828 GCA_041673725.1 Bacilli bacterium | reverse complement strand
CTTAGATGATTTGTTATCCATATCTATATCCTCTTTATTTAATATTGCAAAACTTTATTTAGATTAGAAAGTTAATTATTATCATTATTCCCTAATCTACTTATATATAAACCTATAGTAGAAATAGGAGCAATTAGAATAATACCAGCAATTGAAAAAGTCACCTCAACTATGATTTCAAAGAATTGCATATTTTTTAAAATAGTAAAATAACCATAAATAGCAAAAGCAAGCGATCCTAAAAGCCAACATAAAACTGGAATAAACCATAAAATAGGAGATATATTTTTCTTTTTTAATGTTAAATATAAGATACCAATAACAGTAATTCCTAAAGCAGCAAACAATTCATTAAAGAAGAGAGGCAAAGCATTATATTTAAAATTTATGCTCTCGACAATAATTTGAATAATAAGTCCAATTAATGTAATGCCTCCACCAATAACTAAAGAAAATTTACGAAACTTAAATAAAGATATAATGCCAGTAGCGGCTAGTCCTAAACTAATACAAAAATAGAAATTTTCAAAATATTGTTGGCTTATTGAACTTATGATTCCAAATATTAAAGGAATACAAAGTCCAATTGACAATATTATTTTGTTTTCTTTTAAAAAGAGATATAAAGCAAACAAAACTAATGAAACAATCACAGTAATATAAAGGTAAATTGAACTAAAAGTATTACTTAAACCAAAACCACTAACAAAAAATATGTAATAGAAACTACAGAATAAACTAAAACAAAAAGTCCAAGTACAATCTTGGCAACGAATGAATTTTTTGAGATTTTATTATCCATATTGGATGTCCTCTTTCAAATATATTATAAAACCTTGAGGACTTTTGAGAAAAACATTTTTTAGATTTATGTGTAACAAATTTAATTGAAATGTTTCACATAAGGTAAATTATTAGAAGTGATTGAATATTAAATAAGTTTGTTTTCTTTATTTGTTGTATATAGGAAAAAATTCAGTTATATAGGATAATATAAGTACATATAAGCAATTATCGCTTAGAAAGGGATTTAACGAAACGCTTAAATTATTCTTATGAAACATTTAAGATTAATCGCTTTGCCTCTCCTCCTTGGTTGTCTTGTTCTTTCGAGTTGTGATGATTCGTCAAAGAAAGTTAGTTCTCATATTTTAGATAATATAAGTGGAATTATGGATGAGTATAAATACACTTATAAAACAATTAGTAGCACAAATAATCCTTATATAATTTTAGGATATTCAGAAGAACAAACTTATGATTTTATGAATTATCTTTACTATACAGAAACAAATCTAGTTTTGATGGTTGGAAGTTTTTACGATTGGGGAAAGTTCAGCGATGGTAAGCATGCGGTTATTATTGAATCAGGGAATTACTCATGTAATGTAATAGTGGATCAATTTGTTATTAAAGATCATAAAATGAATCAATTTCATCTTCTAATAAGTCAATCAGGTTTTGCTAGTTCAGAAGATGATAAGATTTATGATATTGCTGGGCAAGGATTTACTAAATTAAGTCAAACAGTAGAAGATTATTTAGAAAAGAATGGACTGCCAGAATTGTATTAATAGTTTTTAAAGATGATAAAGTGGAATAAAGCGATTTTGGTCAAACTTTTATAGAATGATATAATAAAAATATGGATACAGAAATTTGGAAAGATATATTTGTTAATAATTTTGCAACCTGGGTTGTTGTACTTTCTTTATTATTTATATTAATAGGTAATAAATTTCATGATAAATACACAAATCTGTTGTTTTATCTTTTCCTTGGGACAATTGTATTATTAGATATAGCAGATATAACTGATTTTTATTATTTTAATTTAGATTATGTGACGCCTTGGCGTTATGTTGGATCAATATCTGGCTATATTTTACGGTCAGTAATTCTTGTACTACTAATCTTAATTTTATTAAGAAGAGAAAAAAGAAATAAAGCAATTTGGCTTATTTGGATTCCTTTAATTATTGAAATCGTCTTTGTTTCGACAACCCCATTTACGCATCTCGTCTATTATATAAGAGAAGACAACCAATTTATGCGAGGACCAATAGGCTATTTACCACACTTTATAAGCGGAATCTATTTAATAGTCTTAATTGTTTTCACGTTTATTTTCTCTTCAAGATTTGATAGGACAGAAGTAATGACGGTGTGCTTTATTTCCTTATTTGCAATTGCCGCAACTATTTTTGAATCTATATTTAGTTATAAGTTCTTAATTACTGCGGCATTAGCTATTTCTTGTCTTGTCTATTATTTATATTTTTATGTACGACAATCTCGTATTGATGAATTAACTGGTGTTTATAATCGCCAATGCTTCTTTAGTGACATTGAAAAGATAAAACATAATAACTTATTCTTTGTAATGACGGACTTTAATGGTTTGAAACAAATAAACGATACTAAAGGACATGCAAAAGGGGATGAGGCATTAGCGACTTTAGCAAATTGCTTAACAATTGCTGCAAGTAATAAGAACACTCGTGTCTATAGAGTTGGTGGAGATGAATTTACGGTTGTTATTTATAATGCTAAAGAAGAAGATGTAAAAGAATATGTTAATAAAGCTCATAGTGAATTAAAGAAGACTCCATATATGGCTTCATTTGGTTATTCTTCATATAAAGATGGTGATTCTTTTGATGAATGTTTAAAGCATAGCGATGTTGAGATGTATAAAGATAAAAATAACAATCATGAAAAATAATACATTATAAAGTTATTTTTAAAAATTATTGATTGGACTTTAATAAAATGGATTCAAGATATTATTCTTTGTCGTTTTCGTAATCGTCGAAATTATCAACTTTTTTCATATCTTCTTTCTTTTTGTTTACTACATCTAAATCAAGTATTCCATAATCCTTTTCTTCGGATGGTTTGTCTTCTACTTTTTTGTGGATATATTCACCTTCCCATATTCGATACATTGACTGAAAAGACGATTAATAAAGTAACTTTAAATTTTAATGATTTTATATAGGATTTAATTTAAGGCTAATTTAAGGAAAATTCTATTTTTATTGTGCTATAATACCAAAGAATTATAAAACTACTAAGAGAAATTATTATTGGAAATTTTGGGGTATGGATAGTTATTATATCCCTTTTAATAGCCTTAATTGGTACGCAGTTTAAAGATAAATATGTTAAGGTTTTATTTCTTATCTATTTAATGTTGTTAATTATTGTAGATATAGTCGATATTTTAGATGGTTATTTTCGAATTGGCGATGTATTAAATAATTGGCGATATGTGTCTTCTTCTACTGGTTATATTTTAAGACCTGCAATTATTGTAGTTATTATTTTTATAATGCTTAGAAGAGAAAAACAAAGTAAGTTTATTTGGGTAATAACTATACCTTTAATTATTGAAATTTTACTTATTGTTTCTTCACCATTTACTAAATGGGTATTCTCTTTTAGTTCTGATAATTATTTTCATCGAGGACCATTAGGTTTCTTGCCTCATATTATAAGTGCTTTCTATGTCGTTTTGCTTTTGGTTCTATCGTTTGTTTATTCGTTTAAATTTGATAAAGCTGAATTTTTAACAATTTGTTTAATCGCTTTATTTGCAGTGGTTGCAACTCTATTAGAATCCTTTTTCAATTTTAATTATTTATTGACTCAATCTTTAACTGCATCTTGTCTAATGTATTATGTTTATTTTTATATTCGTCAATCTAGGATAGATGCCTTAACAGGAGCACTTAATCGTGAATGTTTCATTATTGATATGAAGCATTATAGTAAATCAACTATTGCGATAATTATGGTTGATTTAAATGGATTAAAAAACATCAACGATACATATGGTCATGAAGAAGGAGATTTTGCTTTAATGACTTTGGCTCGTGCTTTGCGTCGTCAAGCAAAAAATGATTATCGTATCTATCGTTTTGGTGGCGATGAATTTGTCGTTTCTGGAGTCAATAAAGACGAAATAGATGTAAATAAATTTATTACAAAAGTTAAAGAAGAATTAAAAGGAACACGATATATGGCTTCGTTTGGTTATTCTTTTTATAATAGTAAAAAAGACTTTGATGACACTCTTAAAGAGAGCGATGAAGCGATGTATAAAGATAAAAAGCATTACATTCATCGATAATTTTTCCATATTAAAAGCCTAGTCCAAAAATTGGGCTAGGCTATTTTAATACTTACTTCTTACATGAAGCATTGTAGATAGAATCAATCGCTTCTTTTAATTTTGCATTAAAGTCGTCATCACTTTGTTGAACTCTTAAATCATTTAATAGAGCTCGACTAAACGAAGCAATCATGCATTTATTTTTCTTTAAAAGCTTATTAGCTTCATCTCGACTATAGCCACCAGACAAAGCAACAACACGAACAATATGTGGGTCTTTACTTATTTTATCGTATAAACCAGCGACAGTAGGGAGTGATAACTTTAAAATAATTTTATCGGATGGTTTTAAAATTTTAAGATTGTTTTCAATCTCTTTAAGTAAAATATCTTCAGCTTCTTTCTTATCTAAAATCGAAATAGTAACTTCAGGTTCAACAATTGGTACAAGCCCATAAGATATAACCTTTTTTGCGACTTCAAATTGTTGAGCAACAACTTCTTTAATGCCTTCTGGATTAGCGGCATTAATAACTGATCTTTCTTTTGTGCCAAAGATATGTCGTTTAACGGCTTTCTTAAGTAAATCATCAAGAGTTGGCATTGGTTTCATGACTCTTACGCCATTTACTTCATCAGCTAAACCTTTATCAATCTTTAAGAATGGAACAATATGTTTATTTTCCCAAAGATAATCAGCAGTTAATTTACCATCTATCTCGCTATCCATAGTCTTTTCAAACAAGATTGCTCCGAGTATTTCTTTACTAGTAAAACTTGGAGAAGTAATAACTCTAGTTCTCATCTTGTGGATTAAACCAAACATTTCTTCTTCGTTATTATAATCGTTAGCAGTGATGCCATAACCAAGTAAGGCTTTTGGAGTACTGCCTCCTGATTGATCAAGAGCTGCAATGAACCCTTGATTACTATGCATAATCTTTTCTTGTTCTTTATTCATTTGAAAGTACCTCTTTCAATGTTATTATACTATTCCTTATTTAAGAGTGATAAGAATACACATTAAACAAGTATTATAATAATTTCTTTAATTATTCAATTTTAAATAGTTTAATCATATAATTACTTTAGACATTTGGAGGATTAAATAATGAAAATATTATTAAAAAACAATAAAGAAGAAATCGGAAAAGAGATTGCAAGTAGAATTGTTGAATTAATAAACAAGAAACCTAATACAGTTTTAGGTTTAGCAACTGGTAGTTCACCAATCACTACATATAAAGAATTAATTAAAGCTTATAAAGAAAAGAAAGTAAGTTTTAAATATGTAACAACATTTAATCTTGATGAATATGTAGGATATAAGCGAGAAAAAGATTCTTATAAATATTTTATGCATCATAACTTATTTGATGAAATTGATATTAAAGATGTTAATACCCATTTTCCAGATGCTACTAATCCTTTAGCATATGATAAGGAAATAGAATTAAAAGAAATTGATTTTCAAGTTTTAGGAATTGGAGCTGATGGTCATATTGGATTTAATGAACCAATGACAAGTTTTGATTCTAAAACTCATATTACTAAATTAACAAAGCAAACTATTAGTGATAATTCCCAATATTTTGAATCAATTGATGCAGTTCCAAAAGAAGCAGTAACAATGGGGTTATCAACTATCATGAAAGCGAAAGAAATTGTTTTAATTGCAACTGGAAAGAATAAACGAAGCGCAATAAAAGCTCTTCTTGCTGGAGAGAGTAAAGAGTGCCCAGCTTCAATTTTAAATCGACACCCAAATGTAACAATCTATCTTGATAAAGATGCTGATCCAAGAGAGAACTAATATTTAGATTAAGTATTTTACTAAATAGAAAGCCATTGAATTGGCTTTCTTTTTGTAGTGTTATTATGGTTTCTAAACTATAATGTTTGTGAGGTATTTTTATGGAAAAAATAATTGATGGATTATTAGATTTTTTAAATCATTCGCACAGTGCTTTTAATGCTGCATATATGCTAAAAACAATATTATTAGCGAATGGATTTATAGAAATAAGCGAAAAAGAAGACTATAAAATCAAAAAAGGAAATAACTATTTTTTGGTTAGAAATGATAACAGTGTATTAGCTTTTAAAGTACCAAAGAAGATTGTTGATTATCGTTTTTTAATCAGTGCTTCTCATCTTGACTCACCAACACTCAAGATAAAGATGGGCAAGGAAAATATCAGTAATGGTTATCATAGAGTTAATGTTGAAACTTATGGTGGTCTTATTATGTCATCATGGTTAGATAAACCTCTTGGAATTGCTGGTAGAGTAATCGTAAAAGATGGTAAAGAATTAGTATCAAAAATAATTGATATTAATAAACCTTTACTTATTATTCCAAATCTTTGTATTCATTTTAATCGTGAAATTAATGAAGGTTATAAATATAATCCTGAAGTTGATTTAAAACCAATCATCTCATTAGGAAAAGAAGATAACTCTATTCTTAAAGCAATAAGTGATAATTTAAAAGTAAAAGAGGATAGCATTATTTCTTATGATTTAGAAACATATAATTTTACTCAAAGCACTTTGGGTGGCTTGAATAATGAATTCTTAATGTCTCCAAGAATTGATAACTTAGAATCCGCTTATTTAACTTTAGAAGGATTTCTTAAGAGTGAAGATACTGGGAATATTAAGGTATATGTAAGTTTTAATAGCGAAGAAATTGGTAGCGGAACATTAAGTGGTGCAGATAGTGATTTATTAAAAGCGAATCTACAAAGAATTAATAATTTACTTGGTTACTCATATAATGAATATCTAACGGCAATTGCTAAATCATTTTTGCTTAGTGTAGATAATGGACATGCGGTTCATCCAAATCATCCTGAAGTTAGCGATCCAAATAATTTAGTATATCTAAATAAAGGACCTATTATTAAGTTTAATAGTAATATGGCTTATTTATCAGATGGTGCAAGTTCTTCTAAAATAATTAATATATGTAAAGAAAACAAGATTCCATTTCAAATTTTCTATAATAAAAGCGATGTTAGGGGTGGATCAACTTTAGGGACAATTAGTGTTTCTCAAATTGGTATTGAGACCTGTGATATTGGTTTACCACAACTTGCAATGCATTCAAGTTTTGAAGTTGGTGGAGCAGAGGATGTGGACTATATGTTTAATTTAATGAAGAGTTACTATAGTCAAAAATAATATGTTGCATATATGCATTTTTAATGAACGAATCGTTAAAAAGCATTGTTGTTAATAAAAACGCTATGCAAAAACATGCATGATTTAAAAAGGCATCAGCTTGAAACTGATGCCTGTTTTTATTGTTCGCTACCTTTTTTATAAGCAACTTTATTATGATTAATTTTATTATTTTTGTATTTTTTAAGTATACGTTTCTTCTCTTTTAGAGTAATAACGAATGGTTCAAATCCATTACCATTTATAGCTTTTGCTTGAACGAAACTTACAAATGCATTTGGATCAATTGCGCCGATAAACGATTTAAGCGAACCCATTTCAATTTTAGAAATAATAACTCGAATCATCTCTCGCTTTTCACCAGTATATCCTCCAATTGAATTGATAACGGTGGAGGCTCTACCGAGTTCGTTATGAACATAATCTTGAATCTCTTTATTTTTAATTGAAATAATATCAACTATGATAAATGAGTTCATATAGATATAAATAAATTGAATGGCAATAACACATGTAAATGCACTTAAAATACCAACAAGAGCTAGTTCCCAATTTTGAAACACAATTAAACCTAAAATAATGATTGATGCATCTTGGATGAAACCTGATAAATCTTGTTTGACATTAGTGTATTTTGCAACTAAGAAACTTATGACATCAAATCCACCACTAGATCCATCTCCTAAAAAGGTGAATGAAACTCCAGCCCCTGATAAAAGTCCACCAAAGCAACCAGCCAAAATAAGTAATGAAAGATTAATATTTCCATTAGCATCTGTGTTTCTGGCATACATCGCAGTTATTCCAAGCCAATCATTAATGTTAGTTCTTAATAATAAAGAATAAATAAGTGGGAAAGCTAATGTTCCGAGTAAGGTATGTAAACTAAAACTTTTTCCAAGAGTAAAGCAACCAAGTAACCACAAAACTAACTGTAGGGAAATAATAATAATATCGGTTCCATTAAATCCCCAAAGAGGCTCGATATAGTGGTTAATAATAATGGCAAGAGCATCTACGCCTCCATTAATAATGTTACAAGGAACAATAAAAATAGCGTCTGCTAAAGCAAGTAAAAAACACCCTAAAAGAACAAGCGATATATTTTTAACTTCTAACTTAAATTTTGGATTAGTAAATAATTTTTTCATATAGTTCCCCCTTAATACCTCGAAACTAAAAAGCCCCACCAAATAACTTTAAAATTATAGCATATTCCCGCTTCTTTTATAATCTTAAAAGGGAATTCGCATTTATGCGACAGCAATAATTTTTAATAAGTAAACAAAAGCCCTTAAGCATTTGTTGCTTAAGGGCTCTACATTAAACTTTTAGTCCGTTATTTCATTGCTTCATAGACAGCAACAGAACAAGCAACACTAGCACCAACCATTGGGTTATTACCCATACCGATTAAGCCCATCATTTCGACGTGTGCTGGAACACTTGAGCTACCAGCAAATTGAGCATCAGCATGCATTCTACCCATATTATCGGTTAAACCAAAACTGGCTGGACCGGCACCCATATTATCTGGGTGAAGAGTACGTCCAGTACCGCCGCCACTAGCAACACTAAAGTATTTCTTATCGTGTTTATAGCACCAATTCTTATATTGACCAGCAACAATGTGTTGGAAACGAGTTGGGTTAGTGGAGTTACCAGTAATAGAAACATCAACGCCTTCATGTTTCATAACTTCAACACCTTCAGTTGCATCTTCGCAACCATAGCAATTAATCTTAGCTCTATCGCCGCTACCAAACTTAACTTCATTAACAACTTTTAAAGTATTAGTAACACGGTCGAGTTCAGTACGAACATAAGTGAAGCCATTAATACGACTAATGACATAAGCACTATTCTTTCCTAAACCATTTAAAATAACCTTAAGTGGTGATTTTCTAACTTTATTAGCATTTAAAGCAATACCAATTGCACCTTCAGCAGCTGCAAATGATTCGTGACCAGCTAAAAAGCAGAAACATTTTGTTTTTTCATCAAGAAGCATACTAGCAAGATTACCATGACCAATACCAACTTCACGGATATTTGCAACACTTCCTGGAACAGTAAAGGCTTGTAATCCTTCACCAATACAACAAGCGACATCTTTAGCTTCTTTAATACCACGTTTAATAGCAATAGCGCAACCAAGGGTATAGGCCCAAACAGCGTTATCAAAACAAATTGGTTGAACACCACGAACTATCTTTTCAACATCAACACCTTTATCAAGACAAAGTTTACGGCATTCTTCTAAATCTTTAATCTTATTTTCTTTTAAGCAAGCATCAATTGAAGCTTTTCTACGATCATAATTTTCAAATGTAACCATATTACCTATTCCTTTCTTGGATCTATAGTTTTAACAGCTTCGCTATATCTTCCATAAGTACCAACAGCTTTGGTATAAGCTTCTTTTGGATCAACACCTTCACGAATGGCTTTCATCATTTTACCTAAGTTAACGAATTGATAACCAATAACTTCATCATTCTTATCAAGACCTAAATGTAAAACATAACCATCAGTCATTTCAAGGTAACGTGGTCCTTTTTCTAAGCTACCAAACATAGTTCCAATTTGTGATCTTAAATTCTTTCCAAGATCATCAAGTGAACTACCAACTGGTAAACCATTTTCACTAAAGGCAGTTTGACTTCTACCATACATGAATTGTTTAAAAATTTCTCTCATTGCAACGTTAATAGCATCGCAAACAAGATCTGTATTGACTGCTTCAAGAATAGTTTTTCCTTGGAGAGCTTCAACAGCCATAGCAGCACTATGAGTCATACCTGAACAACCAATTGTTTCGACAAGAGCTTCTTGAATAATGCCATCTTTGACATTTAAAGTAAGCTTTGCGGCACCTTGTTGTGGGGCACACCATCCAATACCATGACTTAATCCTGAGATATCTTTAATCTCTTTGGCTTTAATCCATTTTCCTTCTTCTGGGATTGGACTAACACCAGCATCACATCCATTTTTCACTCTGCACATTCTTTTAATTTCGGCTGAGTATTCCATGAGTAAAAACTCCTTTCATAATTAAAATCAATTTCTTTTTAAGAAATTAAAAATATTATACCATTAATGAACCCTAAATTTTTAGTAGGTAAATAGAAAAATATCTATTTTTTTACTAAAGTAAACAAAATGGCTTATTTAGGGAATTCAATATGTTCAATTACTTTAAATTTGCCATCATTATATTCAAGAATAAGGGTTGAAAAATTAGGATAATGCTTCTTTTTATATAAAACTTTATAAAATACGGGGTCATTAAACTTAATGAAGTTAAGAATAATGGCACAACTTGAAACACAAAGAATCGTGTTATTTTCTTCTTTAGTGATTAAATCTAGTAAAGTTTTATAGAGTCTATCGCTTGCTTCTTTATTTGTGTCGCCACCAACATTTTTAAATCCACCATGATAAGAAAGTAGACGATAAAAAGAATAATGCTTTTTCATCTTTTCTTCCGTACCAAACTTCATTTCCCTTAAATCTCTTACTTCATTTATTTTATATTCATTATTTGTAACTAAGCGAGCAGTAGTTGAAGCTCTTATAGTGTCACTTGAATAAACATTATCAAATTTTATATGGTTATCTAAAAAATATTTATAGACTTTTTTAGCTTTATTTTTAGCATCTTCAGTTAAAGGACTATCGCTACTATATCCTTGAACAATATGTTCATCATTAAATACTGTTCTACCATGACGCATCAAATAAATTCTTTTCATTTTTATACCTATAGAAGGTATTATAAACAAAATCAAATCAGAGTTTTAGTAAAAAATTAGGATATAAATATCTTAATACGATATGAAACTCATAAATTTATAGATTTTTATCGATTAATTCGATATAACATTTAAGGAAGGCTTATAAAGTAGGGGGAAAATATGAGCAAGACTGAGGGGGTTCTTTATATTTATGATCGACTCATAAATATAGGGACATTTACTAAAGACGAGATTAAAACCACTTTAGGGATTAGTGATTTAACTTTTCATAGGTATCTTGGGGACTTAAGACATTACTTTAATGAAAATGGTAAATCACGAGAAATTATCTATAAGAAAGATAAAGGCATATACGTATTTGTTGAATATATACGTAGTGGTAATTAGGAGATTTAAAAATCTCCTTTTTATTTTTCAAAAAATAATTTAAAAATATTTATAACATTTTAAAATTCCCTACCATTATACTAATGAAGGTGGTGGTATTTTATGATTAATAAATATGATGACAAAGTTGAAATAAGATTAACGGTTCTTGAAGAACACGCAGATGAAGCATTTGTAAAACTGCTAAATAACATTTTTGATGTGGTGAAAGAGTTTAATATCGATGTAAATGATAAGACTAGAGCGAAGATTGAACTCGATATTGCTAACTATGTAGTTACGGATTTTTATTGTTATTTTGTAAAGAATTATAAAGAGTTATTAGATTACTTTTATGAAGCCGAAACAAGAAATCTTTATGATGTTCATTTTCGTAAATATTGTACAGATAAAGAATTTATTAAATTAAGTTATTTAATAAATGATGAAATGATGGCTACTTATCTCTTAAAAGAAAAATTTGATTTTACTACTAATAATTTATTTAAATCTTTTGATTTTAAAAACGAAAAAGAGAAAGAATTATTAAATCTAAAATTATGTTTAGTAACTAGACTTATCTATAGATTAGATGGTTATAACCATATTACGATTGATTCTTTACTTGATGGTTCAATGGAAATAAGAAATATTGAACCAATGATTTTAAAAGATTTAACTTTATCTATATATAAAGCCTTTGATGCAATGAACGAAGAAACTAGTTTAGCTTTAGATGAATTAAAAGACATTAAAACTACAATATTTGTGAAAAATAGAGACTAAATTTAGTTTTTAAAGAGCTTTGTTTTTAAGCTCTGACGAATTATAATCAGAGCATGAGTAACGATGAAGAAAAGATAATTGAAGGGGCAAATTATGCTTTTATTGATAAAAAAATAAGGTGTTCAACAACGAATATTCCTTCTCTTATTTATAATGATTATCAAAATGGACACAAAGTAAAATCTTCTTTAATTGAAGAATTATCGCGTTGCGATGAATTTTTATTTAGTGTCGCTTTTATCACTGAAGGTGGGTTAACTAATTTATTGTTAGCTTTAAAAGAAGCTGAAAAAAGAAATGTTAAAGGTAAAATAATTACTACGGATTATATGCTATTTAGTGAGCCAAGAGCTCTTAGTAGGATCGTTAGTAATTTTCCAAATATTAAGCTTAAAATTTATAAAGTTAAGAATGGTATGGAAGATGGTTTTCATACAAAAGGATATATTTTTAGAAAAGGTAATAATTACGATATTATCGTAGGAAGTTCAAATATTACTGATAAAGCTTTATCAACAAATAAAGAGTGGAATGTAAAAAGCGTTTCAACAAAAGATGGTCAATATATTGATGAAGTTTTAACAAACTTTAATGATTTATGGAACAAATCGATCGATGCAGCAGAATATCTTGAGACCTATAAAAAATTATATGATGAGAATAAAAGACGAGAAGCAAGAGTGCATGCGCAAGAAACCGATCAAATAGAAATTTTAAAGCCTAACTTAATGCAGGTTTCTTTTACAAAAAACCTTGAAAAAGAAATAATAAACGGAGACAAGAGAACCTTATTAATTTCTGCAACCGGAACAGGAAAAACTTATGCATCTGGTTTTGCTTTAAGAGATTTAGGTGCTAAAAAAGTTTTGTATATAGCTCATAGAGAAAGAATTCTCGAACAATCCAGAGATAGTTATCTTAAAATTTTTGGGAAGAACCTAAAAACTGCAATTCTAAATGGAAGAAATAAGGATTATGATGGGAAAGATTTCATTTTTACCTCTATCCAAACTATTTCAAAAGATAAGTATTTGAATTCCTTTTCGCCTGATTATTTTGATTACATTGTTATTGATGAAGTCCACAAGAGTGGAGCTCCAACATATTTGAAAGTTATACAATATTTTAAGCCAAAATTATATTTAGGCATGACTGCCACTCCAGAAAGAACTGATGGGTTCGATGTATATGGTTTATTTGATCATAATATTGCTTATGAAATACGTTTAGAAGAAGCTTTAAAAGACAATCTTTTATGTCCATTTCATTATTTTGGAATCACCGATTTTAGAGAAGAAGGAAAAGAAGTTGATGATGATACAGTTTTAAGTAATTTTAGATTTTTAACATCAGACGAAAGAGTTGACTATATATTAAAAGAAGCAAATTTTTATGGCTACAGTGGAGATCGTGTTAAAGCTTTAATTTTTGTTAGTAGAAAAGATGAAGGTGAAGAGTTAAGCAAGAAATTTAATGCAAAAGGTCTCAAAACAATATTTTTATCTGGGGATGATACTGAGGAAGTAAGAAATAAATCTATTGAAAGACTTACTTCAAATTGCGAAGATCATTTGGACTATATAATTACTATAGATATTTTTAATGAAGGAATTGATATCCCAGAAATTAACCAAGTCTTATTGTTGAGACCTACTCAAAGCCCTATTATTTTTGTTCAACAATTAGGTCGTGGATTAAGAAAATATGCTAATAAACAATATGTTGTAATCATTGATTTTATTGGGAATTACCAAAATAACTTTATGATTCCTATGGCTCTTTCTGGCGATAAAGGAAAAGATAAAGATTTAATCCGAAGATATGTTAAAGAAGGAACCTCAATTATTCCTGGTTGTTCATCGATTGCGTTTGATAAAATATCTGAAAAAAAGATTTATGATTCTCTTGAGAGAGCAAACATTAATGTTTTTAGTCGTATAAAAGCACAATACAAACTTGTATATAATCGACTTGGCAGAGTACCAAATATTTTTGAGTTTGATGAATATTCCGAAATTAATATACCTTGCGTTTTGGAATCCAAGAACATTGACTCTTATTATGATTTACTCGTTAAATGTGATAGTAATTTTAAAGATTGCATGGATGCGACACAAAAAAAGATGCTAGAGTTTATATCTAAAAAGCTTATCACTGGGAAGCGTATTTATGATGTATTGTTGCTTAAGTATTTGGTTAAATATGGTAATAGTGGTTTTGATGATTTTTTAACTGATTTAAAATATGTTTACAAAAAGAATTTTTCCCAAGATATTGCAAATAGTGTTTATAATCTTTTAACAAATAATTTTGTGCTTTCTGTTTTGGCAAAAAACAAATATCAGGATGTGTCATTTGTGCAACACATTGGAAACCGATTAGGATTATCATATGTTTTTGAAGAAAAACTAAAAAACAACGTGTTTAAAAACTATCTTATTGATGAATTGGATTTTGCAATTAAACAATATGAAAATAAGTATATTCAAAGTTATAAAGATACAGATTTAGTTCTCTATAAGAAATATTCTTATGAAGAAGTTCAATTGTTGTTAAATTGGGCGAAAAATATTAATGGTCAAAACGTTGGTGGCTATAAATATGATATAGGAACTAATACGTATCCAGTTTTTATCAATTATGATAAAGACCCAACAATTTCTGAATCTATAAAATATAATGACCGATTCCTTAGTCCAAGTGAATTAACGGCAATTTCAAAAAGTAATAGAAGAATTGATTCAAAAGATGCGTTGCTAATTGAAAATGCTTCAAAAAATAATACTCGTATTTTTATATTTATTAGAAAAAATAAAAAGGATATAAACGAAGCAAAGTTTTTCTACTTCCTTGGTGAAGCTCATTTAAATGGAAAATTAGTTGAAGATTATTCAAAAGAAAAAGGATCTTTTTTTGAAATACCATACAAACTTGATACACCAGTCGAAGATCCTTTATATTATTATTTTACAGAAGTTAAATTTGATTAATTTAATATCTTTTTTAAACTTTCAACAACAATTTTATCAGCTGGAAGCCAATTAACGCTATCAAGCGTTTCTTTTTTAAGCCATTTTGCATCTAAAGCTTCTAGGAGAGTTAATTTTCCACTAACAACTTTACATATAAAACAATCCATATGTAAATGGAATTTTGGGTAATCATATTCAACGGTTGTAAGGAATTTATCAACACTTATTGTTGTATTTAATTCTTCTTTTATTTCACGGATTAACGCCTCTTCTCTAGTTTCGTTTTCTTCAATTTTTCCACCAGGAAATTCCCACCAGCCTTTGAAATCTCCATAACCTCTTTCAGTAGCATATATATTATCTTTGTTAAATATTATCGCAGCGACAACGTTTATAGTTTTCATAAAAACACCTCGATGTTATCTATTATAGTTTATTAACAAGTGGAATGAAATCAAGAAATAATTAACCTTTTAGGTTGACAAAAAGAACCTTTATTGATATCCTTATAATATAAGGAATTAATATGTACACTGAATTTGGAAAAGCTTTAAGACATATTCGTCTAGATAATTTTGAGAACATGAAAGACATGGCTCAAAAACTTAATGTTAGCTCATCTTTTTTAAGTGCGGTAGAAGTGGGAAAGAAAAACATACCAGCTAAATGGTGTGAAGAAATTTCTAAACTATATCACTTAGATAAGACTGCATCAGTAGCGCTTCAAAACGCTTACGATATTACTGAGCAAAGAATATCATTAAATCTTAAGAATATGGACAGTAATCAACAAGAAATTTCTTTAATGTTTGCTAGATCTATTAAAAATGTAGATCCACATACATTAGAAAAATTAAAAAAACTTCTTGAAGACGAAAAGAGCAAATAGTTAATGCATTATTTTTCTTGTGCTCCGACGAATAAGTTTCAACTCAAAAAGTATGCAACAAATATTCGTTCAATGTTCAAGTGTGACAAATTAAAATTCCCTATAATTGATGTACTAGATATGATGCAAGATAATGAAGAATTTCTTGGATTCGAATATGAGATTATGGACGATAATGACCCAGTATTTATGGATGGAGAATTAGCGAAATATGATTTTAGTAGTAATACTATGTTCATAAAAGAATCGCAATTTAATGGAGCTTGTGATGATGATCCAAGATGTCGTTTCACATTAACTCATGAATTAAGTCATTTCTTCTTAATGGAAGTTACTGGTCGTCATCCAATTGATACTGAAGAAAAGCCTATGGCTTATCAAGATCCAGAATGGCAAGCAAATTGTCTCGCTGGATACTTACTTGTACCACCAGAAGAAACAAAAGGTATGAGTGTAGAAGAAATTGAAAAAGAATGTGTTGTTTCACCAGAGTGTGCAACATATGCCGCTATAAAAAGGATTAGAGATAATCGAAATGTAAAGGAGCAAAGTCATGAACATTAATAACAAAATCAAAGTAATTAGTTCTACCGAAATTGAACTTTTAGAAGATGCTAAAAAGGGCGATATTATTGATTTAGCAACCTTAAATAAAGTTGATATTTCTTTTATTAATACTCTTGTTGAAAAGAACAAAAAAGATGAATACGACAGGATGTTAGCGAGCGAAATTTCTAAAAATGATGAAAAGAATTTAGCTAAACAAAGAGCTTTAGAAGCTGATAAGGATTTAGAAAAAACTAAAGAGATTGACGAACTAAAACGTACTTATGATGGCAAAATTAATGAATTAAATAACGAGATTGAGGTTCAAAATAAAGTAAAAGATAAAGATATTGCTGCTAAGGTGGCAGATGTATCTAAAGATTATGAGTTAAGAATTAAGGATTTAGAAAATAAAGCAAAAAATTTAGAGACAGAAAAAGATGGAGCAGTTGCTTTAGCACTTAGCAAAGCCAAGTCGGATCAAGAAAAGGCGATGAATGATTTGAAATTAGAGAATATCAAAAATATTGCTGCAAAGGAGCAAGAATTTAATGATAAACTCACGAAAGTAAAAGAAGAAAATGCTAAATTAGTTATGGGTAAATCCATGGCTAACGTTAAAGACCTTGGCGAAAACCTTGAACAATGGTGTGACGCCCAATATCAAGAACATGCGGTTGATGGTTTTGATAATTGTGATTGGTATAAAGATAATGAAGCAGTAAAAGATGAACTTGACCCAAACAAAACAAAAGGCGATTTTGTATTTAAAGTTTATTCTTGTAATGACTATAAACCTGAAAATATATTAACTTCTGCTTTGCTTGATATGAAGGATGAAAATCCATCAGCAACCACTCATAAAAAGAATGCTGATTTCTATCAAAAGTTAAATACTGATCGAATTAAGAAGAAATGTGAATACGCAATTCTTGTTAGTAATCTTGAAAGAGAAAGAGCTGTCAATGATGTGCCCGTATTAAGAGTTTCTGGTTATGAAAAGATGTATGTTGTTCGTCCAGAATACTTAATGATGTTCTTAAGTTTATTGTCCTCTTTAGCTAAAAAATATTCAGAGATAATTCTTGATAAGCAAGTTAATTATCAAAATAAAGCAGATATGATTTCTTCATTTAATGAATTTAAAGATTTCATTTTAGTGAAATCATTCCAACCATTACAAAAATCATTAGAAAATATTCGTAAAAAAGCTGATCAAGTTAAAGAATTAGGACAAGATATTTCAGAAGAATGTAGCCATATTATTGATAGAACAATGGTATCTATGCAAAAACGTATTGAACGTTTCAAGATTGAGAAGGTAGCTGATGCTGTTAACGAAGATAATTAACCAATTTTCATAATTTTTTTCCATTGTGACCTTGGAACTCACTACCAAGGTTACAACTGAGAATCATCAAGCTAATTTTTAGGGGATTATAAGTTTGATGGTTCTCAGTTGTAATGTGACATATCACACACAATAAGAGTGGCCATAGCCACTTTTCTTTTTTCAAAAACCATATAGTTTACCAAGTTAATTTTTAAAAATGCATGCATGCGATATCCATATTTCTTAGTAAAAAAATGAACAAAATTAATGTTCATATTCAATATATAGATTTCTACTCTTTAGAGATTTATTTTTGAAGTTTAAAGTCTATACTAAAGGTACATAAGGAGGTTTCTTATGAAAAAGATTTTTAGTAAATGGAAGTGGATGGAATACGTTGATGCTATTTTATTAATTGTCTTAGGTATTTTGGTTATTTGTTTTAATAGCAATAGCAATTTACATGCAGCAATTGGATATATTGTTGGTGTATATCTTTTAATCAATGCTGTTTTATTAATTGTTGCATCATTAATGCTCGCATTGCCTTTATTAGATGGTGATTTTATTATGGGACTTATTTTATTAACAGTTTCAATTTGGTTATTTGTTTATCCAACAATGTTAATTGATGTTTTACCTTTAATTCTTGGAGTTATATTAATTGGTTATGGACTTGTTTTAGTCACTAGATCAATTATTCTTTTTGCCACAGTTGGTGGTGCATCAAGGAATGTTGGTTATTTAGTTTCAGGAATTTTAGTTACGGTTTGTGGTGTATTACTTATTTCTCTTGAATATAGTGGAAGTGCAAATGTTACAGGATTTATCCTTGTTATATTTGGTGTTATTCTTCTTGTTGCTGGTCTTGTTCAACTCATTAGTACAATTTATATTGGACATCATGCAAGAAAAATTAGTAAAGCGATTGGACCAGATGTTGTTGCTAGTGATGATAAAAATAGCAAAAAGTAAATTAACTGATTAGTCTCCTTTCGATAATATGGCTTACCTAATTTTGGGTAAGCCATATTTTTATGGTCTTAGAGTAAAATTTAGGTTTAAAATAATATCATGACAACAAGAGATATTATTTCAAAAAATATTACATGCTTAAGAAAGAAAAATAAGATGACGCAAGGAGAACTTGCCGATAAATTGTTTTATAGCAATAAAGCCGTTTCAAAATGGGAAAGAGGTGAGTCTCTTCCCGACGCGGAAATGCTACAAAAGATTGCCGATTTATTTAATGTTCCTATCGAATATTTATTTAAGGACCACGATTATACAAAAGAGATAAGTGGAGACATAGATAAAGAGATTAAAAAGAAAGCCACAAGGATTAAAATTATTTTTATTTTAACGATAGTTGCCGCAATAATTGTTGTTGGCGAATTAGGGGTTATAGGATTAGCAAGTATTTTTTCATCAATGGAAGCTTATGCTGGTTACTTATTTATTCTCCCATTCATTCCTTTAACCGTTTTATTAATTAGTATTATTTTAGGGAAAAAGAAATACGATAGAGTTTTAATTTCTTTAACCTTATGGTCACTAGCTTTTTCTATCTATTTCTTTTTCCAAAAGTATAACTTTATATTTATATATGAAATAGCTTTCTTACTACAACTTGGGATTATTTTCTTCCCTTATATTGGTGGATGGGTAGAAAAATCAACAAAGAACAAGAAAGTAAACAAAAAAGATAAATAAGTAAGTAATCTTACTTTTTAAAGTATATAATTTTCTCTGTGGAAAACGTGAAAAAAGGTTTAACAAATATTGGTAAGTTTAGAATAATTTACTTTTTGTTTTTCTTTGGAGATGCTCTTTTTACTGCTTTTATATCCTTATATTTAGTTAGTATTGATTTAAATGCTTTAGAAAAAGGAATAGTTTTAGGATTAGTACCTATTGGATTATTTTTAGGTAACTTATTTTATTCACGTTTTGCTAAGAGTTACAAAGATAATATAAGATTATTAAAGATAATATCCTTAATAGAAGGATTATTAATCTTATTCTTTGGGTTTATTAAAAACTTTTATGTTATTTGTGTGTTTGCTTTCTTAATTAACTTTAATAATAGTAGTTATTTTCAAATTCAAGATGCGACTTTATCCATGAGTTTAAAGAAACATATGGCTAATTATTCAACAGTTAGAATATTTGGATCACTTGCTTATCTTGTTGCGTTATTATGTAATTCAGTTGTTTTTAAATATATTAATTATCAAATATTATTCTTAATTTCTGGATGTTGTATGTTTTTAGCTTTTGCGTTTTTATTTTCTCTTGATAAAGATTATTATGATGAAAAACGTGATGAACAAGAAGAAACTAAAGAAGAAATTAAGGAAGAAAAACGAAGTTTATTTAGAAATAGAGCCTTTATCTTCGTTTTATTATTTAATTTATTAACAATTGGTTCGTATAACGTAAATAGTTATTACTATCCAATGTATTTAAATTCACTTGGAATACTTGATACTACTTACTCTTTATTTACAGGGTTAGGTGTGGGAGTTGAAACAATTGCTTTATTCTTATGCACTTTTATTTTTAAAAAATCAAAGAGCTATAAATTGCCTTTATTACTAGGTGGATTATTTAGAGTTATCTTTTGTTTATGCGTAACATTTATTAAAGATCCAAATGTCTTAATTGCAGTAGGGATGGTCTTTAATGGAATTGGAACTGGACTTACTTTATATGGCAATGTTCAATTCGTTCATGAATTATTTGGGGACAAAAAGATTACTAAAGCCTTAACCTTTATTGGTGGATTTCTATATTTAAACGTTGCCATTGGGAACTTTGTATTACCTTATATAATGGATAGAATTAGTTATCCTTATATTGCTTTTACCTTATCTTGTTTAGAAATCCTTGGTTTAGTTGCCTTACTTTTTGCAAAAAACAAAAAAGTAGAAAAAGGTAACACAAAAGCTTAACTAAAAAACTATATTTGCTCATGGAGTTGTATTCACTTTTTTCGTTGCTATAATGAGTTTAGAGAGGATTAATGATGAGATTTACAAAGGAGATTTGTTTACTTGGAATTGTCTTTTCCTTAACTAGTTGTGCTAATAGTGAAGGTCCTGCAGTTGTTTATAGCGACACACTACTTGGTTATGGAACAATATACAAGAATAATAACGACTATTATGTAAAAGGGACTTTTAAAGCATATAAATATAGTAACAACATTGTGTCTTTTGCAGATTACGGCTATATAAATGAATACTATCCATTAGACGCTATAGAAGTTTTAAATTATAAAGGAAATGATACCAATTTAATAAATCAAGGAATTAACCTTGATGACTTAGACAATATCCTTCTTTATGTTGATATGACTTATTCATCGAAAGATCATTTAGGAATTCCACCAAAAAAAGAAGATACAAGAAGTACTGCCTATGTTCATTTAATAACTATTTATGATGAAGAATTTCGTAAATCTTATTTAGGATATGAAGAGGTTTATTATGGAAATTATGAAAGCATGGTTACTGCCTATTTAGATTCGCTAAAATAATTAATTCTTGTATCTCTTTTTAAAATCTATTTAACAAGGTAGAATAATAAAGAATTGAGGAATACTTATATATGGATAAATATAGAATTATTGAAGTTAAACAATCAGTCTTTCAAAATAACAATGAACAAGCGGAAAAATTAAGAAAATCTTTAAAAGAAAAGAAAGTTTTCTTAATGAATTTAATGTCTTCTCCAGGAAGTGGTAAGACTACAACCCTTGTAAGAGTCATTAATGATTTAAAAAATAAATATAAGATTGCGGTTATGGAAGCGGATATTGATGGAGAATGTGACGCTAAAACAATCGAAACTAAAACTGGCGTTAAAACTATTCAACTTCATACCTGTGGCGAATGTCACTTAGATGCGAAGATGACAAAAGAAGGAATTGAAGGAATTAATGTTGATGGAATGGATCTTGCTATCCTAGAAAACATTGGTAACCTAGTTTGTCCTGCTGAATTTGATACTGGAGCTACTAAAAATGTAATGATTCTTAGCGTTCCTGAAGGAGACGATAAACCTCTTAAATATCCTTTAATGTTTAAAGTATCAAATGTAGTTTTAATTAATAAAATAGATACGATGTCTTTATTTGATTTTGATATTAAAGAATGTACTAAACGTATTCATAAATTAAATAAAGATGCCCTTGTTATTCCTTATAGCGCAAAGACTGGAGAAGGAATAAAAGAATTTGAAGATTGGTTAAGTAAAGAAATTGATGCTTGGAAGAAATAGAATATTCTTTATTTAAAATTAATAGAAATTAAGAACATATTAATTTAGGTATCAAAAATCATTTTTAACTATTTATTAAAAATTTTATTGATATAATCTCTATTGATATGAACAACCTATTGAAAGTAAGAGTACTTAATTCGTCATCTTGGCTCTATTGTCAATGTGTTCATTATTCATTTTAAAAATTGGGTTTAGTGTCAATTCACTAAACCTTTTTTTATGGAGGGAAAGGGAAATATGGAAGAAAACACGAAGAAGAGTTCTGGACTATATCTCGATGTTGATGAAAAGCCAAAAAAGGCCTCAGAATGGATTGGATTAGCTTTACAGCACGTACTTGCAATGCTTGTCGCATGTATTACTGTGCCTTTAATTATTAATGCAGCCTATCCTGATGCACACTTACCAATTAGTGCAACGCTTATCAGTAGTGGAATTGGAACTTTATTCTATATCTTTGTTACTAAGAAGAGATCGCCAGTTTATTTAAGTAGTAGCTTTGCTTATATCTCACCAATGCTTAGCGCATTAACGGTTGGACTTATTGGTGGAGCAACTGGAATGAACTATTTTGCCTTAATATTAGGTATGATATTCGTTGGAGTTTGCTACGTTATTGTTGCTTTACTTGTTAAATTTGTTGGAACAAAATGGCTTGATAAATTACTTCCTCCAATCGTTGTTGGACCAGTAATTATCGTTATTGGTTTAAGCTTATCAACATCTGCTGTTAGTAATATGACGATTAGTAATGGTGGAGAATCGATGAGTTATAACCTTGTAGCCTTGCTTGTTGCGGTTATTACAATGATTAGTACCGCTCTTGTTTCGCATTATGGAAACAAAACTGCAAAATTAATTCCATTCGTTATTGGAATGGGAATTGGTTATTTACTAGCTTCAATATTCAGTGTTTGTGGTTATGTCTTTGATGTTAACTATCTTAAACTTATTAATTACGAACCATTAGTTCAAAACTTTACTTGTACTAATGCTGCTGAATGGATTCAAGCCTTCTTTAACTACAGATTATTTATACCAAATAGTGAAGAATCATTTATCTTCCTTAGATTTGATGAAATTGCTAAATTTGATTGGGCGACAATTGGAACAGTTGCATTACTCTTTATTCCAGTATCATTCGTTACAATTTGTGAACACATTGGCGATCACTTAAATTTAAGTAATATTATTCATCACGATATCTTTAAGGAAGTTGGATTACAAAGAACTTTATTAGGTGATGGTGTTGGAACTGCAATTAGTGGTGCATTATGTGGCGCTGCAAATACGACTTATGGTGAAAACGTTGCGGTTGTAGGTATTACAAAAGTTGCAAGTGTCGATGTAATTATTGTTGGTTGTATCGTTGCTGTTCTCTTCGGTTTCTTTACGCCACTTACTAGTTTACTAGAAACTATACCATCATGTGTATGTGGTGGAATTAGCTTACTTCTCTATGGATTCATTGCTTCTAGTGGAGTTAAGATGTTGATTAATGAAAAGATAGATATGTCGATTACCAAGAATATCTTGGTTACTAGTGTAATCCTTGTTGCTGGAATTGGTGGATTAGTTGTTAAATTTGGTGATGTTAATCAACCAGTTGTTCAAATTACAAGTATTGCGGTCAGTATGATTTTAGGAATTGTTTTAAACGCAATCTTAAAAGAAAAGAAACCTGAAGAAGAAAAAGCCTAGAAGTAAAAATTTGTATTTAATTTTAGATTAATAGTAAGATATTTATATGGAAAATAATCCTTATAAATATCATAAGATTAACGAAAGACTATATTATGTTGATGGGGCTAAAGATAAACCTGTACCAAAAATATCATTAATTAATTGTGGTGATTTTTCAGTACTCGTTGATGTAGGTAATGAAGAAGGGCAAGTTGAATCCTTAAATAAAATGATTAAAGAATTCAACTTGCCAATTATAAAATACGTAATAATAACTCACTTTCATGATGACCATATTCATAATATTGGTCATTTTTCTAACTTTTCAATTATCGCCACAAAATACACGATGAAATATATAAAATGCATAGATGCTCCACTTGAAAAACCTATGATTATAGAAGCTAAAAATTTTAATATTAAAATAGATTTTTTACCAAACAGCCATTCAAAAGGTGCCTTACTAATCTATGAAGATTTGGATAAAGTAATGTTTATTGGTGATGCTCTTTGTGGGAGAATATTAGGGGATAAAGTTTATTTAAATCGTTCTAGCACATATGAGATGATAAAGAAGTTTAATGAATATGATGTTAGTTTTTATGTTGATGGACATAGTGATTTAGAAGAGACTACAAAAACAAAGGTTGAAGAAACATTAAATAGTTATAAAAAATTATTTAAAGAGCATAACGAAGAAACGTTAGAAGTTCCATTCTTTTAAGGAGTAGTAATTATGATTTATTCATGTGGCGAAATAATCGCGGATATGTTAGAAAACAATGATGATTCATTTCAATTTTGTATTGGAGGAGCACCATTAAATTTAGCTTATACAATTAGTTCTTTGGGTGGTGAAGTTAAATGCATTGGTAATGTCGGTAATGATGTTTTAGGTCATAAGATTGTTGATTTTATTAAAGAATCAAAGATGGATACCAAGTACATTTATATAGATAATAAGAGAAATACTTCAATGTCTTTTGGGACACATAAAGCCGATGGGGAGAGATTCTTTACGTTTGCCCGAAAAAATGGAGCGGATTATAATATTCCAAATGAATTTTTAAAATCTTTAAATGAATGCAATATTATTCATATTGGCTCCTTACTTTTATCTACAAAAGAAGGTTTAAAATTTGTAAATAAATTAATCAAAAAAGCAAAAAGATTAAATATAAAAATCAGTTTAGATATTAATTATCGAAGTGATTTGTTTTCTACAACTGAAGAAGCGAAAAGTATTTATAACAAGATAATTTCTAAATGCGATATTCTTAAGTTTTCTAAGGACGAAGTCCAACTCTTTAGTGGGGTAGATGATGTTTATCAAGGAATAAAATTAATAACAAAACCCAATCAAAAGGTTTTCATTACTCTTGGAAAAGAAGGATCTTTTTTGCTAAGTAATAACACTGTTTATAAAGAACCATCAATAAGCGTAAAACCAATTGATACTACAGGAGCCGGAGATGCTTTTTATGGTTGTGTTTTATACTATATAGATTATATAGGTTTTGATAAGTTTTTTGAAAAAGAGGCTATTATACGCAGTGCAATTCAAAAAGCGAACATATGTGGCGCATATGCGACTACCAAAAAAGGCGCTCTTGGTTGTATATTAAATAGATATGACTTAGATAAGATATATGGCGATTATTATAAAAAGACTAATACCATAGAGGATGATTTTTAGTTAGGACTCTAACTTCTTGTTTAATCTCTTCTTGACTCATTTTGTCTTGTAAACAAGCATCAATTAATTGAGCAACCTTAACAAAATCTGCTTCTTTAAATCCACGAGTTGTCATGGCAGGACTTCCTAAACGAATTCCGCTAGCAATTGATGGTGGAAGTTGATCATTTGGAATAGCGTTTTTATTACAAGTAATATTTACATTATGTAATTTTGTTTCGGCATCTTTGCCAGATATTTTTGTTGTTTCATAAACGTTAACTAAGATTAAATGGTTATCAGTTCCATTACTTACAACATGATATCCTAAACGCATAAGTTCGTTTGCCATAGCAGCAGCATTTGCTATTACTTGTTTTTGGTAAGTAATAAATTCTGGTTTTAAATCTTCACCAAAAGCAACAGCTTTAGCAGCAATAATATGCATTAAAGGACCACCTTGAGTCCCAGGGAAAATAGCCTTATTAATCTTTTTAAAAATTTCTTCATTATTAGTTAAAATAATTCCACCTCTTGGACCTCTTAAAGTCTTGTGAGTAGTAGAAGTAACAACATCGGCATATAGACATGGATTTTGATGTAAACCAGCAGCAACGAGTCCGGCAATATGAGCCATATCAACAAATAAATATGCTCCAACTTTATCAGCAATTTCTTTAAAACGTTTAAAATCAATTGCTCTTGGATAAGCACTTGCTCCAGCAATAATCATTCTTGGTTTTATTTCGAGAGCTTGTTTTTCGATTTCATCATAATTTAACATCTCAGTTTGTGGGTCAACTCCATAACTATAACAATCATAATCTTGACCAGAGAATGATAACTTATAACCATGAGTTAAGTGACCTCCAGCATCAAGTCCCATACCTAAAACCTTATCGCCTTTATTTAATAAAGCTCTATAAATAGCCATATTTGCTTGCGAACCACTATGAGGTTGGACATTTGCAAACTTACAATGAAATAGTTTGCATAATCTTTCTTGAGCTAAGTTTTCAACTACATCAATATATTCGCAGCCGCCATAATATCTTTTTCCAGGATATCCTTCGGCGTATTTATTAGTCATAACTGAACCACAGGCTTCAAGAACGGCATTTGAAACAAAATTTTCACTAGCAATAAGTTCAATATTGTCTTCTTGACGATTCTTTTCATGCATTATAGCTTCATAAACTTCTGGATCTTCTTTTTTAATTTCTAAGTAATTATTCATTATTAAATATCTCCTATGTCTAGCTAATAATTTAATCTTTTTAACACATCTTATTCAAGGATATTTGAAATAATTATGCTAATCTTAATTCTATTTCTATTGAATATTAAAAAATGGTTTATTAGAATATTAAACATTGAGGGAGTAGTTGGCGTGAAGAACGCCTTGAGTCAACACACTGGTTAAAACCTGGCTCAAGTTAAATAACGAGACTCATGAACTTTTAATGTTCATGATCCCTAGATATAAAATCATGGATTGTTAGCATTAAAGAAAGGTTATCTTTATGGATTTTTTAGACGCCTCAATCCTAGGCTTATCAATGTCAGTTGATTGTATGTGTGTTGGCGCTAGTGATGGTATTAGTGAAAGCAACATGCGAAAAAGAAAAATATTTTTTATTGCGTTCATTTTTGGTTTCATGCAAGGAGCGATGCCTACAATAGGCTACTTTGTTGGTTACTTAATTAAAGATTATGTTTCTAAATATATCCCCTGGATTGCTTTTGCGATTTTAATGTTTTTAGGTATTAAAACAATTATTGAATGCGTAATCGATATTAAAAAAGACAAAAAAGAAAAAGAAAAGAATCCTAATTATGTTCCTGGAAAGAAGGTTATAAAGATTAGTGATATCCTTCTTCAAGGAGTAGCAACTTCAATTGATGCTTTAACAATTGGCTTTATATATATAGATAAGGAAATAAGTGTAGCCTTAATTACTTTTTTAATTATTGGCGTTATTACTTTTGCTTTATCTTTATTAACAATATTTCTCGGTAAAAAGATTGGTTCTGTTTTACAAAAAGTAGCTCCCTTTATTGCTGGAGGTATCTTTATTTTGATGGCAATCAAGTTTTTAGTCAGTGCTTTTATATAGATTAATCATTTAGAGTCTATTTATGTTTTATTCACAATTTAGATAGCATATAATTATCGATATGAATTACAAATTAAATAGAACTTTTTCAGGCGAAACCGCCCCTAAATCAACATGGCTAACTTTTTGTATCGTTGGTGCATTTAAAGATTCTATTTTTCAATTTATATCATTATTTTTATTACTTTTTATCCAATATGGGACTGATTTACCATTAGATCCAAACTATAATACTTATTTTTTAGTGATTACGATTGGCTTAATTGCTGTTAAAACAATTGGAACACTATTTACTTTCCCATTGATGTCTCATTTATCAAATATTATAAAGATTAAATGGGCTGGGAATTTCCGTCCATGGATTTTCCTTGGTAGTTTACTAAGTATGATTTTCTTTGTAATGATGTTTTTTAATCCGTTTAGTGGATGGTGGTTTGTTATAACATTTTTAATTGAATACTATTTATTCGAAGCCTTCTTTTGCTTTAATGATATTGGCTATTGGGGTTTCTTTACAACAATGTCGAGTGTTGAGAAAACTAGAGCAAAATTTGGTGCAGTAAGTAGCGTATTTATTGCAATAGGCACGTATGCAGTTGCCGCTATCACGCCTGCAATTAGTGGTGGACAAGCATCTTTTGCAATTAGATTGATTGCAATTATTATTGCTGCTTTATTTGTTATTTCTAGTTTAATACTTGCCCTTATTATGCAAGAAAAACCAATCAATACTAATTATGAAAGTCATTATACAGATTGCTTTAAATTATTAAAAAAGAACAAATATGAATTGCCTGCCTTACTTATACTAATGTTTTTCTTTGCGGCTCAATTTATATTAATGGGGAATAGCGTTAATCTTTTCTACTATATATATGGTTATGGGAACGAAGCAATTTATGGTAGTCCTTTAGCAAGTGGTGGATTTACTGGAGTTTGTTTTATTTTTACAATTGTTTATGGAATTGCTAGTACAATCTCCCAATACTTATATCCTTTAATTAATAAACATTTTAGTCGTAAAAAGATTCTTACATTCTCAATTTTTGGCTTAACAATAATGTATTTATTAATCTATTTCTTATTAAGCAATAGAGCTAATGTGTATTGGTTATTCTTAGGTATATTTATTCTTGTTTTGTTCCAAGGGCAAGTAAACTCAATTATATTAATGATTAATAATTTAACGATTGAATATAATGATTATTTGTTTGGTGAAAGACGAGACAAAGATTTTATGGCAATCAGAGAAGTTTTTGGTAAATTTAGCGGTGGAATTCAAACCCTATGTTTCTATATTTTCTTGTTCGCTAGTGGATTATTTGGATTAAATACCGCAATTGGTAATGAAGAAGCAAAAGGAATTTTAGATTCGACATATAACGTGGTTGGAAACGTTAATCAACTTATAATGAACACAATTTCAAGTAGTGATTATGATCCAAAACTTATGATATTTAAAGCTCTTGTTTTTATTGTTCCGATGATATTTATGTGGTTAATCCTTATCGTTTACGATAGATTTTATAAACTTGATGAAGTTGAATATTCACGTATTATTAAAGTAATTGAAGAAAGAAAAACAAAAGAGGTGAAAGAGTAATTATGCGAAAAAAAGTAGGTGCATATTTTATTTTTATTTCTGGATTAGTTTTAATGATTTGGGGAGTTATAGGAATCATTATTAGCGCCAGCAAAATTGGAAACGCAAATTTAGTTAGTAATAATCTTTATGGAGAAGTCTTTACTTTATGTGTCGCATGCGTGGAATTTCTTTCTGGTGCTTCTGCTTATTTCCTTGTTAAATTTAAAAACGAAATATTAAAAATGGTATCTTTTGCTATCGCCTTTTTGCTTGGAATTATCTTTGTCGCATACGTGGCAATGTTTATTATTCTTATTTATGGTAATGGCTTAGGTGGCCTTGATTGGTTTACTTATAGTAATTTTGCCGTTTCAACAATTGTGCCCGCAATTTATGTCGTTGGTATTTTTGTTTTAAATAGTTTTAGGAAATTAGAAGAAAAAGACTAAATTATTTCGTTTTTTAGATTGTTCTAGATGCTTTAATTAAGGCTTATAGTTTTGTATAATTTATATAAATAAAAGAGGGTTAAATATGGAACAAGCGTACATTGGTGTTGATATTGGTGGAATGTCAATTAAAGCTGGTATTGTTGATTTAAATGGAAAGATTGTTGAAAAACAAAGTGTCCAAACAAATACAAAAAATGGAAGTGAACCATTTTTAAAGGATGTTAAAGGTTTATTACAAAGTTTACTCGATAAAGCTTATCAAAAAGGATACATGATTAAAGGTATTGGTTTTGGTGTCCCAGGTGTTGTTAATAATAAACTTGGAACTATTGATTATGCTTGTAATTTATATTTATCGAACGTCCCTTTAAAAGACTATTTAAAAGATTTAAAAACTCCAATATTTGTTAGTAACGATGCAAATGTTGCAGCGTTAGCTGAACAAAGATGGGGCGCTGCAAAAGGTTATAACGATGCTATTTTAATTACTTTAGGTACTGGAATTGGTAGTGGAATCGTTATCAATAACCACTTATTTGAAGGTAATGATGGAAAAGGTGCAGAAATTGGTCACATGGTTATAGTTGTTGATGGTAATGAATGTGCTTGTGGAAGAAAAGGTTGTTTTGAAACTTATGCAAGTGCTAGCGCACTTTTACGTTATACTAAAGCCGCAATGGAGAAAAATAAAGACTCCAAGATGTGGGAATATTGTAAAGGTGACATCAATAATATGAATGGTTTAACCAGTTTTGAATGCGCAAAACTTGGTGATAAAGCCGCAAACGAAGTTATTGATACTTATATTAAATATTTAGGTGAAGGATTACTTAACGTTTGCAATATCTTTAGACCAGAAGCTATTGTTTTAGGTGGTGGCATTAGTAATCAAAAGGACTATTTAAGAGACAAAGTTCAAAAATATCTTGAAGATCATTGGTATGGATATCATGAAACTCCACGTGTTGATGTGCTTATTGCCTCTCTTCGTAATGATGCTGGAATCATTGGTGCTGCAACCTTAGCGTTCATCAACCAATAATTTAATAATAAATTAATCAAAAACATGATTTTGTGGATGTCAAAATCATGTTTTTATAATATAGTAATAAGGGCACCCCAAAAATATTAATAATTTAAACATTTATTAATCTTTTTGGTTTTATAAAATTTATGGAAAAAGAACAAACTAAAAGAAACAGAAAATTTATCTTCGTAACTGGAGGAGTCGTTAGTGGCTTAGGGAAAGGCGTCAGTGCAGCAAGTATTGGACGTCTATTAAAGAGAAGAGGCTTACATGTCTTTTCAATTAAACTTGATCCTTATCTAAACGTTGATCCAGGAACAATGTCACCATTACAACATGGTGAAGTTTATGTAACTAAAGATGGGGCCGAAACCGACCTTGATTTAGGACACTACGAAAGATTAATTAACTCATATTTAACTAAAGAATCTAGTGTTACTAGTGGAAAAATATATAGTGCAGTTATTGAAAAAGAAAGAAGAGGAGATTATCTTGGAAAAACTATCCAAATCATTCCTCATATTACAAACGAAATAAAAGATCGTATCTATAAAGCGTTTGATGCTAAAGACGATACAGATGTTTGTATTTGTGAAATTGGTGGAACAGTTGGTGATATTGAATCCCTTCCATTCCTTGAAGCTATTCGACAATTACGTCGTGAACTTGGGTATGAAAATACATTCTTTATGCACAACACTCTTGTTCCTTATTTATATACATCTCTTGAACCAAAAACAAAACCTACTCAACATAGTGTTAAAGAATTAACAGGTTTAGGAATTCAACCAGATGCAATTTTATTACGTACTGTTGAAGATTTAGATAAAGAAACAATTCAAAAAGTTGCCTTGTTTTGTAACGTTGATGATAACGCTGTTATTACTGTAAAAGATGTTAAATACGTATACGAAGTCCCATTAAATTTACAAAAACAACATTTAGATGATTTAATTGTTGATCACCTTAAACTTAAATGTGCACCAGAAGCCGATATGGCTGATTGGGCAAAATTTGTTCATAGAATCCAACACATTACTGATTCAATTAGTATCGCTCTTGTTGGTAAATATACTCAACTTCATGATGCCTATATTTCAGTTTGCGAAGCGCTAAAACACGCTGGATATTCTGAAGGAAAGAATGTTGAAATTGTTTGGATTGATAGCGCAAAAATTACTAAAGATAATATAAAAGAATTACTAGGAAATGCTAAAGGCATTATTGTTCCTGGTGGTTTTGGAAAACGTGGAATTGAAGGCATGGAGATTGCTAGTCGTTATGCTCGTGAACACAATATGCCATACTTAGGAATTTGTCTTGGTATGCAAATCGCTTTAATTGATTTTGCACGTGACGTTTTACATCATGAAGATGCTGATTCAACTGAATTTAATCCAAAAACTAGTTATAACGTTATAGATTATCTTCCATCGCAATATAAAGGAATTAACCTTGGTGGAACAATGCGACTTGGAGAATATGAATGTAAGATTACTCCAAAAACTAAAGCTTATAGTTTATATAAAAAGGATTTAATTCGTGAAAGACATCGTCATAGATATGAATTTAATAACATTTATAAAGACGAATTCATTAAAAATGGTGTAGTATTTAGTGGAATAAACCCACAAACCGGTTTATGTGAGATGATAGAGCTTAGTAATCATCCATACTTTATGGCTTGTCAATTCCATCCAGAATTTACATCAAGACCATTAGAGCCACACCCATTATTTTTGGGATTAATTAAAGCAGCTGAGAAATATCATGAATAGGAATTATAAAGATAACTTAAAACAAAGATATAAACAAAGAAACGAAAGTAATAAACGTTTTAAAAGTGCTAAAAAAGAGCGTCGTTTTGAAGAATCAAAGAAATATAAAAAGCCTGAAGAACCAAGTGATGATTTTCGAGAAGAAACTCGTCGACCAAGACGTGTTGATTATAAAGAATACATTGTTACTCATAATTCAACTTTACTTAAGTATTTAATCGAAGATTTACATCTTCCAAGAACTAATGCGAAAGCAATTCTTTCGCATCACAATATTTCAATTGAAGGTGCTCCAGTTTCACAATTTGATTTTGAATTATATAAAGGCGATTCTTTAATAATTTCTAAAAATCCAATTAGAGCTAAAGCTAGAAAAGATTTACCAATCATATATGAAGATGATGAATTTATTGTTATTAATAAACCTTATGGACTATTAACTAATCCTAGTAAAACTGAGAAAAATAGTACGGCAATGCGTATGGTTATGGATTATGTTCAATCACAAAATAAACATAATCGAATTTTTTTGGTCCATCGTTTAGATAAAGAAACGAGTGGTGTTTTGATGTTTTGCAAGAATGAAAAAATCCGTGATTTATTAGCGGATCAATGGAATGATATCGTTACAAAAAGAGGATATTTTGCGGTTGTCGAAGGAAGAATGGAAGAAAAAGAGAAGACAATTGTAAATTACTTAAGAAAGAATAAAGAAGATATGATGTATGTTGTTCCTTTCGGTGGTAAAGGCAATTATCGAGCTGTTACAAGTTACAAAGTTTTACAAGAAACTAGAAAATATAGTCTATTAGATGTTACAATTGGTACAGGAAGAAAAAATCAAATCAGAGTCACTCTTGGAAGTTTGGGGCATTATGTTCTTGGTGATGATAAGTATGGCGAACCTGAAAACCCAATTAATCGATTATGCTTACATGCTTATGAATT
The DNA here is from genome assembly GCA_041673725.1 of Bacilli bacterium. Taxonomy (GTDB): domain Bacteria; phylum Bacillota_I; class Bacilli_A; order RFN20; family CAG-826; genus Onthovivens. The sequence continues at coordinate 15,320 of JBAYXD010000004.1, read as the reverse complement.
ATCATTTAAGCATCCAGTAAATAGCAAGATTTATAAGTTTGATGCACCAACGCCAAAAGAGTTTCTTGCTTTGATGAAGTAAACTTTTATGTTTAAACAATTATTAAAAAAGTTCTATAACGCATTTCTAGCTATTGTACCAATTATTCTAATTGTTTCTGTTTTATATGCTATTCAAATCACTACTAAACATTTTGATAGTGATTTTTTAAATACTGAACTATTTATAGTCTTTTTATGTAGTTCTTTTTGTTTAATGATTGGAATGACATTATTTACTCTTGGAGTTGATAGCGCCCTTGGCGAAACTGGAAAATATTTAGGCGCAAGTTTCGCGAAACAAAAATCATTAATTTTAGTCATTGTTTTAATGACATTATTAGGAATATTGATTGCAATTGCTGAACCTGATGTGAGCGTTCTTGCCTCATATATTCCCGCAAATGAGATTAATCCTTTGTTACTTAAAATTTGTATTGGAATAGGATGTGGAATCTTTTTTGTGCTTGGTTACATTAGAATTATGTTCCAAAAGTCACTTAAACTTTGGTACGTATTTTTCTTTTTAATTATCTTTGGAATTGCGGCATTATTTGGTGATAAAGATGGAGCAATTATTGATTTATCGTTCGATAGTGGTGCGGTTGTTACTGGCCCAATTACCGTTCCATTCTTTATTGCTTTTGGTGTAGGCATTGCAGGCGTTCGTGGTGGTAAAAACTCAACTAGTGATTCCTTTGGTATTACCGCAATGTGCTCAATGGGACCTATTATTAGTGTCATGATTTTAGGATTGCTTTTAAAACCATCAATTGCTTCACCTGTTTTTTCAAATGATATTTCTACTAGTGCGCTTCTTAGTGCATTTTTAAACGCATTAACTTCAGTTAGTATTGCCTTGCTTCCAATCATTGCTTTCTTCCTTGTCTATAATTTCTTTGTTATGAAATTACCAAAGAACGAAATCTTTAAAATCATGGTTGGTTATGCATTCTCATATGTGGGACTCATTATTTTCTTAACCGCTGCAAATTATGGATTTATTCCAGTTGGAAATAGCATTGGAAAAGGACTTGGGAAAGATAGTAGTGATTATGGAATTCTTTTACTTTTATGCATTTTATTTGGTTTAACAATTGTTTTAGCCGAACCTGGAGTTCAAATCTTATCTACTCAAGTTGAAGATATTTCTAAGGGTGTTATTAGTCGAAAAAAGATGCTTATATCACTTGCAATAGGTGTATCTTTAGCAATCTTGCTTTCGGTAATCCGTGCTGTATATGATATCAAATTACTATATATGCTTGTTCCTTTATATATAATTGTTTTCTTATTATCTTTAATTGTTCCTGACATCTATACAGCTATTGCATTTGATGCTGGTGAAGTTGCTAGTGGACTTATGGCCTCATCATTTGTATTGCCATTTGTTCTTGGGGTCGCTAGTTGTTTTGATAATGATATTAGTGGTTTTGGAGTTATTGGCATGATTGCTGCAATGCCTGTTATTACAGTTGAAGTGATGGGCTTATATGCGGAAATCAAAACCAAGATGCAATACCACAAAGCTAGAAGAAGAATTCTCGCACCTGATGATTTACAAATTATACATTTTGATAAAGGAGGAGTAACTGATGAAAAATAATGATAGTGGCATAAATGCGACACCTAAAAGTTATGATAAACAATATGTCGTTCATGCACTTAAATTTTTATTCGTAATAGTTAACCAATATCAAGGTGATTACTATATTGATAAGTTTAAAGAGTGTGGGGCAAGTTGTTGTTTCTTAACTTATGGAAACGGCACTGCAACAGACGATTTAAAACATATTCTTGGAATTGGTGAAGATAAGAAAGATGTCGTATTTTGTCTTGTGAAAGCCGACGATATTAATAGTTATTTAAATGTTTGCCGAGAGAGATTTAAAGTCTCACAAGCAGCAAAAGGTGTTGCATTCGCGGTACCTGTTGATTCAATGATAGGGGTATTTGCTTATCAATTTATTACAAATACACGTCAAAATAGGAGAAAATAATATGGGAAACAATGTATTAATCGTTTGTATTGTTGATAAAGGATATAGTGATCTTGTCATGAGCGCAGCTAGAGAAAGTGGTGCTAAAGGTGGTACTGTCATTGGTGCACGAGGCACTGGAAACGATGAAGTCGAAAAGTTTTATGGTGTAGTTATTAAACCCGATAAAGAAATGGTTTTAATTCTTGTTAGTGAATCAAAGAAAGAAAAAATTCTTGAAGTTGTCGGCAAAGAAGCTGGACTCAATACAAAAGGACAAGGTATTGCTTTTGCTTTACCAGTTACCGACTCTGTTGGTCTAGTTCAAGAAGATGCTACACCTTCTAAATAACTAATTTCTTAATTGTATTTTTAGGAATATTTAACAAAATTGAGACGCTAATAATAGCGTCTTTTTTTGATAGACCATTGTTAATTAAATCATTAACTTTAGCAATGATTTCTTTGTCACTAATTTCTTCTTTAATAACTTCTACGCCCTTATCAACTATAATAACAATCTCACCTTTTAAAGTTGGTGGATTATCAATTAAATCTTTTAAATTTGTGCGAATAAATTCTTCGTGAATTTTAGTAAGTTCTCGACATAAACAAACATTACGATTGCCAAAAACTTTATAGATATCTTTTATGCATTCATCAAGTCTATGAGGAGCTTCATAAAATATTAAAGTATAAGTAAGATGTTTTAATTCTTCTAATTCTTTAACTCTTAATGAAGACTTACTTTCTAAGAATCCATAAAAAAGGAAATGCTTAGTATCTAGACCACTTCCAACAAGAGCGTTTAAAAAGGCACTTGCTCCAGAAATAGGAACAACGGTGATTCCTGATTCAATTGCTTTTTTAGCTAAAATATAACCAGGATCACTAATGCAAGGATATCCTGCATCACTTAAATAAGCCACGTTTTGACCATCTAAAATATTCGAAATTATACTATTTGACGCAACGGATTCATTATGTTCATGACAAGAAACGCACTTTTTACTAATCCCTAAGATGTTTAATAACTTGAGGGTATTTCTCGTATCTTCACAAGCAACAAAGTCCACATTTAAAAGAGTTTGTTTTGCTCGTGGCGAAACATCGTCGATATTACCAATTGGTGAAGGAACGAGGTAAAGAGTACCTTTCATATTTATAGAATTCTTAGATCCTTTAAATCGACAAATTCAACATCATCTTCGTTTTCAATTTTACAAACCTTAGTTAAGACATTGTACCCAGTAAGTTTGTATTCTTTTTTATCAAAACTAACTCTTGCTCCAAGTCGTGGGAATATTTTCTTATCTTCGGTATATAAATCATCTTCATATTTTAAACAGCACATTAATTTGCCACATTGACCACTTAGCTTTGGAATATTAATTGCAAGCATTTGATTCTTTGCTCTATTTAATGAAATTCCATCAAACGTTCTAAAGAAAGTAGTGCAGCAAAGTTCAAGACCGCAAACACCAATTCCACCTATAGTTTGTGCTCTTTCACGAGAATTAATTTGTCTTAATTCAATACGACAATGTAATTCGCTAGCAAGTATTTTTAATAATTCACGGAAATCAATACGTTCATCACTTGCATAAACAAATAATATTTTTGAACAATCAAAAGTATATTCACTTGATATTAAACGCATATCAAATTTTAATTCTTTAGTGGTTTGCTCGAAAATCGTATTTGCCTTAAGAGCAAGTCGAGCATTTGCTTCAGCAATTTTTAAATCTGCAGCAGTAGCTTTACTAATGATAGGTTTGATTTCTTTTGAAAAATCTTGATTATCAATTTGAAGATTGGTCGCAATAACTTGACCAATTTCTTTTCCAACAACTGTTTCAACTAATACTTTGTCTCCAGGGACAATTGTTGCATCACTAGTATAGAAAAAATAACTTTTTCTTGTATTCATAAAGGCAACTGTAATAAATATTTTATCCATAAATTTCTCTCTTCCTAATTCTATACTTATTTTATAATTACTCAAAAATTGAATTTAGAACGTGCATGATTAATAAATCATTATTAATATTAAAATTCAATTCATTTCGTAAGTCCATAAGTTTAATTACTTTTATATCTAAATCCTTATATCGCTTAATAATCTTATTAAATGTTGGGATATATGATTCAAAAATTGACTTCTTTTCGATGCTATACACATAACTTTCTTTAAAGAAGAATATTAACATATCAAAAAAGAAACGGATTGCAGGTTTTGAATTTAGTTTTGAACATACATCGTTTTCAATATAAAACCTTAAATCATTAGCGTTATCTATTTTTGAAAATATATTTGTAACCATTTCTTTGCTACTTAAAAAGTCAGGATCAATAGCTTCAGTTTTTATAGAAGCAGCATCATTATAAAAATTACAAAGTAGTTCAGCATCTTCTTTTTTAACACCATCTTGAGCACTAAATTGAATCAAAGTAGCTTTATCAATTAAGTTTAAATGAATAATTTGTGTACGCGATAAAATAGTAGGTAATACTCTAAATTCATTCTCAGTTGTGAGAATCGCATACGTGCTCTCACTTGGTTCTTCTAGAAATTTCAAAAGAGCATTCACGCTATCAGGCATCATATTCTCAACTAAATTAATAATATAAACTTTGATCCCTTTTCTTTCTAAAGAAGTCTTAGAAAATTCGGTTTCAATTTTTTGAATATCTTCTTTATAAATATTGTTCTTTTTACCATCAATGATAATGAGGTCGCCATAAGTTTCATCATCAACTCTTTTGCAATTATTGCATTTATCACAAGCGAAAGGATTTGGTGATAAACAAAGCAGTGATTTAGCAATAAATTTTGCTATGTCAAGAAGTGGTGTACCAATCTCACCACTTAGTAAATAAGCATGGAAAACACGATTATTTTTAAACGAATTTAAAAAAGTTTGATAGGCAATAGGTTGTTCGTTTTTTAAATAATTAATGCAATCCATTTATTTTCTCTTTGATTATATTTAAGACGTTATTTGCAACGGTATTAAAATCTTTACTTGCATCAATAATGATGTAACGGTCTTTATATTTCTTAGCTAATTCAAGATAGGTTTTTCTAACAGTATCATAGAATTCTAATTCTTTTATATCGAGACGATTAACTTCTCGATTATTATTTTTATTAATTCTTGCTAAACCAACTCGAGGATCAATATCAAATAAAATAGTGTAATCAGGATAGGTATTTTCAGTTGCAAAAAGGTTAACTTTTAAAACTTCATCTACGCCCAATCCATCTCCTCCACCTTGATAAGCTAAAGATGAATCAAGGAAACGATCACACAAAACTATTTTGTTTTCTTTTAGAGCAGGCCATACTTTTTCAACTAAATGTTGACGACGACTAGCCGCAAATAAAAGAGCTTCGGTGCGTTTATCCATCTCCATGTATGCTTTTCCAAGAACAATTTTTCTAATCTCTTCGCTAATCTTAACGCCACCAGGTTCACGAGTTTCCATTATGTTATATTTTTCTTTTTGAAGTTCATTAAAAACATAAGTCAAAACTGATGACTTACCACAACCTTCAACACCTTCAAATGTTATAAACATAATAAATTACTCCTTACTATTTTAAATCAGTTCGATTATCAAGAGCTTTTTCAATTGTTAATTCATCAACATAATCAAGTTGACCACCTGCTGGTAGGCCATAAGCAAGACGTGTAACTTTAACATCGTATTTTTTAAGAATGCGAGAAAGATATAAAGCAGTGGTCTCACCTTCTAAAGTAGGATTAGTCGCAATAATAATTTCTTTAATTCCTTCTTTAGAAATTCGGGAAATCAATTCATTAATCTTTAAGTCATCAGGTCCAATTCCATGGACACTTGAAATAACTCCACCTAAAACATGATAAACACCATGATAGGATTCTAGTTTTTCAAAATTGATGACATCTTTTGGGTATGATAAAACAATACAAATCGAATGATTACGATTTGGATCTTTACATACCGAGCATTTATCTTCTTCAGTTAATAATCCACATATTGGGCAAGGATGAATCTCTTTTTTTGCTTCATTTATTGCTTTAACAAGATTATTAACTTCTTCTTCAGACATATCTAAGACGCTATATCCCATTCTTTCAGCAGTTTTACTACCAATTGAAGGGAAAGATTTAAATGCATCGACAAGATTGTTTAAAGATTGAAGTTCTTTCATTAGAACATCATTCCTCCAGCACCTTGTTGGAACTTTTTACTAATAGCATCGCTTTCTTTTTGGATTTGTTCTTTGCATTTTTGGAATGCTAGAACAATCATATCTTCTAATTCTTCTTTGTTATCAGCGCTAAGTAATGAGTTATCAAGGACATTAACTGCTTTAAGAGTTAAATCTCCCATTACTTTAACTTCAACAACACCATTAGCGTTTCCAGTAAATTCTTTTGCTTCAAGCTTTGCATATTCCTTATTGAATTCTCTTTGAGTTTTTTGCATGGCTTGTACCATTTGTTGCATATTCATAAAAATATCTCCTTTTATTTATCTATTTTTATTTCGCCTATCTCGCTAGCTTTTGGAAGCTTATTAACTTGATTTAAATTAATAAACTCGTGAGTCAATACATTGAGAACCTTACGGTTAATTCCATAAACGAACAAGGTTTTACCAACGATTTTCTCTAACACTTTTGCAAGTTTCTTTTGGTTTTCTTTTATGTTGCATCTAGTTGCTTCGTTTTCAAGATTGAAACGAATTATCATAATATTTGAAGTAACAACATAAGGGGTACCATCTTTAAGTAACATTGCAAATGGTCCTAAATCTTTATCATTTTTGAAGGCATCAAAATATTGCCATCTTTTAATAATTTCTTCTCTAACTTTTTTATTACCAAGAACCATTATTTTAATTAATGTATCTCGGTCAAGGTTATAGGATTCTCCAGTAATAGCAATTGGTGATTTTTCAATCTCTTCTTCTTTTTCATCATTTGCAGGGAATAGAGGTGGAAGATTTTCTAAATCTTTTTCGCTATAGGTTGGTTCTTCTTTTATTTCTTCTTTCTTTGGTTCAATTTTTGGCTTTTCTACCACTGGTTGAACAATAGGTTTTATTTCACTTACAGTTGGAATAGTAGTGTTTTTCTCGATTGGTTTTGCTAAAGTTGCATCTATGCGACTAGTTGTTTCGACTACTTTTTGTTCACTTGTTGGAGTTACTAATTTTAATAAGTAGATCTCAAATAAGAAGTTTGGATTAGATGCGGTCTTAAATTCAGATTGGCATTTAAGCAATAAATCAATCATCTCTAATAAACGAGTTTCACTAAAAACTGAAGTAATTGCTTTTGCTTTATCTTCATCAATTACAGTTAGTAAATTTGCCGATTTTATTTTTGAATAGATTAATGAGTCTTTTAAAATATAAAGTAATTCGTTTGTTAATCTTTGGATATCAACATTTCGTTTTATAAATTCATCATAAACTTTAAGAATTTCTAAAGTATTATTTTCCGAAATCAATTTGAGTAAATTAAGTTTTTCACTTGCGCTTGTTAAACCAAAAACCATCTCAATATCTTTAACACAAATAGTGTTTCCAGAATAAGCGATTAATTGATCTAATATTGACATAGCATCACGAGCGCCGCCATTTGCAAGTTCGATAATTAAATTTACAGTATCTAAATCAGCTTTGACATTCTCGTTTGTTAAAACTCTAACTATTAATTTTTTAAGTTCATCATCACTAATTTTTCTAAATTCAAATCTTTGGCAACGAGAAATAATTGTTGGAAGTAATTTATATGGTTCAGTTGTACATAAAATAAAAACTACATATTCTGGTGGTTCTTCAAGTGTCTTAAGTAGTGCGTTAAAAGCACTAGGAGTCATCATGTGGACTTCATCGATAATATAGATTTTATATCTTCCTTTTATAGGAGCATATTTGACCTTTTCAATTAAACTTCTAACCTCATCTACGCCTGAATTACTTGCGGCATCAATTTCAATAACATCAGGATGTTGTCCTTCGCTAATTTGAATGCAATTTTCGCATTTGTTGCATTGATGACCAACACCTTCACTGCAATTTAATGCTTTTGCAAAAAGACGAGCAACACTTGTTTTTCCTGTACCGCGAGGGCCACAAAATAAATAAGCATGAGCAATCTTGTTGGTTGCTAATGCATTTTTAAGTGTTGTTACTATCGTTTGTTGACCGACTAATTCATCGAAAGTTTGACTTCGATATTTGTTGTATAAAGCTTTATATGACATATTTTTTACCTTGTTTCGATTATATCATAAAGGGACCTCCCTTAAAACATTTAGATTACTTTTATTCTTATATGTTTTTTGTTATAATTTCAAAGGTTTAGAGGTAAGTATATTATGGAAAAAAATATGTATGATCGTTTAGTTGCTACTGAGAAGCGATTAAATGAAATTGATCAATTATTATTGAGTCCTGAAGTTACACGAGATAACAATAGATTTAGAGATTTAAACATTGAAAGAAGTGAACTTGATCCAATTGTTCAAAAATTTCATGAATTTGTTTATGCAGATAAGAATAAACAAGATGCTTTAGTAATGGCAAACGATAAAGATCCAGAAATCAATGCAATGGGCAAGGATGAACTTAAAAATAATACTGATTTATGTGACAAAATTACTGACGAATTGAAGGTTATGCTTTTACCAAAAGATCCTAATGATGGAAAAGATGTTATTTTTGAAATTAAAGGTGCTGTTGGTGGTGATGAAGCCGATATATTTGCTGGTGATTTATTTAGAATGTACAGTCACTATTGCGATAAAGAAGGTTGGAAGTTAAAAGTAGTTGATGACAGTATTAGTGAAGCTGGTGGATTCTCTTATATTCAATTTGTTGTTAGTGGCTCGAATGCTTATTCACGTCTCAAGTATGAGAGTGGCGTTCATAGAGTTCAAAGAGTTCCTAAGACTGAAGCTAATGGTAGAATTCATACTTCAACTGCTACAGTTGTTGTTATGCCAAAAGTTGAACTTGGTAAAGTTGATATTCGTAATGAAGATTTAAAAGTTGATACTTATAGATCAAGTGGTGCTGGCGGACAAAACGTTAATAAAACTGAGTCTGCAGTTAGAGTCACCCATATTCCTACTGGTGTCGTTGTTTCTTGCCAAACAGAAAAATCACAAATTCAAAACCATGAAATTTGTATGCAAATGCTTGCAAGTAAATTAGCCCAAATGGAAGAAGAAAAGAAACTTGCTACTGAAGCTGGTTATAGAAGTAAGATTGGTAGTGGAGATCGTAACGAAAAGATTCGTACTTATAACTATCCTCAAAACCGTGTAACTGATCATCGTATTGGTTTTACTGTTCAAAAACTTGATAGAATTATTGAAGGTGATCTTGATGAATTAATTGATGCTTTAATTAACTATGATCAACAACAAAAGTTAGCTGGTGAAAAGAAATAAAATGGCAACCAATAGAGAAGTCTTTCTTGATACTAAAAAGAATGATTCAAAAAGACGTTCTTTGCATCTTAATGATACAGAAATTTATGAATTATTAATCAATGCAAACGGGTTTAAAGATTATACTGAACTTGTTAGTAATTTTGATGCAGAAATTAAAAATAAGCCATTATATACTAGAAATTTGACAAGATTATATGATGGAGAGCCTCTTCAATATGTTTTAGGGGTTGCTTCATTTGTTGGTTTAGATATTAAAATTAACCATAATGTTTTAATCCCTCGTCCTGAAACCGAAGGACTTGCTTTATTAGTTAAAGAATATATCGTTCAATATAATTTAAATCACGAAACTATGGCGGATGTTTGCACGGGTAGTGGATGTATTGCTTTATATTTAAAGTCGCAATTTAAGGATTCAACAATATACGCTAGCGATAAATATGAAGACCCATTATTAGTAGCAAAAAGAAATAAAGAAAACCTTGGTTTAAATATAATTTTACTTAAAGGAAGTAGACTTCAACCATTTGAAGAAAAGAATATCATGATTGATGTGTTAGTTTCAAATCCACCTTATGTAGAAAAGATAAAAGAGATTGATGATAACGTATTAAGGTATGAACCTTTAAATGCTATATATTCACTTGATGGATTACATTTTTATGACTCATATTTTAGACATTATAAAGATGTGATGGGCGAAAAATTCTTTATGGCGTTTGAAATTAATTACGACCAAAAAGGAAAATTAACAAAATTAATTAAACAATATTTTGATTTAAACAATACACAATATATCTTTAAAAGAGATATTTATGGAAAAGAAAGATACTTATTAATTTTTGGAGGATATCATCTTGAAAATCTTGAATAAGAATCAAATTGAAGAAGCTAGTGAAATCTTAAAAAATGGTGGGATATTAGCTTTCCCAACCGAAACCGTTTATGGACTTGGAGTTGTCGCACCTAGTGAAGAGAATTATTTAAAATTAGTGAAGGTTAAGAATAGACATCCAGATAAACCATTCACATTAATGATTTCAAGTATTACACAAGTTTTGAATTATTTAGAAATTGATGAATTATCGAAAAAAATAATTAAAAATTGCATGCCTGGTCCAATTACTTTAATCTTAAAAGCAAAGAAGGGAATACCAACTTGTGTAGACCATGGAACGGGGTATGTTGGAATAAGAATGCCTGATGATAAATTTGTTTTAAGTTTAATCGATGCGGTAAAAGCACCACTTTTTGTTCCATCTTGCAACAAAGCGGATTGTGTTCCAGCCAAAAATACTAAAGAAGTCATTGATGCTTTTCATGATGAAATTGATGGAGTTATTGATGGAAGTTGTAATAATGGTGTTCCTTCTACTATAATTAAAGTAGTTGATGGAAAAATGACTTTAATTCGTCAAGGGAAATTAACGCTAAAAGAAATTGAGGAGAAAATTAAATGAAAATTGCATTAGGTAGCGATCACGCAGGATTTGCTGCAAAAGAAGAAGTTAAAAAGTTTTTGGCTGATAACAAATATGAAGTAATTGATGTTGGAACTTATACAAATGAGAGTTGTAATTACGCAGAGTTTGGTATTAAAGCTGCTGAATTAGTTAAAAGCAAAGAGTGTGAATACGGTGTCATTATTTGTGGTAGTGGCGAAGGGATTTCAATTGCTGCAAATAAGGTAAAAGGTATTCGTTGTGGAATTGGTTATAACGATGAAGTTAGTAAATTAATTAAACAACATAATAATTGTAATATGATTGCCTTTGGTGCTAGATTTATGGACACAAAGGATATTATTAAGAGAGTAAAGATTTTCTTGGATACACAATTTGAAGGTGGCAGACATTTAGTTCGTGTTGAAACCATTACAAATTACGAAAAGAAATAATTTTTGTTAATTTTATAAAATTCCCCTCCATTCAATAAGTGGAGGGCTTTTTTATTAAGTACATTTGTCCAATTTGCAACAATAGTGACGAACGATATATAGGATATCGAAATGGTAAACCTTACTGTCGAAGGTGTATCTCTTTTATGGGTGAAGAAGTAAATGAAGCAGAATTTAAAGTGCCTGATGAAAACTCGGAAGCAGTAATTCGCTATGAATTAAGCAATGAACAAAGAAGAATTGCAAGAGAAGTAAAAGAAAATTATGTAAATGGTTTAAATACCCTTATTTATGCCGTTTGTGGAGCAGGAAAAACTGAACTTGTTTTTAGTGTGATTGAATATGCATTAAAGAACAATTTGAAAGTAGGATTTGCGATTCCTCGTCGTGATGTTGTAATTGAATTAACAACAAGATTTAAGAAGGTATTTATTCATAACACAGTCACTAATGTATATGGTGGAAATACTTCAAATTTAGTCGGTGATATCATTGTTTTAACGACACACCAGTTATATAGATATCCTCATCATTTTGACCTTTTAATAATGGATGAAATTGATGCCTTTCCTTACAAAGATAACCCTGTTTTAATCAGCTTATTTAAGCGTTGCATAAATGGGAATTATGTTCTCATGTCTGCGACTCCATCAAAATCTGTATTAGAAGAATTTAAACAACCAGGACATAAGATTTTAACGTTGTTTACTAGGTATCATATGAAACCAATTCCTGTACCAAAAATAGTAATTTCTTTTGGAGTTTTTAAATTCTATTTTTTAATAAAAAAGATAAAAGAATACGAAAATGCCCATAAGCCGTGTTTTGTTTTTGTAGCAACTATTGATGAATGTGAATATGTGTTTAATGTAATTAAAAAATATGTTCCGCTTGGAAATTGTGTTCATTCAAAAGTTAAGGATAGGTCCGTGATTATTGACGCATTTAGACATGGGAAATATAAATACTTAGTAACAACAGCCGTTCTTGAAAGAGGAGTTACTCTTAAAAATTTACAAGTAATTATATTTAATGCTGATCATAACATTTATAACTCAGCATCATTAATTCAAATTTCGGGTAGAGTTGGAAGGGTAAAAGATGCACCTGATGGAGAAGTAATTTTCTTAGGAGAAAAGAAAACAAATGATATGGAAGAAGCTATTAAAAAGACTAAAGAAGCAAACGAGCATTTGCAAACCTTGCTTCAAAGGCATTAAATACACTAGTTTTCATAAATTATTATTTGGAGAAGAGGATGTTTGTGATGATTGTATATATGCTTCGAACCCTGTTTTTAAGGAATTTGAAATTGATGGCATAAAGGCAATGACAATTTATGAATATGATGAATATATGAAAACAAAAATATTCACATATAAAGGTTGTTTAGATTACGAACTAAAAGATATGTTTATTTCGCCGTTTTTATTAGAGATTAGGTTAAGATTTTCTGATTACTCAATCGTACCAATTCCTTCATATGTTGAAGACGATAAAAAGCGAGGATATAACAACGTAATCGAGATTTTTAAAAGTCTAAAATTACCAATAATCAATTGCTTAATTAAAACAAAAGATATTAAACAAAAAGAACAAAATTATGAACATCGACAAGAGATAAAAAAGTACATTGAATTTAATTATAAATACTCTGTTAAAAATAAGAAAATTTTAATCGTAGATGACATTATTACAACTGGAGCATCCATGCGAGCGGCAATTGCATTAATGCGAAACAATGGTGCGAAAGATATTAAAATTTTATCAATCGCCAAAAGGGAGCTAACCGAAGATGAAATATTGAATATGAAAAACATTAAGAAGTTATGATGATTATTGTTTGAATACCATTATCTATAATGGTAAAATTATAAAGTTATTTAAAGGATGAATCTATATGGGAAATTTTATTGAAAAAATATTTAGAGTTGATGAAAGAGTCTTAAATAAATATAAAAAGCAAGCCAAGAAAGTTGAAGCATATGCTGATGCAATGGGCAAACTTACTGATGAACAACTTAGAGCAAAGACACCTTATTTTAAGGATTTGTTAGCTCATGGAAAATCTCTTGAAGACATCAAGTTTGAAGCTTTTGCTGTATGCCGAGAAGCTGCAAAAAGAACTTTAGGACAATATCCATTTGAAGTTCAAATTATTGGTTCGCTTGTATTAAACGATGGTGAAATCGCTGAAATGCGTACTGGTGAAGGTAAAACTTTAACTTGTACTATGGCGGTTTATCTTAATGCACTTAGTGGAAAAGGTGTCCACGTTGTTACTGTTAACGAATACCTTGCTACTCGTGATAGTAACTGGATGGGTCAAGTTTATAGATTTTTAGGATTAACAGTTGGTGTTAACTTACATAGTTTATCAAATCCAGAGAAAAAAGCGGCTCACGCTTGCGATATTACTTATACAATCAACAGTGAACTTGGTTTTGATTATCTTCGTGATAATATGGCTCAAAGTGCTGGTGCTCGTGTTTTAAGAGGATTAAATTTTGCTGTTGTTGATGAAGCCGATAGTATTTTAATTGATGAATCACGTACTCCATTAATTATTAGTGGTGGTAAAAAAGCAACTGCTTCGCAATATTTAGTTGCTGATAGATTTGCTAAATATTTAAGCAAAGATGTTGATTATACAATTGATGTTAAAGATAAGACAGTTAACCTTACTGATAAAGGTAATGATAAAGCAGATAAGATGTTTGGCATTACGAACATTTACGATCCACAATATCAAGAACTTGTTCATAGAATTCAACAAGCCATGAAAGCAAACTACATCATGACACGTGATGTTGAATACCTTGTTGATAAAGATAATGAAATTCAATTAATTGATACATTTACTGGTCGTATTTTAAAAGGTCGTGAATATAGTGATGGACTTCAACAAGCTATTCAAGCCAAAGAAGGCGTCAAGATTAAGGAAGAAACCTCAACTCTTGCAACCATTACTTATCAAAACTTCTTTAGATTATTTAAGAAGATTGGTGGTATGACTGGTACTGCTAAGACTGAAGAAGAAGAATTTAGAAAAATTTATAATATGAACGTTGTTGTTATTCCAACGAACCGTCCAATTATTCGTAATGATGCTCCAGATTATGTATTTGGAACTAAAGATGCAAAGATTCGTGCTCTTTGTAAAGAAGTTAAAGCTAGACATGAAAAAGGACAACCAATTTTAATTGGTACCCCAAGTGTTGAAGCAAGTGAAGAAGTTGCTAAATATCTTGATAAAGTTGGTTTACATTATGATATGTTAAACGCTAAGAACCACGAACGTGAAGCTGATATTATTGCTACTGCTGGTGAAAAAGGTCATATTACCCTTGCAACTAACATGGCTGGTCGTGGTACCGATATTAAACTTACCCCTGAGACAAAAGCTTTAGGTGGATTATGTGTTTTTGGTTTAGAGCGTCATGAATCAAGACGTATTGATAACCAATTACGTGGTCGTAGTGGTCGTCAAGGTGACCCAGGATTTTCAAGATTCTATGTTTCACTTGATGATGAGTTAATGGTTAGATTTGCTAATGATAATTTACGTAAGATTTTTGAGTCTTGTGGAGATGATCCAATTGAATCAAAAGCTTTAACAAATGCTATTAGCAGTGCACAAAAACGTATTGAAGGACAAAACTTCGATGTACGTAAGAGTTTACTTGATTATGATGATGTTTTAAGTAAACAAAGATCAATCATGTATGCAAAGCGAGATAAGATTTTATTTGCTAGTAACATTAATGACTTACTTTTAGAAATCTATAGTGATTGTGGTAAAGCATTATGTAAGAGATCAGTTACTGAAGAAAATAAATCAAAGAATATTGTAAGTGCAAAATTACTTGATAACTTAGTTGTTCCAAGATTTTTAAGTGCTGAAGAATTTGATGCAAAACTTTATGAAGAAGCGGATGCTACAGATGC
>JBAYXD010000003.1:0-62120 GCA_041673725.1 Bacilli bacterium | reverse complement strand
TTTCTTCAATAACGCTTTCATCCCAATCAAATTCATGATTACCAATAGTCATTGAATCAAAACCAATGGCATTCATACATTCGGTAATTAACTTACCTTTATTTAGGTTACTATCAGCAGTTCCTTGCCACATATCACCACTCGATATAACAAATGTATTATCTGGGTTTTGTGTCTTTTTATTAATTAAGTAATTACCAATTCTACTCATTCCTGCAGCACTACTTGATTCAGCATATGCTCCATGGAAATCGTTAAGTGCGTAAACAGTAATATCACCTTCTAAATTAGTTGGTCTTACGACTTTTCCCTCGCCACAACTTACTAAAGATGTAAATAAAGTAAATATGGCAAACGACATTATTATTTTCTTAAACTTATTCATATTCTTTTCCTCCATGTAATTATAGCAAAATGAAGCAAGAGTTAGTATCTTAAAAGGTAATAAAAAAGGAGCCCTTTTAATTAGGCTCCTTAAATTTTTTCGCTGGTGATCCTCCGGAGACTCGAACTCCGGACCCACTGATTAAGAGTCAGTTGCTCTACCAACTGAGCTAGAGGACCAAAACGCTTATTTATTATAAACAAATAGAGTCGTCTTGTAAACTTATTTTACACATTGCCAATATATACAAAATTTAGATATTGTTTTGCAATCTGGGCTAATTTTTCTAAACTAGCAATTTCAGTTGGTTCTCCTCTATCCATCTTATAACGAGGAAAATAACGCGTAATGTGAAGTGGCATATCTTTATTAATACTCGATATCCATTTAACTTCTTCCAAAAAACTCTTTTCATCATCGTTTTTCCCTGGAATTATTAATGTTGTTAATTCAACATGACATTTTTCATTTGCGCGAACAATAAAATGTTTTACCATCTCTAAATCTCCACCAACAAAATCATAAAATTCTTTTGTAAAACCTTTTAAATCAATATTCATTGCATCAATATATGGAAGAACTTCATCGATAACGAGGTCACTAAAACAACCATTCGTAACGAGAACGGTTTTTAGCCCTTTTTCTTTAGCTAATTTACTAGTATCACGAACATATTCATAACTAACCAGAGGTTCGTTATATGTAAAAGCAATACCGATATTTCCTCTTTTAATTAAACCTAAAGCTGTATTTACAAGCTCATTAGGAGAAATGTATTTACTTTCGTTTTTAAGTGTATATTGAGATATCTCATAGTTTTGACAAAAAGGGCACTTTAAATTACACCCATAACTTCCATAACTAAGAATCATGCTTCCTGGATAAAAATTTTTGAATGGTTTCTTTTCTATTGGATCTAGTGCTAAAGATGTACAATAACCATAATTATCACTAATAATCGTGTTATTTAAGTTTTTCCTTCCACGACAAAATCCATAAAAACCATCCTTTATATCGCAATGCCTAAAACAATTGTTGCATTTCATTTATGTCTAATAACCTCAAAACGGAATAGTTCAACATTGTCATATTTACCAATGCCAGCTTTTCTTTTAGCAATTGAGATTTGTTCATCAATTGTATCAACCCCTTCTAAGTTTGGTAATAATAGCCCTTGTTTATAGCCATTTTTAACAATAACGCCGTAGCGTTTAACATCTAATTCATCTTTGTTTTTAATTTTACTTATAGGTCCTAAAACATCTACTGAATAAACAAGGTCTTTCAATTCGCTTTCAAGAACCTGATTAAATCTAGGGTCTCTTGTTGATGCTTCAATTGCATTATCAATTATTTCTTTTGCAATCGATGATTTTGTTGCTTCAATTGTTCCTATACATCCGCGTAATTCACCAAATTTCTTTAAACTTACAAAAACGCCAGCTTTTTTATTCAATAACTCGGAAGATAAATCGTTTGAAATATCGATGACTCTATTTTCTTTAATATAGCTTTCTAATGATAGCCTTGCAAGACGACAATATTCATCTTCGTTTTTAAGTCTTCGCATATATGCTTCGTCTTCTTTTTTTCTTACCAAAGAATAAAAATCCCTACTTTCATCAATTCCTTTAGGATAAAAAGAACAAACTCCATATCCAACACCAAAAGGAGCTTCATGTGATAGTTGCATAGATGCGACACCCATTTTATTAAAAGCTCCAGCCATAATAACAAAAGATTTGTGCCCACATTCCTCTGCTTTTTCTAAAAAATCATAGTCAAAACAAAATATTTTATCAAAATTACCATGACTCATTACTTCCATAATTTGTTTATCATAAATTGGGCCTTCTTCTTTAAAGCCATATGGTCCATCTTCTTTTTGACAATGAGACAAATCTCCGCTAGCGACAAAAACAATCTTCTTATTTTGTTTTTCACTAACTTCTTTAATAAGCATACCCAATTTATAATGGTCTAATAATGAAAAACCAGACAATCCTATTCTTACTAATTTATAGTTTGAATAATTTTTATTTATAAAATATAAAGGCACCATAGAGCCATGATCAATAACGTCATATTTTCTACCTTCAGTACCTGCCGAAATCTTATTATTTTTGCACTCTTTTACAAGCTCGTTTATAAAATCCAAGTCGTTATATATACTAAATTTCACATTTCTTGCATTAAAGACACTTAAATCACTTTCAAATTTTTTATCTCCATCAATTTGAAAATAATCTAAGTATGCTTCTGCATGAGGCGAGGTAATTATTATTGTATCTGGTTTAAGTTTACTAATTTCTTTAGCCACTTTTAAATAAGCGCTAATTGTAGCACTTGCTTTCTTTTCTTCTCCTCTACCAACTTCTGGAATAATGATTGGTGGATGTGGCACCATAAAACCTGCGATAATACTCATGCCTATATTATATATTTAAATCCTAAAATGTTAAAAGCCACACCCTTTCGGATGTGGCTTTAATTATTACTTTTTATGCAAGAATTTCGTGAAGTAACGCTTTCGCTTTAGTGAGATGATAAATCTTATCGTACCAAACACTAAACAGAAAAGGGTAATTCCTCCACCAATACAAGCAACAAAGAATTCAAGCGACATTGGAGTGAATACACGCTCCTTAATTGCATTATATTTAAATGAAAGAAGTAAGAACACAGATGAAATCACTAGCAAAATACCACCGATAACGACAAAGCTTAAAGCGTTGTCTTTCATATCGTTAGCTTTGGTAAGCGATGCATGTCCATGTTGGTTTATATCATGCTTCTCCTCATCATTGTTATATTTGATATTCTCTTTATGACAATGAGGACAAGTCGCACTTAAAACATCTTCTTTATCAGAAGCAAACTTTTTTCCACAATAAATACAATAGCGTTTCATTTAAATCCTTTAATTATTGAGTAACAACAGCTTTATAAGCATCATTGAATGCAGTATCGACTAAAGTAGCGATTTCAGCATCAGTTTTGGCAGTCTTATCATCAAATACAGTCTTAACAAGATTACCAACAGCGGTACGGCAAGCACTGCTTAAATCAAAGACAGCGGTTGACATATATCTATCAGCATCAGAATAGGTCTCATTAAGTTTTAAAACTTGACCAGTATAGTCAACTTTCTTATCGTTATATGAACTTTCAAGAGTTGTAGTTCCAGCAGCATCAACAATGGTCTTAACCTTATCAGTGCTATAAGAACTTTGTCTTAATGGGAAGTATGATTTAGCAATAGCTAAGTTTGCAGCATTATCAGTATTGGTTAAATGTTTATAGAATAACCAAGCAGCTTTTTGATCATCAGCATTTGATTTCTTAAAGAAAGCTAAGCTTGGTCCTTGAGAAATAACAGTTGATTTAGCAGTTGAACCAGTTCCATTGGTCTCATAGATTGATTTATCAATGACTGGGGTTTCGTTTAACTTAGCAAGGAAACTTGCGCCATCTGAGAAATAAGTTGCACCAGCAGTTGATGAGAAAGCGACGAAGCATTTTCCATTAGTGACCATGGTTGAAGAATATTGATGATATCCCTTTGCTTTATTACTATAATAAAGTTGATTTTGAGTAGCAAGTAATCCTTCGTTGTTCCACTTCTTTAATTGAACAACCATCTTACGAGCATCAGCGTTATTAAATAATACTTGATCTTTGACAGTTGAACCACTAGCAGTATATGGAATTCCTAACATCTTAGAGAATGAAATATACATATTTTCTGCACTATCATAGCAAACTGGAATAGCAGTAAATAATCCATCAGAATTAACATTATCTTTAAATACATCTGGATAATCAATTTTCATTTGACGAGCAGTAGCCATTAATTCTGTCCAGCTTGTTGGAGTAGCATATGCTTTCTTAGTATCCTTAGCAACAGGAGCTTCGTAAACAGGAATTGTTGGATCTTTATAATTGAATGAATTGACACCGGTTTCGCCAGCACCAACTTTATCAAATAAAGTTTGGTTAATAGCCATAGTTTCGCCAGACTTTGAATATGGCATTGAATAATGCTTATTATCTGAATATTGAGCAGCTTCACCTTTTAAATAGGCTTGGTTAAAATCAGCTTTAGTAGTATTTGCATCAGCAATTACCGTACCAGTTGAATCAATAGTCTTTCCAAATCCAAGTTCGGCATCATCAAAATATTGACCAACATCAAGAGCAACACCAGCACTGACATAACCTGCAACTGCATCTGGATAGCCACTTGCAATTGAAGGAATATCACCACTATTCATACCAGTATTAACTGCTTTTTGAATATCGCTATAACCACCTTTATATGTGGTTTCGACAGTAATATTTGGATAAATCTTGTTGAATTCAGTGATAGCATCTTTAGCGAAATAATATTCGGTATAATCACTCTTTTTACGAGCTTCATCTTCAGCAACACCATCAGCAACTGGATCCTTATAGTTGTTCCACCATGTAACTGTGGCCTTAAGATCTTTTAAGGTTGTCGTTGGTTCATCTGGTTTATCTGGAGTATCTGTTCCTCCGCAACCAGTCGCGCCGACCAATGCTACTACTGAAAGAGCCAACATTGGTAAACATTTCTTCATAAATTTCTTCATTAACGTTTTCCTCCTATATAGTTTCTATATTCGTTAATTTTACTTCCTTAGATTAACCCTTTATGCCGGCTCTACCAACGCCACGCATAATGTATTTTCTAAAGATAATAAATAAGATTAATAATGGCAGCGTAACTAAAACAGTTGATGCCATAACCCAAGATGTTTGGGTAACATACGTATCAGGTCTTTCTTCAAGTTGTAAAGCTTGACCTCTTAAAGCAACACTAACAAGCCAATATTTTTGATTTGAAACAACAAGTTTTGGCCAGACATAAGCGTTCCAAGAACCAATTAAACCAAGAATAAATATTGTAATTAAAGTAGGCATTGAAAGTGGAACCATAACTTTCCAAAGATAATTCCAATCACTCTTTCCATCAACTTTTGCCGCTAAATATAATTCGTTAGGGACTTGTTTAAAGTTCTCACGTAATAAATAGATATAAAATACACTAGTCAAGAATGGAAGAATCATTGCCCCATATGATTGCCAAGCATTAGAATTAATTGAAATCATCCCAAGATTTGACATCGTGGTGAAATTTGTAATAACCATCATTTCGCCAGGTATCATCATGGTTGCAAGGAAAATCATAAATAATGCATCTCTTCCTTTAAATTTTAGTTTTGCAAAAGCAAAGGCTGAAATAACAGTAATAAATACTTGACCAACAGTTGTACAAACGCCAACCAATAAAGTATTTCCAACATATCTAAAATAATCAAATCTACTCAAAGTTTCGCTATAGTTATAAACAATGTTCTCAAAGAAATTACCTTGTGTTGGCCAGAAAGTATTTCCAAGTTTAAGTTCAGCTTCACTCATAAATGAAGCAATAATCATATAATAGAATGGAAGTAAGACAATAATTGCGGCTATCGCAAGTAAAATATACATGATAACCATTCCAAATATACGCCAGAACTTATCACGCTTTTCAGTGTTTTTAACATTATTCTCTTTTCCAGGAATAATTAAATTTAGCTTTGTACTAATAATTGCAGGTTTCATATTAATAATGGACCCTCTTCTTTGACACTCTCATTTGAATAACAGTAAACACCATAATAATTGCAAAGAGAATAACTGCACCAGCAGCAGCAATTTGCATATGTGGATTATTACCTTCAAGTTGTGAATAAATGTAATAAACAACAGTCGTTAAATCGTGAACGTTACCACTAGCAGTATAGTTACGATTGAATAAACCAATAACCGCATTATATTCCTTAAATGCACCAATAAAACTAGTAATCATAATATAAAGAATTTGTGGACTTAAAAGTGGAATCGTAATCTTTAAAGTAGTTTTCCATTTTGGTGATCCATCAATCTTAGCGGCATCATAATATTGTTTATCGATATTTTGTAAACCGCTAGAGAAAATTAAAATCTTGTATGGAAGAGCACACCAAATGATATAAGCACAAAGAACAATCATAGAGTTTCCCCATGATGCCGATTCAGTAACCCATTTCGTTCCAGTTATTCCAAATAAGTTATTAAATATACCATAATCACCAAATATAACCGCAAAGACCATACCAACAGCAATAATATTTGTTACGTAAGGCATAAAGAAAATTGTTTGTAAGAATTTCTTACACCACTTAACACTATTAATACCAATTGCAATAAATAAGGATAATAAAATTGAAATTGGAACGGTAATAAAGGTAATAATAAAGGTATTTGGTAAGGCGTATTGGACAAATTCAGTAATCTTTGATTCTGGAATTCCAGGTACTTTTTCAACAAGTCCTAAAACAAGTCCATAGTTATCAAAGGTAAATCCACTATTTGCTCCACTACGATAATCAAAATCTTTCAAAAAAGAAATAACAAAAGTATTTATAAGTGGATAAAAAGTAAATATCGCCATGAGTATCAAAACCGGCGCTAAATATAACCAAGCTTTCCAATTATTTTTACTTTCCATATCTATTCCTTAAAAATAAATTCTTTCTTCAGTCTTCTTATCAAAGATGAAAACTTTGTTTCCTCTTAATTTGAATTCTGTTTTACCAACTTTAGCATTAACATCACTATCAACAATTAACTTAATTCTTTCACCTAAGAAATTTTTATTAGCGCAAACAAGCATTAAATCACGACCCATTGTTAATACTTCTTTAACATCTAACGTAATCTCTCCAGCAGTAGCTTTTTTGTCAGTAGTAACTAAGAAACCTTCTGGACGGATACCAACATAAACTGGACCATCTTTAAGTTTCTTATCGCTAGTTAAAATCTTATCTTCGCCAACATATATAGCATTCTTCTTAATTTCACCTTCAAAAACGTTAATTGGAGGAGTTCCTAAGAATTTAGCAACAAATAAATTTTTTGGATCCTTATAAACATCTTGTGGTTTATCTTTTTGCATTTCTGCACCAATCTTCATAACAACGATATCATCACAAATGGACATTGCTTCTTCTTGATCGTGAGTAACAAAGATGGTTGTAATATGTGTCGCTTGTTGGATACGACGAATTTCTTCACGAGTTTGAATTCTAAGACGAGCATCAAGGTTACTTAATGGTTCATCAAGAAGTAAAACTTTTGGTTTTTTAACAAGTGCACGAGCAATTGCAACACGTTGTTGTTGACCACCACTTAATTCATTAGGTTTACGGTCTAAATAATCACTAATTTGAACGATTCTTGCTGCTTCACGAACAAAAGCATCAATTTCATCTTTACTTAATTTTCTTCTCTTTAAAGTCTTTTTAAATACATCACTATTTTGGTCTTTACTCAAAACATAATACTCTTTATCAAGCTTCTTGCCTTTTCTTTCAACCTTCTTAATCTCTTCATCAAGCTTAGTTTGATATTCAGTTGTCTTAACTTTAGCAAGTTCTTCAGGATTTTCAGCTTGTGCTAATCCTAATTTAAAAATTTCTAAACTAACGCCACTTGCAATATGATATTTTTCACATAAAGCATTAACAGCACTACTTTTATTTACTTTTCCATCAATATTACTACCAACAATTACTTTAACAATTGTTTTGGTATCTTTAAGTAATTCGATAATTTTTGCATATTTAACACATTTCTCATCTTTAATGTTTTCTTCAACACGTAAATTGGTTAAAGGGAAAGAAATGTTTTTATAAACAGTCATATGAGGATATAAAGCGTAGTTTTGGAAAACTAAACCAATACCTCTTTTTTCAGGAGCAAGATGGGTAACTTCTTCATCACCAAACCAAATTTCACCACTGGTTGGTTCAAGTAATCCAGCAACCATATATAAAGTTGTGGATTTTCCACAACCAGAAGGACCAAGAAGGCCTATTAATTCACCATCTTTAATATCTACATCAAGATCATCAACAGCAATGGTATCTTTTCTCCCTTTTTTCTTATCGCCAGGGAATACTTTAGTCAAATCTTTAAGTTTTATTTCCATTTTTGAAATCTTCCTCCGATTACATCGCTAAAATACTATTTATAATTTGTTCTCATTTATACTAACTTATTTCGTGCCTATTTTCAATTAAAAGCTCATTAATTTAGCTAAGTTTAATATCGCTATTTTCAATCATAATTTTTTCTTTATTTTCTTTTGCATTTTCATACTCGCTTAGATTTAAATATATGTCATCCTGACTAATATCAACGGCATAGGTATTTAATACATAATCATGCAGTGTTTGCCTTCTTTTTGAAAAACCAAGCATAGAAAAACTTACAATTAAAGGAATTAAAAACGCAATTAATGAGAGAATTATTTCAATAAAGAAAAAGAATAAAAATCTTAATGTAAATTTAGAAAATTTACAATTTAAGCCATCAAAATTTACAATTCCAATTTTAAAAATCTTTTGCCCTAAGGTTGTATGCCCTCTACGAAAAATAAGTGGCATTATATAAAAGAAAATAATTATTGGAAATAAATAACAAGCAATTAAGAAAATCGAGTCAATAATTACAATTTGTTTAGCAATATTATAATAAGCTTCACTTCTTGTTAAATAACTAACCGCAACATTATCAACTGTATCACAATAAAAATTATAATAAGCCTCATCATAATCTGAATTTACTAAAGCTCTTGAATAATCTTCATTAAATAATAATTTATCATCATCTTTAGTGCTTCTTTTTGCTTTATTATATATAGCAACACCATCTTTATCAGGAAAATAAGTTTCTAAATTGAAATAATAGTTTAATTTCTCATCAATAAGATTACTTTTTTCATTATAAGTTAGATCGTTATTATCATCATAAAAACTAGAAATTCTTTCAGTTTTGTCTTCACTATTTTTAATATAAAGACCACTTTCTATAACAATTTCATCTCGTTTAGTAAATAGCGAAGAATAATTTTCATTTCTTTCGGCTATCAACAAAACTAAGCATAGAAGGATAAACCCCGTAAAAATTGAAAATAAAAAATCAACCAAACTTGCAAGAAGTCTTTTTGACATTGGAACCATTTTGTAGTTTATTTCTTGAAGATTATTGTTTTCTTGTTTATTTTCCATTTTCGTCTTTTACCTCAAATTCCATCGTATCTTTTAAAACTTCACGTGATAAAAATTCTGATATAGTTTGTTTTTTATCTTTATTGATGAATACCAATATGAATGAACAAATAGTTAAAATTAACGAGAATATGCTTATATAGAAAATACTAATTGTTCCAAATAATGGATGCATCATGATATAGACTCCACTACTTGAGAATAAAACTAAACAAAATAAATCTATCACCCAAAATTGCATAACAAATTCTATTAAGCCTTTAACTAAATTATTTTTCCAATTTACCCGCAAATTATCAACATCAGTAAAAACTTGTTTTAAAACTCTAAACCCAAATGTTCTACCATCTTTAAATATTAAAATAGGTAATAAGAAACTACATAAAAATCCAAGAATATAACTAATTAATATTTCTAAAACTTGTACATTAAATAAATTTAATCGATATGATTCAAAAGTCTCGTTTAAAAGAACGTAACTTGAATTATAGGTTGTAACTTCATCTATAGCATTAGAATAACCATCATAATAAGCATTATAAATCGTCGTATAAGCAGTTTTACCTACACTATAATTTTCTTCACGAAAATAATTATCTATGCTCTTTGCAATATCTATTTTTATATAAGGATAATCACTATCTTCAAAATAATTATTCTCTGTAGTTTTTAAAATATTATTTAAATAATATTCTTTCCCATAAGCGTCTTTATTTTCGCTTGGTGCAGAAGAATATTCACCTAATTTATTGGGTTTATATTCCGTATAATACATGAAAAGTTTATCAGTTTCCGGAGTAATAGGTTTAACGTCTTTATATGATGTATAGGATATTTCAACATCACTAAGTCCACTCAATTTAAGGGTATATAATACGCTGCTTTTTACATATTGATCAGCCATATCGCTCGAATCTTTTAAACTTCCACTTTCATCTAATTCTCCAAGATAAGTATTTTCAACAAAACTATATAATTCACCTTGACTAGTAGCTAACGTACTCTTTGTATTTTTAACATATGGAATCGAACTTCCGATTAAGTTTACAAGAACATAAAAAGTGATCAAAAAAACAAGGGTAATCATATAATCAAATGTATAACCAAGAAATTTTTTGCCATTAGAAGATAAGACATTATCTTTATATCTATTTGCGTTTCTATCCATGTGAATAATTATACTTGAAAACATTTTTAATGTATATTTCAAAAGGCCCAATACATTAAAAAATGTATATAATTACATTCAATATGAATATTGTTATTAAAAAAGCGGTTATAATAAAAATATGTTAATAGATAAATCGATTGAGAAAAATATCTCTAAAATGAAGAAAGCAATTGATGATGACATTGCAAATCGACTAAATAAAGAAATCCTTCCAACAGGCATTATTAAAGAAACTTATAATTATGCAAATGATAAACAAGAAATGCATGAAATGAATGTTTTTTTGCCTAACAATAAGGAGGATTCATTACCTACCATTATTGATATTCATGGTGGTGCTTGGTTAAGTGGTGATAAAGAATTAAATCGTAATTTTTGTATGCATTTAGCAAAATATGGATATTGCACAATATCAATGTCTTATCGTTTATGCGCTACAAACCATATTGAAGATGAAGTAAAAGATATAATCACATGTTATAGCTATATTGTTAAGCATCATAAAAAACTACATGTTGATTTAGATAATATTTATTTAACCGGAGATTCAGCTGGAGGTATGCTTGCTCTTCTCACTTATGCAACTAATAATAACGATGATTTAGCCACAGGTTTTAAAGTAGAAAAAGCTCCAATTCGCATAAAAGCAATTACCGTAAACCATCCAGTTGCATATATGCATGACATCCAACTAACAAAAAATAAATTATTAAATAAGATAACTTTAGATATTTTAATTAAAAAAATTGCTGGAAAAAAGAAATCATTTTCTGCTAAGAATTTTTCTTTTGAAAATTATAAAGATAAAGTTGATTTCCCACCTATTTTAATTATTACTTCAGCTGGTGATGAAGCTTTCTCTCCACAATCAAAAAAACTCTTTGAAGATCTTAAATCTAAAAACAGCAAAGTCGTTTTAGATTTTAAAGAAGACAAGAGTTTACAACACGTTTTTAATGTTTCCTATCCAGATACAAAAGATGGAAAAGAAACTAATAAACGAATCATTGATTTCTTCAAACAGTACTAATGAGAGGATAAATATTCTGGAACTTTTGCGCTACCACCAATAAAATCTACAAGGTAGTTATTTTCAACAATATAAATTGCTGGAGTATACATAAAATAAGTTTCGCTTAAAGTTGAAGCTTTTCCATCAATCATTTCGTTTACTAATTTTGTAACACTAGCTTCATCGCTACTATTAAAATCACTTGGTTTATTTTTAAATAAATTTCTTTGGTATGTTCCATCAGTACTTCCGAATTTTGAGAATTCTAATAGATATAAATTATCTAATCCCCTATCTTCACCTTTATTTAAGCTATCTTCATAATCGAAGATTGAGTTTTTAATATCGGTACAGTGGCTACAATATGTACCAAAGACATAAACACCATATCGCCCATCTTTTTTGTAGAAGTCATCAAAAGCAATATCGTGATCATTATAGTTATCGTAATCACGTGTCGCATCCGTGCCACTATTGTCGCATCCAGGCAACACAAGCAAAAGAAGCGGTAAAAGAATAGCTAATTTATTAATCTTCATAGTTTCTCAAGTACTCCGCAATGTTGTTCTCTAAAACTATTGATTTAAAGACTTCGCCATTTTTAATGTGAAGAAGCATTGGAACATAATAATAATTAACATCTTTTAAATCTTTTGCACCAACTGAATCGAGACAATATCTTTCAATAAACTCTTTTTGTGATTCGCCTCGATACATTTCAGTATTTTTTAACAAATATGAATCTTTTTCTTTAGTGTAATCAAGCAAATATAGTTTAACCTTCTCTTTACCATCAAGATAACGAGTAACGTCACTAACAATCGCTAAACAATGAGGACAAATAGTCCAATAGAAAAGAACAAAATATTCTTCTTCTTTTTGCTTAAGAGTACTTTCTAATTCTATGTAGTTATCACGATATTTTTTATATGGTTCCATACGCACTCCTATTTTTGTAATTTACTACGAACGAAATGAAATAAAACAACAAATTCATGAACAATAAGAGGTGTAACTGAAAGTCCAAGTGTGATTAACCATTCTTGCCAACTTAAGTTAAATGTACTAAATACTGTGCTAATTCCTGGAACTTCAATAACTAAAAGTTGTAAACCAATTCCAAGGAAGAAAGCAATTGCCATCATATAATTCTTATTTTTGAATATTGTAACAAATGAACGTTTTGTATTACTCATACCAAGCATATGGAATAATTCAGCAAAAGCTAAAGTTGTAAAGGCCATAGTTTGTGCTTGATGTAAGATATCTCCATTAGTTTCATATAATGTCTTAATTGCCATAAATCCAAATGTTCCATTAATCCAAGCACATGAGAAGTAAGCAAGTAAAACGGCAACTGTAATAACTGCACCATAACCTATCGTAACAGCCATTCCACCATGAGCAAATATGCCTTCGTTTGGATCACGAGGTTTATCGTTCATATTATTTGGATCTTTAGGATCCATTCCAAGTGCAATTGCTGGTAAACTATCTGTAATTAAATTAACCCATAATAAGTGGATTGCAATAAATGGAGCAGGTAATCCAATACAAACAATAAAGAACATTCCTAATACTTCAGCAATATTACTACTTAATAAGAATAAAACAGTCTTTTTAATATTTGTATAAATGCCACGACCTTCTTCAACTGCTTTTTCAATACTTGCAAAGTTATCATCAGTTAAAACCATATCTGCTGCACCTTTTGCAACATCGGTTCCAGTAATGCCCATTGCAATACCTATATCAGCTGCTTTTAAACTTGGTGCATCATTTACGCCATCACCAGTCATTGCACAAATATTTCCGTTCGATTCAAAAGCTTTAACAATATTAACTTTATTTTCTGGAGAGACACGAGCAAAAACACGAATTGTTTTTACCTTTTCTTTAAGTTCAGCAAATGATAGTTTATCAAGATCTTCACCCATCATACATTCACTTTTTTCTTTCGCAATTCCTAAATCTTTAGCAATAGCAAAAGCGGTATCTTTATGGTCACCAGTAATCATAACAGTTGTAATTCCAGCCGATTTAAATTTAGCAACTGCAGGTTTAGCTTCTGGACGAGCTGGATCAATCATTGCTACAAGTCCAACAAAAATTAAATCTTCTTCTTTAATCTTATCTTTATTTGTATAAGCAAGAGCTAATACTCTAAGTGCTTTATCACTAAAGTATTCATTAGCTTTATATATATCTTTTATATCATCTTCAGTTAAGTCTCTTACTTTTCCATCAATTAAGATGTGTTTTGCATACTTTAAAATGCTATCAAGAGCGCCTTTTGTATACACAACTTTTTCTTTCTTCCCATTAACGTGTTGTGTTGACATCATCTTACGAACACTATCAAATGGAAGTTCATCAATTCTTGGAGTAAGCTTTTCTAAATCTTTCTTATGCATTCCAAAATCATTTGCAAATACAACAAGAGCAATTTCCGTTGGATCGCCATATAAGCCTTCATCAACGGTAGCGTTACCACAAAGCGACATACCAGTCGCAAGTAAGCGTAAATCTAAAGTCTTGTTTTCTTTATTAAAATCAGGTGTCTTAAAATATTTATTATCGGTATAAGCTTCTAAAACTGTCATCTTATTTTGGGTTAAGGTTCCAGTTTTATCGCTACAAACAACTGAGACCGCACCAAGTGTTTCAACACTAGGTAATTTACGAACAACCGTATTTGCTTTGACCATTCTTTGAACACCAATTGATAAAACAATGGTTACAACTGCAGCTAATCCTTCAGGAATTGCTGCAACTGCAAGAGCGATTGCGGATAAAACGGCTTCAATCCACGACTCAATATTGCTGCCATTTCCATCAACAAATATCCAAATAATATCAACAATTAAAACAACAATAACAATACCTAAAGTAATTATTCCTAATACCTTTGATAGTTTTGCTAAGACCTTTTGTAATGGAGTTTGTTCATCTTCTTCGTTATCGATAGCTTTAGCAATTCGCCCAATTTCGGTATCCATTCCCGTACCAATTACAATACCAACACCACGACCATAAGTTACTGGAGTACTCATATAAGCCATATTTACTCTATCGCCAGCAACAACGCCTTTAGAAAAAACTATTTCACTATTCTTTTCAACTGGTACACTTTCTCCAGTTAAACTAGATTCATTCGCTTTTAAGTTAACGGCTTCAATTAATCTTAAATCAGCACCAATGGTATCGCCTTCTTCAAGAACAACAACATCGCCAATAACAAGCTCACTTGATTTAATCTTCGTTCTCTTTCCATCACGAATAACGGTTGACTCAGGACTTGATAACTTCTTTAGAGCATCAAGAGAAGTTTGAGCTTTTATTTCTTGAACAGTACCAATTATTGAGTTCATTAATATAACGGCTAAAATAATAACGACATCTGGCCAATCACCAACATCTAAAAATACATTAGTGATTGCGTTTCCGCTACTATCAACCCAACCAGCATTTGCACAATTGATTGTTTCGTAAATCGAAACACCAATCGTTACAGCAATTGCAGCAAAAAGAACAAAAATCATTGGATTATTCATTTGTTCAAAAAATATTTGAATCCAAGACTTTTTCTTTTTTTCTTCTAGTTTATTAGGACCATACTTTTTTAATCTTTCGGCGGCTTCAACACTTGTTAAGCCTTCCTTAATATTAGTTTGTAATCCTTCTTCAACTTGTTTTGTGTTTAGTGTTTCGTAAGCAATCTTCTTTTTACTCGATTCACTAACAACTTCTTCGGTAGCTTCTTTCATATCTAAATCTCCTTTGATTTAATATATGGTCTTGCTGATTTACTCTAGAACTTGCGGGTAATTAAACCGTGTTGACGCAGGTGTTCTATTCGCTACTCCCCATGTGTTAAATATTTTACTCGTTCTCTTAAACTTTTTAAATCTAAATCAAACCAATTGAACAATAAGTAGAATAATTATTTTATTTTACTATTTTCAATATCGATTAAAGAATTGATTTCTTTAATTGCTTCTTCGTTTATCTTTAATACTTTTCGATCAAAAGTAAATAAACCATTTACTTCATCTTCAACATCACTTACTTGAGTGTAAATTGTTCCCATTAAACCACCTTTAATTAAAGGAATAATTTCTTCTTTATGTAGTTTTTTAAAGTGAGAAGTTAATTCATCCGTGTCTTTATATCGACGATAACCAAATGGTTTTTTACCATAAAAATGGTCTTCTAAATATAATCCATAACCACCATATTCACTTAAAAGATATGGTCTTTCTTTATTAAATCTATCTTTATGAATAGAGTTTTTATAAAAATAATTATGAATTGATAAGAAATCACTCATACCAAAATCAACCCAACCTGAAGTGGTATCGTATAGTCTTGTTAAATCGTTTCCTTTAAAGCGGCAATAATTCTTTTCCGAATCAAATTGTCCCCAACCTTCATTAAAAATGGTATAAGCAATAATACTAGGATGGTCATAAAGTTCCCTCTGAATTAATTTACATTCATTAATCCATTCAGTTTGTCCTTCGCTATTACTTCTTCCATATACTTTATAATCTTGAGTATCTTTTTTACCTTTATAATTTGGGAATAATCCAGGAATAAAAGTAGCCTTTTTAGTATAGACTTCACCACCATTAATAAAGTCTTGAATAACAAGCATTCCAAGTTTATCGCAATAATAGT
This sequence comes from Bacilli bacterium, assembly GCA_041673725.1. GTDB lineage: Bacteria > Bacillota_I > Bacilli_A > RFN20 > CAG-826 > Onthovivens. The sequence goes on along the minus strand of JBAYXD010000003.1, from coordinate 45,753 downwards.
AAAACAAATCATTTTCAGTTTTTATATGTTTACGAATTGTGTTATATCCAAGGTTCTTTAAATTTAAAATCTCATTATAATAATCACTATATTTTTCAGGAGTTAAATTCCCTAAAAAATAATAGCCTTGATCTAAGACACCCTTAATAAAGGTAAGTTTATTGTTTAAATATAAACGTTTAAATCCATCACTTGCTTTTTTAAGTTCAACTTTTCTTAGACCAAAATACGAGGTAACAACATCATCAAAAAAGATAATTGAAACTTTATATAAATATGGGTCTTCTAAAGTCCATGGATGCGATTCAGCAAGTTTAATTAAACTCTCTTGATTCGTATTCATGATAATTTCTTGATTATCGATTTTTACTTTGCAAACCCCATCTCGATTGGCTTTAATCTTCATTCTTATACAACCTTGATCAAGCATGGAAGTATAAAAAATATCTTGTATATAGTTTTCATCAAGAGCTTCAAGCCAAACAGGTTTATAAATTCCACTTGTTGTGGTGTAAAAAATTCCACCTCTATGCAAAGCTTGTTTGCCTCTTGAATAAAAAGACGTATCGCTATAATCCACTACCACAACATGGATTGTAAATTCATTACTTGTAACATACTTTGTTATATCAAAAGAAAATTTGGTATACCCACCAACATGGGAGCCAACTTTTGTTTTATCTATATAAACATCACAAATTTGATCAACACCTTCAAAATGCAAAATTAAGTTCTTTTTTAAAAATCCATCCGCTAAAATAACGTGTTTCTCATAAATGAGATATTCATTTGGACATAAAAGATGGTTAACTCCACTTAATGGAGTCTCTACTGCATAAGGCACCATAATATAATTTTTGCATTCAAGAACTTCTTCGGGCTTTTTAGTAATTAAATACTTCCAATCGCCATTTAAACATAAATAACTATCTCGCTTTAAAAGAGGGCGAGGATAGTCTGATAATGGCACGCTATTAAAATCAATATTTACTTTATTTATCTTGGTCATAAATTATCCCATCATTCTTTAATTTTTTATTTTTATTTTCTCTAACAATTAAAATAATTGCAGGAATGAAAACTAATAACAACGCAAGCGCTGCAAATAACCAAATATAATTTGGTGGTAATGATTGCGTTTGACCAAAATCATTAACATAACTTGCATTACTTAAGTTATCAACAATTGCTTCACCAATTAAAGGTCCGGTAACCATAGGTAAAGCAACTTGGAATATCATTCTTATTCCTTGGAAACTTCCCTCTTTACCAACTGGCGTATATTCTCTTATTGAAGCATTAATTGCGGTTCCTGAAACAATGTAACCAAACATCATTATAATGCCTGAAATAATTGCAAAAACAAATTGCCCTTTTTGCACAAAGAACATCATAACCATTCCAACAATAAATAAAACAACCCAAATAATAAGTGATTTAAATTTAGATACCTTATCCATTACTCTTCCAGCAAAGACAGCAAGTAAAGCGCTAATAATTAAAACCGAGCCCATAAAAATCATAAAATTAGTATCAACAATTTCTAATGTTTTACTAAAATATATCATCATATATGGGAAGAATATTTGTGCTGCCATACAATAAATAAAATCAGCAATTAAAATAATATAAAGTATTTTATTTTCTTTAATTACTCTTGGTTTAAATCCTTCAAGTAATAAACTAAAATATTTTTCATCACTCTTTTCTGTAGTTTCTTTTGGAAACAAAAATATAGAAACTAAGCCAACGACAAATACAAATCCACCAACTATATAAAAGAAAAGACTCCAATCAGTTCCATCTTTTTTAACACCAATACTATAAAGTACTGTAATTAAAAGCATGCTTAATAAAGGTAATACACTTAAGACACCTTCAACTTTACCTCTATTTTTATTACTTACGCTCTTTGTTACATATGAATTAAAGCAAGCATCATTTGAGGTGCTACCAAAGAAAGTCATAACGCAATCAAGAATAATAATTAATATTGATGAGGTAAATGCAGCAACATTAACATCAGCAACAATATTTAAAGCAATTAAATTATCTTTATCAACTAAAGCAAAGGCGCCAGTTGATAATCCCCATAATAAATAGCCAACAATAATAAATGGTTTTCTTTTGCCAACTTTGTCACTCAAACCACCCATAAAAATAGTAGTTAAACAAGCAGTAATCGCACTTAGAGCGGTAGTCCAAGTAATCATCGATTGATAATCACCATAACCTTGATCAAAAATGTAATTATTTAAATACATATTTTCAAGAGACCAAGCAAGCTGTCCAGCAAGACCAATAATGATAAAAATGAGCCAATTACGTGCTCCGACCTTATCTTTTGTGTTCACGTTCATAAAACGCCTCCAAAAATGATAAAACAATTTATTAATATTATAGTCTTAAAGGGCATATAAAAAAACAAATAGGTTTAAAAAATATAGTTAATTTTATTAAATTATTTCGTAATTCTACTCTTTATATAATTGCTTAATTCTTTATCTTCACAATAAATAAAACAACCTTTTTGCCCTCTCGTTAAAAGAACCTTATAAGTGTTTTTGATAAGCGTATCAGCGAGTGTCGCATTCTTGCAACTCCTAATTCCACTACTTTTATCATCTTTAGAGATTGCTTCTTTGTTAGTTATAACGTGTCCATTTCGATATAACAAATCTTTACCAATAATGACGCCAACATAATCAAATTCAAGACCTTGGCAGGTATGAATACAACCAACATTTTCAAATGAACCAGGATTGATTGCCCAAACTTTATCCGCTTCTGCATTCCATTTTGCTTTAAAATCATTTTCTAAACTTATGTCGTATTCAGAACGTCCAAACTTAACATTCCAATCATAACAATAACCGGCCACCATTCGAGCTTTATTCTTGATTTTATTTAATTCTCTTAAATCATTTCTGAATTTAATTGGGTCATCATAAACTCTAAAATCAAAATCTTCGATATCAAAATTATGATTTGCAGTTTCTTTTTTCTCTAGTAAATCATCAATAAAAGCAATATAACCATCGCTTCCATTACAACGAAATTGACTCTTCAAAACATATTCATCTCCACAATAAATATTCTCTTTTAAAACGCCTAATTGATGACCAATTTCCTTAATCGCATCTACGCTACCGATATCTTTTGTGGTAATTCTTTGGTCTTCATCAATTAAAAAGATTGTAAGTCTTGAGGCATCTATGCATTCCTTAATTTGATTCTCACCTCCCCAATCTCCATACATCTTTTCAACCAATCTATGTGCTTCATCAATAATCAAACAATCATAACTATCTCTTGGTAATTTGCATAGACCAAATGGTGATTTAAAAAGGGTCTTAACTGATACTTTTTTGAGTTCATCATCTTTTGCTAACATATTTAAATAACAATTTCTTGGTGCACTATTCTTGGTTATGTATGCGACATTATTACTTCTTTTTAATAAATCACATAATAAATTTACTGCTAAAACTGACTTCCCAGTTCCAGGCCCACCTTGAATAATAATCACTCTTTTTTCTTTATCATAATTTGTATCAATCATCGCACGAACACATTTATCATAGATGACAATTTGGTCATCTATTAAACTAAATTCTTTATTACCTTTTAGCATAGATGACAAACAATCTTGTAAAGCTTTTGCTGGTCTAATTCTTCCGCCTTCAATTTTATAAAGAAGGTCTCCATTTTTACTCTTTTTAAAGATAAATTTCTTGATGAAATTCGTTAATTTTTCACGTTCGTTTTTTATAAAAAATGGTGCTTGTTCATACCAAGTTTTATAAATAGGGTCACTTAAAACTGATTTTTGATTTGGATCATAATTATGCAAGTATGCACAAGGCTCAATTTTAATATTAAAATCTTCAACAACCTTTGAATAATTTTTTATTAAAACTGAGTAACTATAGGCTTGGTAAGATGGATGTGCTTCGCTTCTTTCTCCACCTCCAACCTCTGTTAAAACACTATGCATTTGGACATCATCGATTTTTTTGGCTTTTTGCCATTGCTTTAATTCAACAATAACAATATTGTCTTGGTCATTTTCATCAGAACCAGTAATAATAAAATCTACTCGTTTAGATGTTTGAGGAATTTGATATTCGATTGAAACATCCACATCATCAGGAATCTCTTTATCAATTAAAGCATTTCTCATAAAAACTAAACTATTTTGCCATGAACGAAACTCTCTTTCATTATTATCGTTGTATCCATGCTCTTTAAGAGCTGCTTTTACTTTGTCAGCAATGCAATTATCTAAAACATCTCTATCAAATTCAGCTTTTGTTTGATGATAAACAATCATATTTATGTCCCCTTATATATAACATAAATATAACACTTTTATTACATTTTACTATTTATTTCTTGCACACAAAAAAAGCGAGAATATCTCGCTTTTGTTCACTTAAAATAGATTAGTGGAATCTAGAATATTTATCTTTAATAGCTTCGTGTGATTCGTGTGATTTAATAACATCACTAATCATTTCAGCAATCGATAAAACTCTAATCTTTTTGCTTGATGCAAATTCTGGATGACAAATGGTATCCGTTGTAACAACTTCAGTGATATCGTCATTTTGTTCAAATCTGTCAAGAGCATTATTATTGAATAATGCATGTGCGCAACAAATATAAACTTCTTTTGCGCCTTTTTCTTTAAGAATATGAGCACCAGCACAAATTGTGCCACCAGTATCGATAATATCATCAACCATAATACAAATCTTGCCTTCAATATCACCGATAATAGATGTTATTTCCGCAACATTTGGCTTTGGTCTACGCTTATCAATAACGACAAGTGAAGTGTTTGGAATGAAATTTGCTAAATCACGAGCTCTATAAATAGCACCATGATCTGGAGCAACGATTGCAATATTACCTGAGCTTCCCTCTTCTTTGCTAAACTTATCATTTAAGTATTTAGCATAGATGACAGAAGGCGATAAATTGTCCATTGGAACACTAAAGAATCCTTGGATTTGCGAAGTGTGAAGTTCAATCGTTAAGACACGAGTAACTCCCGCATTAACAAAAAGGTCTGCAACCATACGAGCAGTAATTGGCTCGTTCATGTGTGCAATACGGTCTTGTCTTGCATATCCGAAGTAAGGACATATTAAGGTTATTTCCTTACAGTTTGCTCTCTTAATTCCATCAATAAAAATCAGCGTTTCCATTATTCGATCATTCACAGGAGCACATGTAGATTGAATAATGTAAATCTTTTTACCACGAACATCGGCCTTACTTGTAGCAAGGACTTCCCCATCAGCAAAGTGATGAATCTCAGCTTGAGATCTATCAATCCCAAGATAAGCACAAACTTTATCTGTTAGTTCGACGTTAGAAGATAATGAGAAAACTAAAATATCTTTGATCATATTTAGACCTCCGGCTTCCTAGTCTGTTTTGATTATATCAATATTTTTTTCAATATTAAACCACAAAAATTACGTTTTCTTAACATTTTTACTAAATTGTGATTCTTTTTCAAATTTTGTCTCTAGCGATAATAAAATGGTCCTAAATTTTTAGCACACTTTTTAACAAAATAGAGAATTGAAACGACTAGCAGGTAGTATTAAAATATAACTAATAATCAAGATTAACTTGAGGAAGTAATAATCATGGATAAGACTAAAAAAGCCAAACATAATTTTGGTGCGGGTGAGTTTAAAGGTGAAAAACCACCAAGAAGAACTGAGTGGATTTATTCAATGTCAGGAATTTTTCGTGACGCTTGTTTTGCTCTTGTTTCTTATAACTTTTTAAATTATGCAAAAACTGCTGGGTTATTAGACAAAGCAAACTACACGGCTCAATTTGGTGTAATGATTGGTTTATTTATTGCTTGTCTTATTTGGGATGGCCTTAACGATCCTTTAATGGGAATAATTATTGAAAAAACGCATTTTAAAACTGGTAAATATCGACCATGGATTTTAATTGGTGCGGTAGGTACTTGTGTAATGGTTTTATTAATGTATTTATTAAAACCACATGGTTGGTGGTTTGTTGCTTGTTTTGGTATATTTTACTTCTTATGGGATTTTGTTTTTACGATGAATGATATTGCTTATTGGTCAATGCTTCCTTCTTTAACTGGTGATACTAAAGAACGAAACAAATTAACAACTATGGTTACAGTTGCAGCTGGTTTAGGACAAGCAGCAATGGGTGGCTTAACTGGGTTACTCGTTAATGCTGGAAACATTAATACAATATATGGGTGGCTTGCTATTCCAACCGCTTTATTATTTTTGCTTAGTCAAGCTGGTGTTTTCTTTCTTTGCAAAGAACATACAAGAAATGCTAAACAAGATGAAATTAGTCAAAAAACAAAACTTAAAGATTTGTTTATTATGATTAAAAGAAACATACCTTTAAGAGTTGTTGTTATTGCGATTTTCTTTGATTACTTAATGGGAGCTTTAACTAATTCTTTAGGTTATGATTATTTTATTTTTACTTATGGTTATGGTGGCTCTTTAGGTGGTTCAATATATTTTATTTCTGGTGTATTTAATACAATTTTCTCGATTATTGCCCAAGCTTTATATGGAAAAATTAGTCAAAAAGTTAAACTTATGAAAATATTAGATATTACTTTTTATTCCACTATTGCTTTATACGCAATATTTTATATTCTAGCTGTACCAATTTTTGGAGATCATCCATTAGCATATTCTCCTCGTGTTGGTGAAGGTATAAGTGCATCAGTGAATATTTTCTCTGGAACTGGATGGCTGGTAATAATTCCTCTAACATTAATTTCAATGTCTACTGCTGTATTCCTTCTTGTCTTAATTGTTATGATGCAAAATTCTATCGAATATAATGAATGGAAATTTGGCGAAAAGAAAGAAGCGGTTGCCTTTGCTTGGCGACCACTTGATGCCAAAGTATCAAGTGCCGTAAAGCAAGGATTATATATGTTAATTCTTGTTCTTACTGGAACAATTGGTGTTTATAACACTATTAATGAAGGCACAAAAAATATTAATGCTGGTCTTATAAATGAGGACGAAGCAAATACAAACGCTTTAAATGCTGTTGATAATTTATCAAAAGCTCAAATCATAGGTTTTGATTCGGCTTATATTGGTTCAGCAGTTCTTTGCTTAACTGCTTCCTATTTATTTATAAAATTAGGATATCATCTAACTGAAGAACAACATGAGCAAATCATGAAAGACCTAGATGAAAGACATAAAAAAGAAGCTAAGCAAATAGAAGAAAATAAAGAAACCGTTGCGTAATATACTCTAAATTTAAACAATTGGCATGCATGCCAATTAAAAAGCATCTCACTTAAGAGATGCTTTTTGTTATTTTGCTTTATAGAAATCTAAGACGTTTTCGTAAACGACATCGTGATTTGTTTCATTTAAGACTTCGTGACGCATATTTGGATAAATCGTTAACTTACAATTTAAACCATACTTTCGATATAACTCATCAAGTTTCTTTGGACCTTTTCCATTATTACCAACTGGATCAGCGTCACCAGCAATAATATAAATTGGTAAGTCTTTATTAATGGTTTTTAAATTCTTTGGTCTATTTAATGAAGCTAAACCTTTGAAGAACTCATAATAGAAACCATTTGAACATCTATACCCAGAATATGGATCATTATCATAAGCTCGATAATTATCTTTATTATAAGATAACCAAGCATTTGGACTATCAGCATTTTTAACAGCTTTTGCATATCCACCAACTGCTAATTGATTTAAAAGTTCAGCTTGTTTATTGTAATTTCTCTTATGAACAATTAATCTAGCTAATCCAAAACCAACTTTACCTAAACCACCCATACAATTACTACCACAAATAACTACTTTATCAGCATTATGGTAATGTTCAATATAACTTTGAACCATAAAACTACCCATTGAATGTCCAAATATATAAGCAGGAATGTTGGTATGATTCTTTTTATAATTTAAAATAAACTCATCTGCTGTTTTTACAAATTTCTCAAAGAAATCATGTCCACCTAAACCCAAAGGACCATTTTTACCATTTCCTTGACCATATTGGTCTAAAGAAGCACAAGAATATCCATTCTTATTTAAAAATACTGCAAAGTCATTATATCTTTCAGTATGTTCAGCCATTCCAGTAATAATCAAAACAAAAGCTTTAGGAGCAGCAACCTCCCAAGCGTTTCCATATAAAGTATCACCAAAGCTATTCTTGAAACTTATTGTTTTCATATCAAAATCCTCTTTTTTTTATTATAAAAGATTTTACAAAAATATGTTATATAAACTAATCAATATTTTTAACGTCGTCTTTAAGCATAACATTAACGTCTTCTGAATTAATTGAACCAATTGTATCTAAAGGTAATTTAATATAGTGAGCTACGCCTTCTGCTAAAACGTTCCCATTCATATCCATAATCTTTCCTTCGCCTTCAAAAAATTGATCGCTTTCTTTAATGACTCTTCCCACTGCTTTAAGTTTTGCATTATAAGGAACAACCTTACGATACTTAATATTTAAAGACATCGTTACACCATATTGTTTTGGCTCTTTTATCCATAATGCTCGACCAATAATTTCATCAAGCATTGCTGATATCATTCCACCATGAACTCTTCCTGGATAAGATTGATGTTCTTCTTTAAACATAAAAACAGTCATTACAGAATTATCTTCCATGTTATAAAATTCGGCTTTAACGCCAAATGGATTATTAATTCCACAAATAACACACATCTTACTATTATTTTGTTTTGAAACTACTTTCATTTTTATTTAGTCTTCTTAGTAAAAATTTCGTCTTTTGTAATCTTTTTAAATTTATGGAAATCTTCTTCATGGAAGATTGAAAGAGCTAATGGAGTAATTGAAATATAACCATGGGATGTTTGATATAAATCACTATCTTCATCATCAAAATCAATATCACCATTTTTATCTTGATATAAATTGCCATCAGTTCCCCACGTAACTTTACGTTTATTAAAAGAGAGTCGTGATAACTTAATACCTAATGCTTTTTCAGTATATGGGAAATTTACACTAATAATGTTTTCCATATTTGGTAATTTGTATTTTAAAATATAATCCATAACTTGCTTTGCATAAATCTCAGCATGTTCCATATGATTTGGACAAGCACTAAAGGCAATTGTTGGATAACCAAGATAACCTGCTTGAATGCAAGCACCTAAAGTTCCGCTCCAAAGCGAAGCGATAGAATCATTTAATCCTCGATTACATCCGCTAATAACTAAATCAATATCTAATTTAAGTTTTGTAATTGCAAGATCAACACAATCGGCTGGAGTACCATCAACTACATAATTAAAATCATCAATCTTTTCATAATTAATTGGTTTACCTACTGTAATCGATGTAGCTTTTGCTGACATCGCATTTTTAGGGGCAATAGTATAAACATTGCCATATTCATATAATTGAGACTTTAATCTTTGTATGCCTTCTGCATAATAACCATCATCATTTACTAATAAAATATTTATCATAACTTCTACCTTTGCTATTTAATAATCTTACTACAATAAACAATGAATTTGTATTGTTAAACACGTGTTTACTTTTTTGTACAAGGATTAATCTACTTTATGTTATAAGCAAGAATTAAATTTCCAAACATATTTTGATAAACTTCTTTAAAACCATAATGTGAATAGAAAGAATATCCTCTCGTCTTTCTATTACGGGTAATTAAGTATATTGATTCAAAACCTTTTTGCCTTATATGATTGCATAATTCATCTAACAATCTAGGACCAATTCTATTTCCTTGGTATTTTTCTTTCACATTCATATGAAAACCAACACCATACTTTTTATCGGCTTTAATAGAATTTTTAAGTACAAAATAACCAAACACTCTATGAGCGATATTCTTAAATTCCGAACGGGATAATATATCTTTTTTCATCATTTCAGCAAATTTAATACAATTAGTTGAAGCCACAATATAACCACAAATCTCACCAGTGTCATTTATGCATACAAAACAATTTTCTGGTTCATATTGGATGTAATATTCAACAAAAAGCAAACAAGAAATTTTTAGTTTTATTTCGCTATTGCATATATGCGAATCTGAAGTTTCGCGACAAATATTTCTAACTTCATGAAAGTCATTTGTTTTAATTTTTCTTATTTTATATTCCACTCGAATATAATCACATTTTATTAAAACTAAATCAATTAAAATAAAAAGTATCTAATAGATACCTTTATTGGCTAGGGCGGGTGGATTCGAACCACCGTATGAAGGTTTCAGAGACCTTTGACTTTACCACTTGTCTACGCCCTAATAAATTTACTCAACAGTAATTATATTGTTATAAAGAGAAATAATCTCTGAATCTGGAGCTTCCCTAGATTTAATCATCGTCTCTAAAGGAGCATCTTTTACTATTTTCCCTGGAATATGTAATTTATTTCTTTTGCGACAAACTTCAGGGTCAGTATCAAAATAAACCAAATTAATTTCATCATAACCATGTAATTTACCAAAATATTTTAATCGCAATTTATTTGTTAAACAGGTTGAATCTAAAATAATATTTACCTCATCAAACTTACTAACCATATCGTTAGCTCTACCAAAAAATAGGTCCCATACCCTATTTTCTTCTTCAAAATATTGATAAGCTCCACCAATTTCCATTCTTATATCATCACTTGCAATGATAAAAGTATTGTTTGGATTTTCAACTTTGAATTTATTGGCCCAAGTTGATTTTCCACAACCAGGGATTCCACTTAAAACAAAAATCTTTCGCATTTTACCTCCAAGAAACATCTAACCTACTTTTTACTTTCTTCTTTTACTCTTTTTTGAAAATTGTAACTATCTCTACAAGCATCTTCTATTGAATGTGTGCAAACAAAACCAAGTTCTTGTTTTGCTTTATCACAATTTGCATAGTTTTCAGGAATATCTCCTGGTCTTCTTGGAGCAAATTCATATTTAATTTTAATACCAGTAGCAGATTCATAAGCACTTACAATATCAAGTACGCTTGTTCCACGACCTGTTCCTAAGTTATAAATTACTAGCCCTGGTTTTTCTTCTAATTTCTTTAAGGCTAAAACATGTCCTTCAGCTAAATCGCAAACATGAATATAATCTCTAATACCGGTTCCATCTGGAGTCTTATAATCGTGACCAGTAATCTTTAAGCATGGTAATTCTCCAGTTGCAACTTTAGCAATGTATGGAAGTAAATTGTTTGGAATTCCGTTTGGATCTTCACCTAGTAAACCACTTGGATCAGCACCAATTGGATTAAAATAACGAAGTAAAGCAATATTATAATCAGTATGCACATGTGCGACATCCTTTAAAACACGTTCAATCATAACCTTAGTTTCGCCATAAGGAGAAGTAGCTGATTTTACAGGATCCGTTTCGTATAATGGTACTCTATCTGGTAAACCATAAACTGTACTTGATGAAGAAAATACAAGATTTTTACAACCATATTTTTCCATGCATTCAAGCAACGCAAAGGTTGTACCTAAATTATTTTCATAATATTCTAATGGTTTATAAACTGATTCAGCAACCGCTTTATAACCTGCAAAGTGAATAATCGCTTCTGGTTTTTCTTTCTTAAAAACTTCGGCTAATTTTTCTTTATTACAAACATCAAATTCATAAAATTTTGGTCTAATCCCAGTTAACTCTTCAATATGATCTAAAACTTCTAATTTAGCATTAAACAAATTATCAATAATTACGACGTCCATTTTGTGTCTCAATAAACTAACAACTGTTTCTGATCCAATAAATCCAAGCCCGCCAGTTACCAATACTTTCATAATTTTCTCCCTTTTAACGATTTCCTATCTTCTTCGCTTCCTTATTCTGCTTTTTATTACCAAGAGCAACTTCTTTTCGAGTTTCTTTTAAAACATCTTTTGGCAGCAATTCTTGAGAAACTTGTTTCATAATAATATCAGCAAGTTGTTTTGTCGTCTCAGATTCTATATAAAGCCTCAAGGCTATATAAGATAAATTTAAATTCTCTATATCTTCTTTAGTTTTGCTATTTGAAGATTTCTTCTTATTATTTTTAGCTAAAGAATCAAGTCTAACCTTCGTTTTATGAACTTCTTTATGTATTGTTTCATCTTGTATTTCTTTAAAGAAATTATAAAGATTACGCTTTTCTTGAAAAATTTCTTTATCTAAATCAATAAATGTCGCAATATCTTTCATTGGAACAACTGATTTTAATAATGAAATAGCTAAAAGATAAGCCATATGTTCTTTATTATATTTTTTCTCTTTTGGTGGATTAATAATTCTAGCTTTTACATAGTTATTAACCATAAAGGGCGTAATTATACTATTATCATCACCATCAGTAAGTGAACAAAGGCATTCCGTAACGTAACTTACAACTTGTTCCATATATAAAGGAATAGGCGGAAATTCTTCGTAGGTAGGTAAACTAAAATCCTCTAGATTTTTTAAATACTTTGAAATTTCTTCTACTTGTTTGCTCATACAAAAATATTTTATCATAAAAGCGACTTTTTTTAATCTAATTTAAACGATTAAAACGCAATAAAAAACACCTCTTTTTAAGAGATTTCTTAAATGGAGGTGTAATTTAATTAATCAGCTAAGATTGAAATCTTACCACTAGTAAGTTCAGTAACGATATCAAGAATAGCAAAGACAACACCAACGACGAAGAAGCAAAGAATACCAATGATTAAGGTAACAACGTTCTTGCTGCTAATGTACTTGAAAATACGATATAATCCTGAGAAGATCCAACCCCACCATGGAAGTAAAAGAATAATCTTTACTACTAAACCTTGACTATCAAACCATTTGCAAAAATCCATAACTAACTCCTTTCGAAAGTTTACCTTATAATATCACTTTCATATTAGATAATTAATACCTTTTATTAAAACATTATTAATTTTAAAAGAATTAGAAACATTAACCTTTTTATAGTAAATCAAAATCGCTATAATCTCGATATTAAGAGGAATTTATTATGCGAGAAACAGTACTTTCGAAGGAAGAGATTCAAGAAATTTGCAAGCGAATTGGATCACAATTAGATGAGAAATTTAAAGATAGTAAAACTATTCCAGTTTTTGTTGGTGTTTTAAAAGGGGCAAACTTATTCTTTATGGATTTAGTCCGTCAATGCCATTTCCCAATGGTTATGGATTTCATCCAAGTTACAAGTTATGATGGAACTTCTTCAACTGGAGTTATTCATCTTAAAAAAGATGTCACAGCTGATATTACTAACAAGGATTTAGTAATTGTTGAAGATATTGTTGATACAGGTCTTACCTTAAATTATGTTAAGCAATATATCCAAATTAAATATAAACCAAAATCAATTTCAGTTGTTTGTTTAATTGATAAGAAACCACTTCGTAAAATTGATTTTAAATGCGATTATGTTGGTGCAACCTTAAAAGAAAATAAGTTCTTATGTGGTTATGGATTTGATTATCATGAAATTCTTCGTAATCAAGATTATGTCTTTGTTCCTGATAAAAAAGAAATTGAAGAAATTGATAAATTATTAATCCAAGATGCTAAGTTAACTAAGGTCCAATAGTAAAAAATACCATCTAGCGTAATTGCTAGATGGTTTTCTTTAATAATTTTTCTTCAATAGATTTCGCTGCTAATAGTCCCGCTTTAATTGCTTGAACAACTGTTGTTGGTCCAGTAACTGCGTCCCCTCCTGCATAAATATTGTTTTTATTCGTTTCCATCGTCTTTTCATTAACTAAATAATATCCATGTTTATCAATATTTATTCCATTTTTAGATGCAATATCATTAGTTTCGGCAACGCTCCCCAAAGCCATAATAATTAAATCGCAATCAATAACGAACTCCGAACCTTCAATTGGTATAGGCGAAGAGCGTCCACTAGCATCTGCCTCTCCAAGTTTCATCTTTATACATTTCACACCTTTTACATGCTCGTTTTCATCTAAGAGAATTTCAATAGGATTTGTTAAGAACCTAAAATCTATGCCTTCATTAATTGCGTTTTGATATTCTTCTTTTCTTGCTGGCATTTCTTTCTCGCTTCTTCGATAAAGGTTATAAACTTTATTTGCTTTTAATCTTAGAGCGGCCCGATCACAATCAATCGCAACATTGCCTCCGCCAACTATAACAACATTCTTTGCATGATAAATATTTTCTTCTTTTGAAGACTTTATATCATTAGGAACATTTACATAGGAAAGATATTCATTAGCATTATAAACATCGAATGAATATTCACCTATAATATTCATTAAACGTGGTTTATTTGCTCCATGAGCAATAAAAACCGCATCATAATCATGACTTTGAATTATATTATCAAGTTTATTGTTATCACCAATTTTTGAATTTGCTAAGAATTTAACACCTCTTTTTTTAAGTGTTTCAATTTCATCAAAAACAATTTTATGAGGCAAACAAAATTCTGGGATTCCATAAACTAATAAGCCACCACAAATATTTTCTTTTTCATAAATAGTGACCTTAAATCCATCTTGAGACAATTTGCACGCACAAGAAAGACCTGCTGGACCACTACCAATTATCGCAATTGAAAAAGGATTTTTTATAGGATTTTTTATAGTTGCATTCATGCCACATTGATGAAAATCATATAAAAATCTTTCAAGTCTACCAATAGCAATAGGTTCCGAATTTGGTATCTTTCCTCTTTTACAAACTTTTTCACATTGGTTTTCTTGTTGACAAACTCTCCCGCAAATCCCCATTAAAGGATTCGTTTCATTTGCTAATAAATAAGCTTTATCAAACTCCCCTTCTTTTATTAATTTATTAATTGAAGGGATATTATTTCCTAAAGGACACCCAGAAACACATGGAGCATCTATGCAACTTAAGCATCTTGAAGCTTCTAAAATAGCTTCTTCTTTTGTATAACTAAAATTTACTTCACCAAAATTAGAAATTGCTTTCTTTGTTTCTTGATGTTTATTTTCTACCCTTTTGTTTTTATTAAAATCCATAATTTAATTTTACAACTTCTTAAAAAAATAAAGCATCAATTTATGATGCTTTATAATGCACTTCCTAATGGTTTTAAATTATATTGGAATAACGTGCTATTAACCTCGAAAATATTTGGTTTCCCTTTATCTAAGTAGTAACAAACAATTAAATCACTAACTACTGAAGGTTCAAATACGAATCCTTTACTAATTAATAACGAATTAGCCTCTACTTTTGAAAGTCCTAAACCAACTGCTATCGATATAATCGTTTCTTTACTTATTAAGGCAAAGTTCTTAGAATCAATTAAATTTTGTAGATAACTCATTCTTTGATTACTTCTAAACGCTATATCACTGATTGTTAACCCTGATTTTTTAATATAATCAACTAATAATGGCGCAAAACTCTCATCTTCTTTTTGATTTGAGAATACTGTTGATGAATTATCAATAATATATTTAGTTAAAGCAACTTGTACGCTATCTTCAATCATTTGTGGGAAGTTCTTATACATAACCATATAGATATTGATATCTTGATGGGTTTTTAAGAATTCCGTAAATACATTTAAAGCAGTTGCATAACATTCTTTAAGTGGGTAATTGAATTCTCCACTTAAAAGAGGAAAAGCAATGGATTTATATCCATTACCAACCATTAAACTTAAACACTTTTTATAAACGCTAATTAAGTTTTCTTCTTCATCATGTTTCCCGTTAATATAAATAGGACCAACAGCATGAATAATAGCTTTAGTATTTGTAATACCAAAACTTGGTGTCATAACGGCATCACCAACTTCACAATGACCAATTTCTTTGCAAGCTTTTGCAAGCAAAGCATCACCAGCTTTGTGATAGATAGCTCTACCAACGCCTTCGACCATACTTAAATTAACGTTACTAGCGTTAACAATACAATCAACATTCATCGAAACTAAATCACCTTTTTGAACAAAAAATGGCATAATAAATCTCCACCTCGATATTATAAAAAAATCGAACTCGTTATTCAATAAATATATTATGAGTTAGCTTGCTTATTTAGGCGGTTATAATTCTCTAAATTCTCATCAATTCGTTTGTTATATCGTTTCTTTAATAGCACAAACATTAAGGTGTTCCCAATAACGGCAATTAACCAACTTATTGGGTAACAAGCATATAATAATCCTAAATTATGCATTGCACTATTTGGATCACTAGAATATACACAAAAATCCCAGAAAATACGGAATAAACAGCAACTACTCAAAGTTATTAATAATGGCGAAATAGAATACCCTAAACCTCTAAGTACCCCACACTCACTATCCATTAGCCCACATAACCAATAAGTTGATAAAATTACCCATAGTCTACTTATAGCATAACCTTCAACTGTTTCATCAACATTATTACCCATATAAATTCTTAAAAGTTGCTTACAAAATAGGAGTTCTAATCCACCCATCACAACCCCAATTACAATAACCATAATACTTGTCGTAATAAATACTTTTTTAACGTTTTCCTTGAAGCCACGACCATAATTTGCAGCCGAAAAAGCGCTTGCTGTCGATGTAACTGAGAAAATCGACACATAAGTAAAACCTTCAATTGATGAAGCATCACTATTAGCAGCAACAACAAGTGGTCCCCAAGTATTCACTGAAGATTGTAGAATAACATTACTTATAGAAAAAATAATCCCTTGTATACCACTAGGAACACCAATTCTTAAAATTGGTGAAAGCGGTTCTTTAGATATCTTTAATTCTTTAAATCTAAAACGCACAAATCCCTTATTAAAATATAGATAAATAATAACTAAAAATGCGCTAAGAGCCTCACTAATTACTGTAGCCCATGCTACACCACTAACTGACATATTAAAGGCATAAACTGAAATATAATTTAGACCAACATTTGTTAGACCAGATATAAATAAGAATAATAGAGGAGTAAGGCTATTTCCAATTCCTCTTAAAATAGCGGTTCCAAAATTATAAACAGCTAAAAATGGTAAACCAACAAAGTAAATCTTTAGATATGTGTTTGCCATCTCAATATATGATGAATCAACATTCATCCATTCGAGGAAATATCTAGAAAAAGCAAAACCAAATAAACCAATAGCAATCCCACCAATTAAAGCTAAAACAAGCGATGTATGTAAAGCTTTTGAGCATCCTTCTCTATCATTTTTACCATAGGCACGAGCAATAACTACGTTTACACCATTATCTAATCCTAAAAATCCAGATGTAATTAGCGAAATTAAACTATTATTTGCTCCAACTGCTGCTGCCGCCAAACTGCCATCATGGCCTTGGACAACAATTAAATCAAAAGCAGTATATAAAAGTTGCAATAATCCAACAACAATAATTGGTAAAGTAAAAAGAATCATCTTTTTAACTAGTTCTGAGGTTGAACCATTAACAAGGTCCATTTCTCTACTGTTCTTCAATACTTTTGCTATGCTCATATAGATGGTATTCTACACTTTATTTTTAATAAAGATACTTTGATGAAGCCTTTTAAGTTGGCATTTTTTTGATATTGTCAAAATATCTAGTTTTCAATACAAGATTTTATTTTTTTATTCGAGGTAGTAATATATCCCACGTGGGGTAAAAAATGAAAATTGTTATTGTTACTGATGATAATTCTGGTTTCAAAAAAGATGAAATTAAAGGATTACCAATTTATATATTGCGAATGCCAATCTTAATTGATGGCGAATGTTTCTTTGAAGATGAAAATTTAGATGAGGATACTTTTTATAATAAACAAAAAACTTGTGATAAGGTTTGTACATCACAACCTTCTCCTGGTGAAATAATGAAAGTCTGGGATTTGTTATTAAAAGAATATGATGCTATATTGCATATTCCAATGTCTAGTGGCTTAAGTGCCACATGCGAAACCGCAAAGGCTTTAGCCGAAAATTATGATGGGAAAGTAGTTGTTGTTGATAACCATAGAATTTCTGTTACATTAAAAAGATCTATATATAACGCCATCAATTTAATAAAAGATGGCAAAACGCCAGAAGAAATTAAAGATATTTTAGAAAATGGCATGAGTGCAACAAGCATTTATATCATGGTTGATACACTTACATATCTAAAAAAGGGTGGTCGAGTTACCGCTGCAGGAGCAGCAATAGCCAACACCTTGCATATCAAACCAATACTTGCAATAAATGGTTATAAACTAGATGCAAAAGCTAAAGCTATTGGTACCAAAAACGCCAAAAGGATGATGATCCAATTAATTCATTACGATTTAGATACTAAATTTAAAGGCATTCCTATTGAAGACTTAGAATTTGGTATGGCATATACTCATAATTTAGATGATGCTTTAGAATTTAAAGAAGAATTCATTAAAGAATTCAATCCTAAAAACTTTATTATGAATCCATTATCGCTTTCTATAGCGGTTCATATTGGCCCAGGTAGTTTAGCCGTCACAATTTCAAAAATTGTTAAATAGACTAGAACGTTAATTTATAGTAGTCAAATGTATCATCACTTTTGGTATAATTAAAACCAACTTTTTTCAATAAATCTATTGAATTAGCGTTCGCTTTATAAGTTTTAGCATTTATGCCACTCATCTTTAAGGCGTTTTTAAGGTATTCAATTACTTTTAAAACACTCTTGGTGGCTATACCTTTATTTTGTTCTTTTTTAATTATTCTATAACCAATTTCGCATTCATTTTGATTGTTTAATTCGCCTAAAACTACTTCTCCAATTAGATGGTTATTTTTCTTTATTCCAAAAATAAACCAATCCTTCTTTCTAAAATCATCTTTAACCATATTATAAAAATAATCAAGAGTGGCTGGTTCGTTTCCTAAATCAACTTTATAGTCATAACCCCATAACTTATTTAATTCTTCATCTGTATATAAATCAAAATAAGCTTCTTTATCATTTTCAGTAATCATGGAGAGAGATATCTCATCATTTACTTTTAATACAGGCAATTCGTCAACAAGATCAAGATTGTTTTTTACGCAAAACATATATTTTTCTATCATTTTACATGGATGATAATCTTCTTTTGAATAACGCAAACCTTCGTCTCCAGCATCATCTTCACGATTAAAATAGACAATATCCTTATAATAATTCGCTATTTTTTGTACAAAATAAGGATAAATTGAATCATATTCTCTAAGAGCTTTTTCTATATGATCATAAACGCAATCATTAATAACTTCGCAAATAGAAATTCCAATAATTTGTCCCTTATATTCAATAAAAAAGCAATCAAAGCCAAGTTCATCGAAATGTTTTGCTAAAACAATTGCTTCTTTATATTCGTTAATTGCTTCGGGTGTTTCTGCTTTTTTTGATTCATCAAATCTTTCTATAAACTCAACAAGTTTTTCTTTATCACATTTATCGCATTTTCTAAAAGTTGCTTCAGGATAATTCTTTAAAAATCTTTTAACATGGTGTCTTTTATTTGAGTAACTTCCACCTTCGAAAGTTTGAAAATCTTTATTATTATAAAGATAGTCAGACCAATTTCTATCAGCATAATATTCGCTATGTGGAAACATTCCTTTAAGCAATTCTAAGTGCGTCTCATCTACGCAACAAAACTCTAAACATTGAGTTAGATTTGCTAATTGATACTCTTTTAACGATTTAATCATTTCGCTTACATGCTCACCCATTGGGTAATAGAAAGAATATTTATCCTTACTATAAATTTCTTTTAAGGTTAGTGTATTATCCTGAATGGCATACGTGCTACTAAAATAATTGTGCCACATAAACTTAATTCCAAGTGTGTAATCACAACTATATAAATGCTCGGCTTTAAAATAAGGTAAAAACGACTTTATCTCTTCTAGACCATATTTCTGAAAACTTATCATAATTATTTTATATAATTCTCCAATGCAAAACTAACTCCATCATTTTTAACATCTTTCGTAACAAACTTAGCGACTTTTTTCACTTTTTCATTCGCATTCCCCATAGCTACACCATCATAATTCTTAACCATCAAATAATCATTCATTTCATCGCCAAAACAATAGCAATCTTCATTTTTTAAATTAAGATATTTTCTTAAAGTTTCAACTCCTCTTGCTTTATCCGCATCTTTATTAACATATTCGTGATAAAAAGACGAGCTGTCGACCCAATGATATTTATTCTTTTCATAAGAAAAATCTATATCTTCCATATTTTCTTTTTTAGCAGCAATCATAATCTTAAGAATTACATCATCATCTTTTAAATGAACTTTATTTAAATCGATTAATGGAATTCCATTATTACATTTTGATTCCATAAGTGTGTTATGAGTCATTCTAAAATAGCCGACTGAATCGAGTGTATAGCAATAAATAGAACCTTTTTTACTTTTTATAACATCAGCATACTTTTTATTCATCTCATAAAAGTCTTTATAGGTTAGTGCGCAAGTATCAATTACGTTGCCTATGTAATCATATGTTGCTCCGCCATTTGCAGCTATTGCGAATTTTTTGCCTTCACAAAAACAATCAAGATATTTTTTGATTCCAATATATGGCCTACCACTAGCAATAGCAACAGCATCTCCGTTTTTTAGACGTTTATTTATACTGCTAATCGTCTTTTTTCTTAAAATTCCTGTCCACGTTACGAGCGTTCCATCGACATCAAATACAAATAATTTCATAAAAATATTATACCCTAAATACCTATAAGATAAATAAATATGCACTAAAAAAGCGACAACTTAATGTCGCTTAAATTATCCAACAAATATTAAATATTAAAATTCTTTGGATCGACGCTATTAACAAAAGACTCTACAAAATCAATAAAACTATTATTTAATCCAGTCTTACTCTTTTTGGAGAATCCCATAGTTTTAGCAATTTTTTTCATCATCTTTGCCATAAGTATGTTCTTCCTCCTTCTTTTCGTGAACAAGCTCTTAACTTGTTGTCCGATAATATTAACATCTTTTTGGGGTATGTCAAGAAGAATAATGAAAAATGCTGACTCATTTTCATGAAAGCGCTTCAAAACCAAAAAACAACCTTCAAATCAATAATTAATCAAATAATAACAGCATTTTTTTATTTTTGTGGGATAATAATTTACATGTGTCAATCAAAACTAAACCTAGTTGAAACAGAAAAAGGCATTAAATTAATTAAAGATAACTTCGAAAAGAAATTAGCTAAAGAATTAAATCTCATGCGTGTTAGTGCTCCTCTTTTTGTTACAAATAAAAGTGGCCTTAACGATAATTTAAATGGAGTTGAAAAACCTGTTAATTTTAAAATATCTGGAGTTGATGATGATATAGAAATTGTTCATTCGCTTGCTAAGTGGAAAAGACTTGCACTAAAAATGTATGATATTCCTGTTGATTCCGGAATTTATACTGATATGAACGCAATTCGTAAAGATGAAATCGAAGATAGTATTCACTCTATTTATGTTGATCAATGGGATTGGGAAAAACATATATCTAAAGAAGAAAGAACAATTAAATATTTAAAATCTATAGTAAGAAATATTTATAAAGCAATGCTTAAGACCCAAAAAACAGTTTTAAAAGAGTATCCAAACTTAGAAAAAGTCTTTGTCGATAAAATAACTTTTATAACCTCTAAAAAACTCTTAAGTTTATATCCAAACTTAACATCTAAAGAACGAGAAAACGAAATTACTAAAAAGTATGGTTCTGTGTTTATTATTGGTATTGGCAATAAACTTAAAAATAAAAAACCACATGACTTAAGAGCGCCAGATTATGATGATTGGAATCTAAATGGCGATATTTTAATCTATTACCCACCGCTTAATGAAGCTGTCGAACTCTCTAGCATGGGAATCCGTGTAGACAATAAGTCTCTTGTAAGACAACTTGAAATTACTAATAATATGCAAAGATTAACTTTGCCTTTCCATAAAGCTTTACTAAATAATGAATTACCCCTTTCAATTGGTGGTGGCATTGGGCAATCAAGGTTATGTTTAGTTTTACTAAATAAAATTCATATAGGCGAAGTTCAATCCTCAATTTGGGATGACGAAGAAACAAGTTTAGCTGCTAAAAACAATATAAAACTCCTTTAATTAAGAGAATATTTGATTCCTTGTATCGTTTTATTAATGTCATTATTTCTTATTTTAATATAAAATTAAAAAAGAGGCGAAAATATGAATATTATTATTGAATTTAATAAAGAATCAAAGAACTTAAACGCTTTATCACAAGCTATTAAAATTTTTTTAAGAAACCACAATAAGGATTATACTTTTACACTAATTGGTCCAATCGATTTACTTTTTACCGTGAATGATGATGAAAAAATTAAACTTATAAATATTGGCTCAGAAAAAGAAACTATTGATAAATCATTAGCTTTGTTAGAAGGCAATAATAATGCTCTTCTTTGTCTTAGTTCGATAAACTTTGTTATTGGAGAAGCTAAAAAAAGTAACATCCAATATAGTAACAAAACACAAGTGTTGATAACTGGAACAAGATTCAAAACAAAAGATTTTAAGAATCCATTAATGCTTATTAATGCAGATAAAACAAATGACGAATCAAAAGAAAGTTATTTAGAAGGCATTAAATTATTTAATGATTACCTTTCAAAAAGCAATAAATCTAAAGATAAAACATATAAATTATTAGTTAATGACGAAAATAATGAAGCAAGTTTAATTGAAATTTTTAAAGACGATAAAGCTTTTAAGGGGTCGATTAAAATTGACGAGATTACCAAACCAAATTGTGATTTTATAATTGGCAACAGCACTTTAATTAACGCCTTCTTATCAACTTTTAAAATGACTTTTGAAGCAATTGACACTATCAAAACCGATAAACTAAATGATACATTCTTAATTAAAATTGGAAAATCTTTAACGGCAAGTGTCGAAAATCAAATTGATCGAACTTATGATAAAAAAACAAGATCGTGTGGAACAATCTTGCTTGGATTTTCTAAGCCAATCTATTTTGCTAAGAATGATGACACAGTCACTAGTTTCTTAGACATTTTTGAGAAAACTATAATCAGCTAAAAATAATAACTTTAAAATATATTAATAAAAACACTAGTAAAGATTGGAGAATCGTATAAATTATTCCAAAGATTAAAAAATAGTGTTTTTCATCGTCTAGTCTGACATCACTATAAAGATTATATAATAGTAAAATGGGACCACCAAAAAATATAGCGCTTGCTAATATTTCACCTTTTTTAAAGCCTTCACCATTATTTCTTAATTTTCTTATGTGCGAAACCATAATTAAATAATTACTTAGGAGACCAAAAATAATAATTACTACCAATATATAAAAATTCATTTTTTTAAAAAAGGAAGGGTTTTGCTCCTTCCTTATTCTCCTTTTTAATCTACTTCTTCTTTAAATACTTTAAGGAATCGAGACAAACAGCTGCCATAATGATAACGCCTTTAAAAATATATTGAACGTTAACATCGAATCCTAAATTACTTAAACAATAAGTCATACCTGCGAAAATAATAGTTCCAATAACAGCACCTCTGATTTTACCAACACCACCAGAGAATGAAATACCACCAATGACACAAGCAGCAATGGCATCAAGTTCAGTACCAAATGCAGTATTTGGGTTTGCAACACCAACTCGAGCACCTTCTAAAAACCCACCAATACCATAAAGGATACCAGCCATAACGAAGATTCCCATAGTTACTGCGAATACGCTAATACCACTAACGCTTGCGGCTTCAGCATTGCCACCAACAGCATACATGTATTTGCCAAACTTCGTCTTATTCCAAATAAACCATACAATTAATGTGGCAATTGCTGCAAAGATAATTAAATTAATATTACTATCTCCTGCAATGATTTTCTTGATTTCAAGATTCATATTGAATGCTGGAACAGCACTATAAAGAATCATCATAATACCAAAGATCAATAATTGAGTAGACAATGTAGTAATGAATGGGTGCATCTTAAATTTTGCAGTAAAGAAACCAGCAATAGATGAGAATATAACACAAACAATAATACAAACGATTAGACCAACAATAATACGTGCAGGCCAAACCCAACCAGTTACATCAATTGAACCACCAAAATTATCTGTATAAATGGTGTTAGACAAGAATAAACAAGCAAATGATGCCGCCATACCAGTCATACGACCAATAGATAAATCGGTACCAGCAATCAAAATTAAGCCCGCAACACCAAGCGAGAAGAATAATTTCGTTGATGATTGCGACAAAATTCCAAGGATGTTTTTGCCAGTCAATAAATTTCCGTTTGACTTAATAATACAAGCAACAAAGAAGATGATAATTATAAAGTAAAGAGCATTTCTTAAGAAATAATCTTTAAATGCAAAATTATAAATGTAAGTCTTTGCTTTAAAATCAAGCGATTCAACAATTGAATAATGCAAATTTCTAACCTTACTTATATAATTATATTTTTGAAGATATACATTATAATGATTCGTTTTTGCGTGTCCAATTTTTTCATCACGATTAGTTTTAATTTCGTTACATTTTGAATTATATAAAATCTTTTCCGCTTTTAAATCAATCTTGTGAGCTTCAACATCTTTCTTTGAAGCACCTTGAGGAAGTGGTTTAATTGCATTTAAACGAGTTTCGTGATTAGTTTTTTGCTCAGCAACATCCGCACGATATTCTTCATTTGCAGTTCGGATTGCTTTTTGCTTAGCAAGTTTACTTTCAGCATAAACTTTTTTATAAACAGCTTCTGCTGCAGCAGCAGCTTTTGCAACAACCTCTTTAACTTGTTGGGCATTCTTGCCAACAACTTTTTTAGCTTCTTCAATAAGTTTTTTATCGTTATCAATAACTTTTTGTTTAGTTTCTTTATCGATTTGCTTATTTAATTTTAAGTCACGAATTTCATTATGGAGAGCGTTAACTTTATTCTCCCCATCTTTACGCAATGTATTTAATTCAGTAAGGTACCCATTAAATTCAGGAGTATCAAAAATTGCGCTTTCTGAAACATCAGCTTTTTTAACTTTCTTTTCCATTTCAAATCGCCCTCCTATAAATATTTAGCACAGAGTCGTAATAATTCTTCTTGGTTTGTATCTTTAGTGTTTACAATACCTGCGACTCTATAGTTTGACATAACAACAATTCGATTCGTAACACCAAGAATTTCAGGCATCTCACTAGAGACCATGATAATGCTTCTTCCTTCGTTTGCTAAACGAATCATCAACTCATATATTTGATACTTGGCCATAATATCAATACCACGGGTAGGCTCATCCATCAAGAATAAGTCAGGTTGTCTTTCCAACCATTTACCAACAATAACTTTTTGTTGATTTCCGCCAGATAAAGCACTAATTAAATCTTTTGATCCATTACATTTAACATTCGTTAATTGAATTTCTCGATCAGTTGCTTTTCTCATCAACCCATCAGAAATAATTCCAGCTTGTTTGTACTTATCAAGGTTAGTGATGCAGGTATTAAAACTTAAATCCCCAAGCGCATACATACCATTTAATTTTCTTTCTTCAGTAATAAAAGCAAAGTTATTGTTAATAGCTTGTTTTGTATTTTTAAAAGAAAGTCTCTTGCCTTTATAAACAATTTCTCCTTCACTCATAGTTCGAGCGCCAAAGAGTGTTTCTAAAAGCTCGCTTCTTCCGGCTCCAACGAGTCCGTAGATTCCGAGAATTTCACCTTTCTTGACATCAAAAGTAATATCTTGAAGATGTGGAGTATATTTTGTACACAAACCTTTAACTTGCAAAACAACCTCCCCAGGTTTGTTTGTTAATGGTGGGAAACGATTATCTAAAGATCTTCCGACCATCGCCTTAACAAGCTCATCAAGGTTTGTATCTTTAACGTGTTTATCAAGTGTGACTTGACCATCACGAAGAATAACAACATCGTCACATAATTCAAAAATTTCATCCATTTTGTGAGAAATAAAAATAAAACTAATGCCCTGTTTTTCTTTTAAATCTCTAATAATCTTAAATAGTCTTTTAACTTCACGTTCTGACAATGAACTAGTTGGTTCATCAAGAACAATAAGTTTTGCGTTGTAACTGACAGCTTTTGCAATCTCAACCATTTGTCTTTGAGAAACAGACATCGTTCTCATAATTGTTTTTGGATTGAAATCCATATCCAAATCAGCAAAAATTTGCTTGCATTTTGCAAGCATTGCACCTTCGTTAACAAGTCCAGCAGGACCGATATAACGACCTAAGAACATGTTATCAAGAATAGTCCGATCAAGACATTGATTTAACTCTTGATGGACCATAGCTATACCAGTTTCTAGAGCTTCTTTAGGCCCAGAAAATGAAACATTCTTACCATTAAATACTATCGAACCAGAATCCATTGAATAGATGCCAAATAAGCACTTCATCATTGTGGATTTCCCTGCGCCATTTTCACCCATAAGACCAAGAATGGTTGCTGGTTTAACTTTAAGATTAATATTTCTTAATACTTGATTCTTTCCGAAGGATTTAGATAAACCATTGATTTCAAGAACATACTTTTCTTCCATATTTATCCTTCCTTTATCAAAATTACAATAGAGGCCCACTTCTTTCGTCATGGGCCTCTTTTTTAAAACTTGCTAATTATTATTTAGCGTTAGCTTTTAACCAATCAACAATCATTTCACCTTGTAATTGACCACCTTGAATAGCATCAAATCCAACGTAGTAAATATACTTAAATCTCTTATCATGCATAACGGTTGAATCGACTGTACCATCAGCATTAGTTCCTTGTCTATTCCAGAAAATAACTGGGACAGAACTTGGTTTAGCTTCAGTAGCGCCAGTCTTAGTTGCAATCATATCAAGATAAGTGGCAGTACTTGTAGTCTTAATCATGTTAATGATATAAGCTTGGAAATCATTATCAGCTGACTCTAACTTATCACTAACAGTGTTCTCAGAGTTTCCATCACCTTGTAAAGCGGTAATATCGAAATTAAATGTATCTTTATAGATATCAAATAATGGTTTCATATTACTGTTAAGGAATGTATCACTTTGTGAATAATATGACATCCAAACTTTAGCTTTGGAAGTGGTTCCTTTTGTAACCTTAGTATCAATTAAATCTTTAGCAGTCTTACCTAAATAACCAGAAACATTATCTTTAGTAATCTTGAAGTTATCAACAAGCATCGAGTTATTGGTTGAATTTAATGTATAATTAGATGAAATTTGTCCATAACCTTTACTACTAGCAGTTGAGAAACCTTCCTTAGCAACCTTATCTGTACCTAAATCATCAATACAGTTACGGGCTAACATGAAGATACCAGCAGCTTGAGCACTAGCATTTTGGTTAATAGTTCCCATAGTCTTTCCATCAGCGATATATTGAAGCATATCGGCATTGCTATCATAACCGAAAATTGGTAAATCTTTAATCCAGTTTGAAGCACCAATAGCACCAACAGCCATACCATCATTATTACTGACAGCTAAATCAATATCATTGCCATAACCAGTAGTAGTAGCATGTTTATTAATCCATGTTTCTGTAGTGTTAGTAGCAGTTTGTTGATCCCAAGTAGCACCAGCAGTGTTCTTTTGTTCAGCATGTTCAACTTCAATAACCTTATAAGTCTTTCCGTTAATATCGAGTTTTCCTTCAACTGGATCCTCAGTATTTGCGTTTGTCTTGACAGTTCCACGAGTTCCTAAAGCATCACGAATACCAGCAGTACGAGCAGCACTATCATTGTGATCGATTTGACCAATTAAAAGTGTGTATTTAATTGTTCCATCACTTGAAGCATCGGCCCAGTTCCATGAACTGTTTAAAGCGGTTCCGCCACAACCAACGACCATAAAACTAACAGCAGCTAAAGCAAGAATTGGAATTAATCTCTTTTTCATTATAAATATGACCTCCTATAATTCCTTTTGCAATTCCGAATGTCGAGAATATCTTAACGATTATCCCCAAATTGCATATTAACTATAGATTGAAAGCGCTTCCAATTAGAATTGAATTTTCTCTAACTATAATGTAAAAATCTCTAACAAGAATTAATAACCTGTTTTTATTATTTTAGTCATTTATATCAGCTATGGTTATCTCTTGTCCAGGGACATAAATTTTATTACCACTTGTGAAATCAACACCATCCAAAGACTTATTTTCAATTATTAAATTTGTAAGTTCAGAAATAGTCTCAGCTTGTTTCTTTGCATCATTTTTAACAGTTCCATACATTAAATGATTAGAAATTGCCGTACGTGCAACACTAGTCGCATCTACGCCTATTATCTGAATAGGTTGCTCACTAACATCAGTTGCAGTCGAAGAAAAAATATTTTTTTCCAATAGGTAATCAATTGCACCTAAAGCCATATCATCATTATTTGAGAATATTAATTCAATTTGATCGCCATAGGAATCATAGATTTTTTCCATCTCTTCTGCACCTAAACTTCTAGACCAATTGCAATAACTTGTTGTCAATAAATCAACTTTATAACCAGAGTTTTCTAAACCTTGAATACAGTATTTACTTCTGTTTTCCATATCTTGATGGCCTTGCTCTCCCTTAAGTAAAACAGTTTGAATTTTTCCATCCCCATTTTTATCATATAAGGAATTTAAAGAGTAAGGACTCCCAAAAAGATTTTTTGCCATTTTTGCTTGTAATAGACCTTCGCTTTTTGGATTACTACCAACATAGTAATATTTAGAACCTTCTTCTAAATCTTTATCTAGTGGCTCACGATTAAAGAAAATAACTGGCAAATCGTATAACTTTGCTTTATCTATAATTGATGAATCAGCTAATCTATCTACTGAATTTACAACAAGTAATTTGTTGTTATTATTTTCTATTTCATTTGTAATCTGCTCATTTTGTTTTGCTTGGGATCTGCTTGCATAATAATAATTTGCATCAATATTAGATTCGTTTATTAATGTTCTTAAATTACTAACTAAACTAGAAATGAAGGTATCATCATAAGTATAAATAAAGATACTAATATGTTTTGAATTATCGCCGCAACTGCACAAAATTATATTGCATAAAAGTAGCAAACTAAAAAGTTTATTTTTCTTCATTATTAATTGCTCCTTCAACAGGTATTATTATTGAAACTGTCGTTCCGGCATCTAAAACAGAAGTTATATTAATATTTGCTTTTTCACCATAATAAATTCTAATTCGTTCATAAACATTCTTAATTCCAACGCCATTATGAACATTTTTATCGTTAAATGAAGCATAAATTTCATTGATTTTTTCTGGTAAAATTCCATATCCATTATCGATAACATCAAGCATAATTAATCCATCTTTTATATAACCATTTATTGTTATTTTCCCAGTCTTATCACTCATTTCACTAATACCATGACCAATAGCATTTTCAATAATTGGTTGAAGAATTAACTTAATTACATAATATTTATATAGTTCGGGATCAACATTAATATCATAACTAAAAGCTTCACCAAATCTTAACTTTTGAATTTGGAGATAATATTTAGCGTGTTCGATTTCTTTTTCTAAAGGAATTATATTCTTTCCTTTTGAAACTGAAATTCTAAAGAATTTGCTTAACGCAACAATCATCTCTTCAGCTTTATCATTTTCCCCTTTATCAATAAGATAAATAATGCTATCAAATGTATTGTATAGAAAATGAGGATTAATTTGATTTTGAAGCGCTTTTAATTCTGATTTTCTTTGTTCTTCTTGTTCTTCCAAAACCTTACCCATTAATTCTTTTATACGGGTCATCATTTGGTTAAAAGAATGTTCAATATTTTGAACTTCTTTACTACCATTTACTTCAATACTAGGATCAACAACATAATTTAAGTTTTCAACCTTAATCATTTCGTTTTGTAATTGTCTTAAAGGATTAGATATTGAATTACTAATAATAAATATAAAGACAACGAAAATCGTAATAACAACAATTGCTAAAGTTAACATAATGAATAAGAAACTAGTTAAAGCAGTTTTTAGACCACTATTATTTGTAAATATTGCAACACGCCATGTGGTGTTTGTAATTGTCGAAGCAAATAATACATAATCTTGGTCAAGACTTATAGATTTAACACCCATAACAAGCGATTTAACTTGATTCGTTTCTTCATCAGTAATATCAGTTTGGGAAGAATAAACAATATTATAATTCCCATCATAAATTGAAATATGTCCGCCAGTTCCTAAGTCTGTTTGGGAAATTAAACTAATAATTTTCTTAAAATCAAAATCAATACGTAAAACCCCTTGATTACTACCTTTGTTGTAATTTACATATTTAGATAAAGTAAAAAAGTAACTGCCTTGAGTATTTTCAACACGTGAGAAAATATTAATTAAAGGGTCACTAATAGCATCATTTAACCAACCAGTATCATCATTTTCATTGATAGTATAATATTTTGCGTTTGAGACAATTTTTTGACCATTTGTATCAAATATTGCCATATTTTTAATTTCGCTTTTGAAACTCATAACTTCATCAAAATAATTACTTGTTGATGATTTTTGCGATGTTAAATTTAAATCAATATTATCAATTTTAACTTGGACATTTTCACTAATTGTAATGACACTCTCAAAATAAGTATCATAGTTTGATAACACTTGTTGAGACATGGTTTTAATTTGGTTAATTGTTTGTTTTGTAACGTTATTTGAATAAGTAAAATAAGCCGTTAAAGACATTGCAAGAGTAAACAAAACAAAAAGAATCGTTGTAGGCAATACAAGTTCAAAACGTATCGAATGAACCTTTTTACTTTTTGTTTCTGTACTCAATTGGACTCACTCCATAATATTTCTTAAAGCAATGACTGAAATAATATGGATCTTCATAACCTACTACTGATGCAATTGTAATTAATTTATTATTTTCATCAGCTAGTAAAGCCTTTGCCTTATCCATACGAATATCAGTCAAATACTTGGTAAAAGAAGTATTATTTTTCTTTAATATAGCACTTATATAAGAGACACTATAACTTAATTCGTCAGCAACATCATAAAGAGAAAGTAAAGAATTTGAGTAATTACTTTCAATATATTTTTTAATTTGTTCAAAAGAAGACTGAACACCCGTCATACGACTCTTTTCATTAATTGCAGTAATTTTATCAACTAAATCGCTGAAAAATTGTTGGATACTATCAGTTGTTTTACTTGCATATAGTTTTTGAACAATATCAACATGAGGCATAAAGTCCTTATAAAGTTTTCCTAAATCAACACAAGATTTAAATAAAGAATCTAGAAGATTGCTTAAAATAAAGTAATAAGAATCTTTGTATTCTTGTTTAGAAATTGTTGTAACAAGTTTAGCAATCTTTGCTTTTGCTTCATCTTTTTTGCCATACAAAATTTCATAACTAATGGCTTTATATTCGTTTTCATCAACTTTGCCAACTTTAACCGTGCTTTGCTTCTCTAAATCTTCAAAAAATAGAACAACATTTGAACCAACAACGGTACGATATTCAAGACACCTTAAAGCATGTCTATAAAGTTTTCGATAATTAACCTCATCTTTTAGCATGACGTCACTTACACCAACTGAAACACTAATTTGAGAAACCTTTAAAACCTTAGCGATTATAGTGTTTAATTTATCTAAAATAGTCTCTTTTTCAAAATTCTCATTTATGCAACATACTGAAACAAATTGATTTCCATCCATGAAATCATAGTGTTTTATGAAATCGTGGAACTCTTCTTCTATAAAACGAGATAAATAAACCCTTAATAATTCATTCTTCTCGTATGATAAAGAATCAGCTTCTTGATCGGTATCAAAAACAACAATAAATTGCTTTTCATAATCAAGATTAATTTGATCACTTACAAGCTTATTTCTAAAGTTTTCGCTGATAGTTTTCATTAATACTAAACTTGCTAAATCATTTTCTTGAAGTAAAGCTAAATTGCTTTCAGCTTGTTTCTCAAGAGTAGCAATATTTTCATCGGTATTTAGTTTCTTTTCTATTTCAGTTTTGGCTTTATAGATAACTTGTTTTAACTCTTCAAAACTAATTGGTTTAGAAAGATAGCCAATAACACGTAAATCAATCGCTTGTTTTGCAAATTCAAAAGAATCATAACCAGAGATAATTATTGATTGTAGTAAAGGGAACTCTAATCTAGCTTGTTTTATAAGCTCAATTCCATCAATATATGGCATTTTAATATCGGTGATTAATAGGTCTGGTTGAAGCTTCTCAATACCTTCAAGAGCATCATAACCATTTTCAAAACTACCAACTACTAAAAAGTCATCTTTAACTCTACTTAATAAAGATAATAATCTTTCTCTAACAGTACTTTCATCATCTGCAATAACAATTTTATACATTTAAATTACCATGTCTTCTTCATAATTATAGGATACATAAAGTAAATTACAGTAAATCCTATGCTAGTTAAACTTATAAGCATCTTTACTATATACATAAATATTTGCACAAAAACATTAACTGTAAAAGACCCAGAACTAATAATTGCGATAATTCCTTGGACACCAATTATTGTTGTTAAAATAAAGCTAACAAGTCCTAAAACAAACATAATTGAACCAACAACAATTAAACCAACAAGATATCCACTACTACGTTTTTTATTCTCTAAACATAATAAGATAAAATAAATAATTCCAAGAATTGTTGAAACTGAAAGAATATAAAAATCAATTTGCATATTAATAATGGAACTACTAATTACTGATATTAAATCAATAATTGCAGGGAACACATAATCACTAATAATAAGCATTAATATCGCTACATAAGCGAAATAGAAATTGCCTTTGGCTTTATTAAAATTCATAGCAATAATAATGTAAAATATGATATTAATTGCGTAATTTAGAATTCCTGTTGTTGTTATTCCATAAACAAAGGTATTAAAGCAAAAATTTATGAGATTTAAAATAACACAAGCGCTTGCTAAAAATAAACCAATCTTTGAAAGCTTATCTCTTGTAAAAAATCTTTGATTTGACATATGGTTCCTCCATCAAAACTGATATTCGCATTTATGCTTCACTTAAATTTAAGCAAAACAATAAATTAAAAACTATCAAATTACTTAATTATTATAGTTGGAAATTAATAGTTTCACCATATAAAATTGAGATTAGTTATGTAGATAATAATCTGAAAAATATCATTATAATAACAAAGCTTGTGATTCACTTGTAATCCAATAGTAACGTGCCATAATGTTTTGGGGGAATCATGAAGCAATCAAAAACAATTTTTGCTTTAATTTTTAGTTCCGTTTCAATTTTATGATTTCCGATTATCCAGTTATATATTGAATTTCTTAGATACATATGTTTTATTCAAAAAATATAAACGACCATCATATCTAAGTTATAACTGGCATACTATTGATATTTCTAAAATTCCTTACAATGTAAAGCCTTTAATAATCTGCTTTGTTTTCAAGCAATTTATTTCTGAATATTAATTTACATAAAGGGTATGATAAATATATGAAAAGAAAGAAATTTTATTGCCTATTATTAACTTGTATCTCGCTTCTAGGGCTAACAGGATGTCTTAAAAGTTTACCTACTGGTCTTACCACAAAAAACAAAGTTTTATGGACTATTGAAGGCGTTAAGGACACGTTTTTAATATATAACAATAATTCATTTACGTTTAACATTAAGCATTCATTAACACAAGCAGAAATGGATTTAACTCATGGCAAAGCAAATATTTATGGTATTAATTATTATGTTGAGATAAGCAATTTACAAATGTCAACAAATTCTAGCCAGATTTCATTTTTTATTGTTTGTCCTACTTCCTGGTTTGATACTTATGATACCTTTTCTACTGATGAGGATGGCATAAATCCTTATCTTGGATTATCTACAAATAGTATGTTTGCTGTAGGTTATGATTATAGCGTAGATACGCTCAATGGTTATAATTATCGATATAAAGTAGACATTAATAGTGTCGATTATTCTTTTTTTGAAGATAAAAAGATTAATGATGGTCATCCATTTGATGCTGGTAAAACATATTACTTAAATGGGAAACAATTTTAAAACATATTAAAGACGTAATGAAGTCCATAATTAACATAATCTAGAGTAATCAACAATATTTTTCATTTTCACACTAAAACTATAAAAATAATCATTCAAAAATAGTAAAATAGTGTTTATGAACGATAAAAACATTATTGCATCAAAATCTATTGGATATTTTTGGTCATATTTAATTGCGCTTATTCTTTCAATTGGAATAACTATTATTATGGTTATTCCAGTATTTAAGATCGGAGATAATTTACCATATCTATTAACAAGTATTCTTTTTATTCTCATTGATTTATCTCTTATAGTTTTAATGAGTAACTATTTTGTTAGACCAAAAAACTTAATTGAACTTGATAACAATTCTCTTTTATTAAATAGAACGAAAAAGAAAACAACTACGTTACAACTTTCTAATATTAAAAGATGCACTATTTCAATGGGCTTTTTTAGTATGTTTCTATTAAATACTGGTACAATTAAAATTATCACAAAAGATAATAAGAAGTATGTTATAGGTTATGTTTATAACTATATTAAGGTCAGTGGACAAATAAATAGTATAAAATACATATATGATTTAGGAGACAAAATAAAATGAAACCAATTCAAAAATTCTTCGTTCGTATCTCAAACTATGCTTTAGCTGGTGTTGAGTATTTAATTCGTTGGCCAGAACCAACAGTTTTAACAAAGTATGATGATTTAATTAATGTTTTGCATAAAAATAACATTAAAAATTTGCTTTTAGTTAGCGATAAAAATGTCTATAAATTTGGACTTACTAAATATGTTGAGGATGCTCTTAAAAATGGTGGCATTAATTACACTTTATATTTAGATGTAACTCCAAATCCTACATTCGAAAACGTTTATACAGGTAAAGACCTTTATACAAAAAATAATTGCCAAGCTTTAATTGCAATCGGCGGCGGAAGTGTCATGGATTGTGCTAAAACTATTGGCGTATTAGTTAATAACAAAGGTAATATTGAAAAATTTAAAGGGATGTTTAAATTCCATCATAATATTCCATTAATGATTGCTTTCCCTACTACTTCTGGAACTGGAAGTGAGACTACTGTTGCAGCGGTTGTTAGAAATGATAAAACTGGAGAAAAATTCCCAATTGAATCAATGCGACTTGTTCCAAAATATGCTTTTTTAGATAAAAACTTACTTAGAGATTTACCTCCAAGTGTTTTTGCTACCACAGGCATGGATGCTTTAACTCATTCCATAGAAGCCTATTTAAATATTGACCGAACCAAGAAAACAAAAAAATATGCTCTTGAAGCTTCAAAACTTATTAAAGAAAATTTAGTTCAAGGTTATAAAGATAAAAACGACTTAAAAGCTAAAGAAAATATGCTTCATGCATCATTCTTAGCCGGTAAAGCTTTTACACGTAGTATGGTTGGTAACGTTCATGCTATCGCTCATGCTTTAGGTGGGAAATATAATTTACCTCATGGTTATCTTAATGCAATTATTCTTCCACATATTCTCGAATTATATAAGAATAAAGCAAGTAAACGTTTGTCTGAATTAGCCATATATATTGGTATCGGTAAGCCATCAGAAAGTGAAATCACTAATGCAAATACATTAATAAAATGGATTAATGATTTAAATGCAACTTTTGGATTACCAACCCAAATTAAAGAAATAAAAATTGAGGATATATATGATTTAGCGAGAGCTTCTTATAAAGAAGCAGTTCCACTATATCCATGTCCCGTATTATTTGATGAAAAAGATTTTGTAGAGATTTATAAATCATTATCAGTTAAATAAAGGAGCCAAGAAAAATGGATAAAGAATTAAGTGAAGGCAAATTATTAGATGCTACCGGTAATTTACGTGAATGTGGTTATAGCAATTCTTTAATTCGTGAATATAATCGACACGATATTCGTGGAGAAAAAACAAGAATAAAAGAATGGGATTATTACTTATTTACCAATGAAAATTATGGTGTTGCAGTTACAGTTGCCGATAATTCTTATATGTCACTTGTTAGCGTTTCTTATCTTGATTTCAAATATAAAAAATTTATCACTAAAAGTAAGATGAAATTCTTTACTTTTGGTAGAGTAAATCTTCCTTCTTCATCAGATAAAGGCGATATCGTCTATGAAGGAAAAGATTTTAGTTTTAAATTTCTTAATGATGGAATTAAACGACACATTATTGTTAGTTTTAAAGGATTTACAAAATATAGCGACTTTAAATGTGATTTAGTTGTTACTCAACCTAGTAAAAAAACTATGGTTATCGCAACTCCTTTTAAAAAAGATCGTCACTTCTACTATAATCAAAAGATTAATAATCTTGTAGCCAATGGAACTTTCTCTATTGGTGAAGAAAAATTCAAAATGACTGATGCTTTAGGGGTTCTTGATTGGGGACGAGGTGTTTGGACTTATAACAACACTTGGTATTGGGCAAGTTTATCATCTAAAGATAAAGAAGGAACTGTAAAAGGATTTAATCTTGGTTATGGTTTTGGCGATACTAGTGCTGCAAGTGAAAATATGGTTTTCTTAAATAAAGAAGCTTATAAACTTAATGATGTTCAATTTTTAATTCCTAAAGATGCTAATGGTAATTATAAATATTTAGAACCATGGAAAATTGTTAGTGAAAAAGGTGATGTTAATCTTACTTTTACACCAATCCTTGATAGACATGATGATACAAATTTAATTGTTTTATGTTCGCTTCAACATCAAGTTTTTGGTTACTATAATGGCGAAATCAAATACAAAAAGAAAAGCATCAAGTTCGTTGATGCTTTAGGTATGGCTGAAAGAGTTACCAATAAGTGGTAATCTACATCCCATCTTCCATCTTTTTAAATACTCGTTTAGCGCCTTCAACATCCTCTTTTTTAAGGCTACCATTCATGAAGCGATAGAATAATTTGATATCATCGTTACTTATGGCATCTTTATACATTAGGAATAATTGTCTAAATGGTAAAGTTAATGCTCCTTCAAGAAGTAATGGTTTACCAACAAAGGATTTATTCTTTTTAAATTGGTTATAAACTACTTTACCAGTTAAAGTATGTCTACAAGTTCTAAAACAATTGTTTTCATCTACTTTTCTAAAGATTGAGAAATTTTCTTTTGGAAGTTTCTTTTCATATAAAACTTCAAATTCGGTGTTCGAAACATGTTGAATCTTTCCATTATAGTAACTAAGTAATTGTGAACGATAATATGGAGATTTTGTTGGATCATTAGATTTGATTTCAATGTCAGTATTAAGCATTGAATTAAAACTATCTCCACCAACAAACACTTTATAGAAGCCATTTTCTAAAACCCATTTATGCTCTTTTGTATTATAGTAACGTAAATTATCAAATGGAATTTCAAAATGAACTTGTTTCTCTTCACCAGCTTTTAAGAATATCTTAGTAAAATCTTTTAATTCTTTTCGAGGTTTAAATACGGTTGTACTAGGTCCACCAACATAAACTTCTACTACTTCTTTTCCATCATATTTTCCAACATTTTTAATCTTGCAAGTAATTGAAATAGCGTCATTCTTTAAATATAAACTTAGATTACGATATTCAAAATTTGTATAACTTAATCCATAACCAAATGGGAATAAAACTTCTTTATGGAATGTTGTGTAATAACGATAACCAACAAAAATACTTTCTTTATAATAAGAGGCATTTGTGCCACCAGGATAATACTTATTACATGGTGTGTCTTTTATGCAATATGGGAAAGTTTCCCCTATTCTACCGCTTGGATTTACTTTATTGAACAAAATATCAACGATACTTTCACCATAAGCTTCACCACCTAGATAGGCTTCTAAAATTGCATTAGTTTTATCAATAAATGGCATTTCAACAGGAGCGCCATTAATTAAAACAACGATTATGTTTTTATTTACAGCATAAATTTTAGAGAATAAATCTAATTGATTCTTTGGTAAAGACAAAGTCTTACGATCATATCCTTCTGATTCTTCGTTATCTGATAAACCTAGGAACAAAACTACTTTTGTTGCGTTTTTAGATTTACTTAATGTTTCTTCAACTAAAGAATTATCTAGTCCTTCTTCAAGGACATTATATCCTCTAGCAAATTCGATATTCTTATATCCTTTTGCTGCTTCTTTTATGCCTACTACTTTATTTGCATTAACCCTACTTGAACCACTTGCTTCAAATTTATCAAAAGTTAAAAAGTCGCCAACAAACAAAACTTTTTCGTCTTTATTTAAAGGCAATGTTTCGTTATCATTCTTTAAAAGAACCATACCTTCATCGGATACTTCTTTAGCAACCTCATAATTCTTATCAAAATCACATTTATAGTTTTTAACTCTACGATTTTGTGCCGCTTCAATAGAATTTGCTAAGCATAAAACTCGCTCATTAATTGTGTCTTCACTAATTTTCTTTTCTTTAACCGCAGTTATTAAACTCTCTGGAGCTCTTGAACCACTAGTTGGCATCTCAAGATCTTCACCAGCTTCAACCGCTGCTAAACGATGAGCGCAACCACCCCAATCACTTTCAAAGAATCCTTTAAATCCCCAATCGTTTCGACAAACATCAGTTAATAACCATTTGTTGTCACTAGAAAATACGCCATTAATTTGGTTATAACTTGTCATTATTGACATTGGTTGACTATTCTTAACCGCGATTTCAAAACCTTTTAAATAGATTTCTCGAAGCGATCTTTCATCAACAACTTCATTAATTGAAGAACGATAAGTTTCTTGATTATTACAAGCAAAATGTTTTAAAGAACAACCTACACCATTTTCTTGTAGCCCATTTATATAACTAGAGGCCATTAAACCGGCTAAATATGGATCTTCAGAAATATATTCAAAATTTCTACCACATAATGGACTTCTTTTAATACAAATTCCTGGACCTAAAACCATATCAACATCATAATGTTTGGCTTCAGTGCTTAATGCTGCACCAAATTTATAAGCTAAATCCTTATTCCAAGTTGCGCCTAGAACTACATTACAAGGGAAAGCAGTTGCTTTAACTGATTCATCTAAACCAAATCCTTCCGATTTAGTAACTTTTCTAATTCCATAAGGACCATCGGACATCGATAAAGAACTAAGCTTTATCGCTTTTAATTCTTTAGTATGCCAATTATCAATACCACTTAAAAAGTAGCATTTGTCTTTTAAACTTAACTTTAAAATATCTTTCATTTCCATATTTATAACCCTGCCTTTTTTAATTTTAATATGTTCTCTTTATTTTTAATAGGAAAAATAATACAAATTAAAACTTTTTAGATTATTCATTCCTTTATAAAATGTATAATTAATTAGATTTAATTTTTGAGGTAAAGAATATGGAAATGAATAAAGATGCACAAATAAGTAAAATTCGTAAACAAATTGTTACTATCATGACTTTATTGTCTTTTCTTGTGTTTGTTATTCTTGATGGAGTTTATTTCCTTTATTTATATTTTTATAAAAACACCTCTTTAAATGATTCGCTTTTAGGAATTATTCCTTTATCAATCTCGCTTTTTGTTGCTTTAGTTGTAATTTTTGTATTATCTTTGTTTCTTTCAAAGAAAATTATAAAACCTATAAAAGATGCAGATTTAGATAAAGAAAAATATGTCGCTAAGGTAACTAAAGAATTAACTACTCCAATAAACAACATCAAAGCTAATGCTCTTATCCTTCAAAGTAGTAACCAAAATAATAAATGGGTAAAGAATATTTTAGGTGAAGTAAATAATATGAATCTTGCTTTTGAAGATGTTGCTTCACTAACTAGTGTTACAAAAGATGAACCAGTAGAAATTAGTGAATTTGATTTATCATCATTAATAAAAGAAGCTTCCACTTCTTACGATGCAATTTGTTTTAATCATAATCTTGAATACGTTAAAAATATTGAAAATAATGTTTTTATTAAAGGTAGTAAAACTGAGATTAATAAAATGACGAGAATCTTAATTGAAAACGCTATTAAAAACGTTGAACCAAATGGCATTATTCAAGTTGCTTTATTTAAAGATAAAGATAATACATATCTTTCAATTTATAACTCAGGTTGCAAAATAAAAGACGAAGATAAAGAACGTGTTTTTGCTAGATTCTATCGTAGTAATGTTGCTAGTGATGGTAATAACGAAAACACTAATTTAGGACTCGAAATCTTACAAAACATCATCGAAAAAAATAAGTATGTCCTTTCGCTTGATTCAAAAGAAAATACTTATTTTAAAATTAATATTAAGCTTTAACTACTTCTTGTCTTTAGCGATTTTAGTCTTACATTCAGATAATATTTTTTGGTAAGTTCCATTTTTGTATTCTTTCCAAAAATCATCTACTGGAATAGCTTTTGAGAAAACAAAAC
Organism: Bacilli bacterium; assembly: GCA_041673725.1. GTDB lineage: Bacteria > Bacillota_I > Bacilli_A > RFN20 > CAG-826 > Onthovivens. Next base: position 5,224 of record JBAYXD010000003.1, on the reverse strand, counting down.
CTTGTAATGAATCTACTTTAGCATCACTAGCAATCTTAAAATCTTGTTCGTTTTCAATACCTTCGAGAATTGTTTTAATATTAATACTTCGAGCAAGATTAGCAATACCACCAATAATTTGGGTACACTTCTTATAATCTTCATCGGGATTAGTTAAGAACGATTTATCAATCTTAATCCACTCAACATGTAAATCTTTAATGATTTCAAGAGAAGTAAATCCAGTTCCAAAATCATCAATAATCACGTTAAATCCTAAGGAATGGAATAATTCGATAACTTTTCTAATATGACGAATTCCACTAAACATTGCTTTTTCAGTAATTTCAACTGCAATCGAACCTTTTGGAACTTTATATTTAGCGGCTATTTTATTAATAATTTCCGCATATTTTGGATCAATCATTGTCTTCATTGATTGATTAATACCAAATTGAATATTTTTTACTTTATCCTTATTAGCCTCGACATACTTAAGAACTTTTTCAAACATAAATAAATCAAAATCAAAAATCTTATCAGTTCGTTCAAAATATGGAATAAACATATTAGGACTTAATACGCCATCAGTTTTTGTCTCCCATCGACATAAGCATTCAATATTTACTCCAGCATCAACAAGATTAATTTCGGGTTGCGCATAAATTTTAAATTCATTATTTTTCATACTCTCATTTAAAATCTTAAGAGTTTGCGATAAATCTTTACCATCAAAGATATCAATATTTTTAGTCTTATCTATTGTTAGAACGCTTTCGCTTGGGATATTTAATTCATTTTGAATGATATCAGAATCATAAATTGAATAAGCACTTGTATATAAAGTCTTAGATTTATATAAGCAATCATCAGCATATTTTAATAAAACTTCGTAGCTCTTGGAATGCATTGGGAAGAACGAAACACCCATTGAAACATATACTTGTCTTAAACCAACCTCGCTAACGGAGATTGTTTTAATAGCATAAATTAATTCTTTAAGTAAAGGGTTTACTGCCGCATAATTTGGTAAACTATAAAAATATAATAAGAATTCATCGCCACCACTACGGGAAACAATTAAATCCTTACCTTTAGAGAAATTTCTTAAAACAGCACCAAGTTTCATTAAAACGACATCACCACAATCATGTCCATAACGATCATTGATTGCTTTAAAGTTATCAACATCTAAGAAAACAAGAGCCCCTTTATTTTGAACATTCTCCATCTTTTCTTTAACAATTTTTACAAAATAGGAACGACGATATGTACCAGTTAATGTATCAAATGTGGCTGCTTTTATTAGCGATTCTTCTTGAATAAATTCAAGCGTAAAATCATTTACATACCCAACAATATGTTCTCTCCTAGAATAAACATTTGGAAAACAAGTTAAGGTAATATGTTTACCATTTTTAGCTACCGCTTTAATAATCATGCTTCGATTTGCAAGTAAAGATTCATATGTAACATCTTCAAAATCTTTAATATTTGTAAAAATATTTTTAAATCCATCGATTGTAAAATTAGTACTAGTAACCCCTAAAAATGCGGCTAATTGTTTTGATAATAAAACTTTATTTTTCTCAAGATTAATATCAAAAAGATAAACCGTGACTTTTTCCATTATTGGTCGATACAAATTTAAATAAGATCTTTTGTTTTTAATTATAAAAATAATCATTGATACAATTGAAAGCACAACAATTACTGCGCTTAATACAATTGTTATTAATAAGATTTCTGAATATTGGTTATATCCAACATCGTAATAAAACACTAAAGAAAATACAAAAGCTCCAATTGCAAGTAATGCAATAAAAGAGAATATTACGCAAAAACTGATTTCTTTCTTTTGAAACATTGTATTTTTTGTACCCTTCTATTGTAACAAATTTAATAGAGCCTGTAATTAGTCAAAACTTACGTCTATTTCTTACTAGTTTTCTCTTTTCTTGTTTGTTTAGAATAATATTCAGCTTCTTCTAAACTATTGAAAGCGGTTGTAATCTTTTTAATTTTATCAAAGAAAATGATAACTACAAGTGGAAAAACAAGGAATACTACTTTACCAACATTAGAATCGTTAATAGTAATCCAAGCACCTAGAGGTCGATTAACATATGTTAAAACACCTTTGATTTGTGACTTAGTTAATGTAGTTGCCATCTTCCCTTCATCATCAGCATTTGGGTAATAGGTAACATCAACTTTATAATCACCATTCTCATCAATACTTAAAACTTTAACAATAACTGCTTTACTAGTATCGCTATCTATATAATATATAACATTGCCAGCCTTAATATTGTAGTCTTTATTTATAATATTTTCAAAAAACACTAAATCATTTTTTTCAATAAATTGAGGTGCATCAAGCGTTTCATCTATTTCTTTATCGCCTTGCTTAAGTGTTTCGCTACCGAAAACAACTGGTACTATATCACTATATAAATTTTGTGTTTCAAGGCTATTAGTTGCCATATAAATAAGGAAGATATTTGTTAAGAAAGCAACACCTGCAAAGATTCCAAATATAGTATAAATTGTGCCATTAAAGATCTTTTCTTTTTTACGGGAATTATCTTTCTTAATTTTTGTTGGTTCTTTAGTTAAGTAATCAAGGACCACAATGTTAGGAGTATCAACTTTTTCAAGATTATAAAAGCGAACTAAATAAATGCTCCTTATAATCGCAATAATTAATAAAATAACAATTAATCCAAGACAAATAAATAAGAAATAATATGTCTTAGGGCCAAACAAAACATCAAGATTAGAAACATTAATTGAAGCTTGGATCAAATTAGTATAATTCGAAAGAATTGCCCAAACCCAAACACCAATGAATAAGAATAAGAAAACAAGGAATGCATACTTTGCTTTATAAGAAAATAAAGACAAAGTAAGAATACCAACGGTTGTTAAAGTTACTAAAATTAGTCCACTTAAATATAATCCTGGAAGAGAGGTCACATTTAAACTATAACCAAATATTAATGAAACAAATAAGCTCAAAATAAAACTAGTGCTATAAAGTAAAATTGGCATCAACAAACCACTAAAGATACGAATAAAGCATACTTTATTTAAGTTTTGTCCCGACTTTAAAAGCATGTACATACGATTTGTTCGTAATTCGGCAAAAGTTAAATTTTGATAATGGCTAAAATAATATGCAATTACAAAAATAATTAAAATTGGTGTAAGCACCGTCATCAAGACGAACATACTTTTTGAGTTAGCGCCAACTAAATTTGGAATAATATCATAAATTACGGTACTATCTAAAGAATATAAAAGCATCGTAATAACAAAGGAAACTAGCACACATAATAAAGAATAAACAAGCATTCTATATTTATGTCCACCATTACTTAAAAGAGAATTGTTCATCTCTTCATCTTTATAGTTATTCGTATAAATCATTGAATGTCTCCTTTATTTCGTTAAAGGCGTTTTCAACACGTCCTTGGTTGAAACGAATAAAATTAATACCAATATCATTAGTCGTTGCAATCTCATAGATATCATTGGTTTTAATAGTTTCTGCGTTATAGTTTTTAATATATAGGATATCATCATAAATAACTGAGGTTACTCCTGTATATTTTTTCTTTATTAAATCACTTAAAACATCAGGTTTGTTGCACTTAATTGAACAAACAACCTTATCCCATCTCTTATATAATTCATCAACCGAAGAATTAACTTTAACTTGTCCTTTATTAATAAAGACAACAGATTTACAAGCCATACCAATGACTTTAGATTCTTTTGTTGCTAAAACGATTGATTTACCAAGTTTACTATAATATTTAAAAATGTTTGTAATACGAATAACATCCGCTTGTGGGAATGAATACTTAGTTGCATTAATGATTATTTTTTCACTATTAGACATACAAGCAATCAACATTGCAATAACCATCTTGGTTGTATTTTGTAATTTAAAAATAGGAATCATAACAATATCATCAAGCTTACAAGCAACGATGATATCAAGCATCTTCTTTTGTTCATCAGCATAATTAATTTTCTTATTGTGATTTAACATGTTTGAAATAAACATCATGTGTTCAAGTAAAGTCATATCTTGATAAACCATTTCATGACTATCGCAATAGAAAATTGATTCAAGAACCATGCGTTTTTGGGCTTTTACACCAAGATTAGAAAGCTTAACATAACCACTATAATATGGTCGCATATTTCCTAAAATCTCAATTAAAAAAGTAAGTTCTGATTCGTTATCAGCACTGATTCCAAGAACATCGCCTTTATGTACAATAAAACTTACTTTATCTAAAAATGGAACTAGTTTGCTGTCGGGATTTGAAGGATCTTTTTTATAATGTTCACAACTAACTAAATCATTAACAATAATTGTGGCATTTGAAAAAGCATCTTCTTCCTTATTTACTTTTTTAGAACCAGTAGTTTTTGGTTCTTCTTTAATAATTTCTTCAGCTTTAACTTCTTTGTTTTCTTCAATAACTGGTGTTTTTACCGCTTCGTTTTCTAAAATTGGCTTAGATGCCTCTTCCTTTTGCATTGGTGCGACACTAGTTTTTACTTCTTCAGTTTTAGTAATTTCTTTATTTTCATCCCAAACATGAGGGTTGTTTTTCTTAGTCCATAATTTTCTCATTATGCAATCCTCCTTACGAAAGTTGAAACAATATCTTCAAATAAAATTTGATATTGGTCAGGAGCATTATTGTTATCGCCTTTTGTGGTATACCAAGTAACTCCATTTACATCACTAATTTCATAAACTCTATGAGTAACATTTACTCTAGTTTCTGGAACTTCACCACTTCGGTCATAGCCTTCCTTAAAAGTAATAATGTCGCCTTGAGAAATAACAGTTGAATCATTAACTTCTTTAGCAAGAATAATAGACCCAGTAGGTAAAGTTGGTTCCATTGAACCAGTTTGTACGTATTCAAGAGCATAACCAGCAATAAAAGGAACTTCTCCTTTTTGTTTTGTTAAATTAACTACAACTACACCATAACAAAGAATAAATAAAATTATGAATGTTACGATATCACCAAAAATAGTCCAAAAGTGTTTACTCTTTCTTTTGGATACAGCTTTTGGTGAATTATAATCTTCACACTCTTTATATAAAGCAGCAATTGATCCTTCTTGAAGAACAGGTTCTTCAACAACCAATTCGTTGCTTATCTTTTTATTTTTCTCTTTTTTCATAAATTTATTATATCAATTTAAGACC
>JBAYXD010000002.1:0-63374 GCA_041673725.1 Bacilli bacterium | reverse complement strand
GGGTGTATTTTATAAGTTTGATACGATAACTTGTGTACCTATTGATACTAGAGCTCTTGATTTATCAATCATGAATAAAGAAGAAATTGATTGGTTAAACAACTATCACTCATGGGTTTATAAAGAATTATCACCTTTCTTTAAAGAAAATTTAGATCTTCTTAATTATTTGAAAGAAGTTACAAAAGCAATTTAAAAGCCACCAAAAGGTGGCTTTTATCTTTATATTTCTAATTTAAAAAATAAATATTGGTGTTATAAAGGTAAAAACAAGAATAACGCCAACAATAGCAATAACTAGAACAATTATTCCACCAATAATTTTAAGAATAAATGAACAAAATTTAAGGATTATACCAAGTAAAATAAAAGCGGCAATAACAATTAATACAGTTAATAAAATAGCCATAATTCTTCTCCTTAAACTTATTTATATTATGGGATATTAATCTTAAAAAACAACATAATATTTGTTTTGCCTATTCTTTTTACTTGGTATGTAAACTGTGCTTTACAGTTTTTATCACTTTTTATTAGTTTATAAAGGAAAAAAGAAGAGATTGTTATAGAATATTAACATGGATACATTAAAAGAACTTGAAGAAGAGATTGTTAAATTTGTTAATGATAGAGATTGGAATCAATTTCATTCACCTGAAAACTTAGCTAAATCTATAAGCATTGAGGCTGCTGAATTATTAGAATGCTTTCAATGGGATAATGAAATTAAAGATAAACAACATATTGAAGATGAACTAGCTGATGTTATTAATTATTGCATACAAATGGCGCATGTTTTAGGAGTTGATGTGAAAACTATTGTTGAAAATAAACTTAAACAAACCGAAAAGAAATATCCAATTGAAAAATGTAAAGGTAAATCTTTAAAATATACAGCTTATATTGATAAGAAAGAAGGTAAGTAATATGAAAGTAGGTATTGTAGTTGCAGTGGTTCGTGAATTTGAAGCTTTTTTAGAAGATTCTTCATTAAAAGTTGAACTTATAAAATCAAATCATCATGATGTTTACAAAACTTTAATAAATAATAACGAAGTGTTTGTAATTAATTCTGGATATGGAGAAATTGATGCAAGTGCAGCGACTCAATTATTGATAAGTGAGTTTGATTGCGAAATGATTTTAAATTATGGGGTTGTTGGAGCTTTAAAGAAAGACTTAAAAGTTAAAGATTTATTTTTAATTGATAAAGTTGTTCATTATGATTACGATGTCTCACAAATTGATCCTGTAAGACCACATCAATATAATGAATTTAAAGATGAATTTATTCCAACAAACAAGGAATTAGATAATAAAATAATTAAATTAATGCCAAATATTAAGTGTTGCATATGTGCAAGTGGCGATAAATTCATTGTAGATAAAGCGATAAAAGAAGATTTATCTAATCAATTTGATGCATCGATTTGTGATATGGAAAGTGCGGCAATTATTCGTACATCTTATAAAAATCGTATTCCTTGCGCTTCAATCAAATGCATTAGTGATACTTATGATGGCGATGGAAAAGACTATGAAAGCAATGTTGTTGAAAGTAGCAGTAAAGCTTTTAATTTAATAAAAAATCTTCTTCAAATTATTTAATTCAAGTATTTAATATCGATTATTTAAAAACTTATTTCTTTAAGTGCTTAAAATAATTATAATAATCATTGCTGGGGGTATGGCGGAATTGGTAGACACTCAGGTCTTAGAAGCCTGTGCTTAACGGCGTAAGGGTTCGAGTCCCTTTACCCCCACCAATTTAGAACGACAAAAGTGATACAACGAGTATCACTTTTTTGTGACAAACACCGCGATTAATGGGCCTTTTCTTGATAGGAGATCGCTTTGCCTTGATTAATCATGTTCTTTTCTTGGCATTTTAGAGGCAAAAGAATGTCTACTCGTTAAACGGTTTGCCCTAGGGGGTGAACACTCGTTAAACGGATATAGCAAAATATGTTATGAGATTTTCATTTGTAGTACTGTTTATCAGAAGTTTTTAATAAATAAAGCTGAAAAATAAATTGGATTTAAATGGACAAAATAAAGGACAACTATATGGACATCTTTAGCTTTCTTTGGTAAAATCTATATTAAAGAGGTGAAACTCGATGATAATAGGAACTGAAACGGAACAAGTTGAATTCAAATTGACTACCGGTGAAAAAAGGGAAGCCATGGAGTCAATCTGCGCTATTTTGAACAAGCATTGCAGTGGAACTTTGTATTTCGGCGTCGATGATGAGGGGTTTGTTAAGGGGCAGCAGATAACCGATTCGACCAAGAAGGACATTTCAAGAACCATCTCTGAATCAATCGAGCCAAAAATCACTCCCACAATCGAGGTTTTATCAATAGAATCGAAAGAGCTGATTAAAGTTTCGTTCTCCGGGCATAACAGGCCCTATTCCGCTAATGGAAAATACTTAAGCCGAGTCGGAACCGAAAACAGAAGAATGACGAATGAGGAACTGAAACGACTGATTAAAAACGAAGATTATTCATCGCATTGGGAAGACGAACTAACTTCTTTCGGCCCCAAAGACGTTGATGAGACGGCCTTGCTTGATTTCTTCAAGTCAGCCAAGGATTGCGGAAGACTTGAAATGGACACATTCGATAAAGAAAGGCTTCTAATTTCTTTGGGCTTATTGGTTGGCGATAAGCTAAACAATGCTTGTTTTGCTTTATTTGGCAAGAGTGCTAAAATCGGGCTTAAATTGTCAACTTATCCAACTTCCGATAAGGTATCGATTACTGATTTGAAACTAGTAAACGGCAATATTTACAATCTCATCAATGTTGCAATCGATTATGTTTTGAACAGAATCAATTGGCGAGTTGAGATAGGCTCTAGAAAAAGAAACGAAATACCGGAAATACCGGAAAAAGCATTAAGAGAGATAATTGTTAATGCTTTTGCGCACGCCAATTATGAAGTATTACCGGAAATAGAAATCGGAATTCATCCAAACGGCATTGAAATATACAATCCAGGTTCTTTCCCAGATGAGCTTACACCTTTTGATTTCATCAGCAAGAACCTTCCTTCTTATAAAAGAAACAAACTAATCCTTGATGTTCTTTTCAGAAGCAAAGACGTGGAGAAATCCGGAACCGGCTTTCAAAGAGTTAATTATTTATGTAACAATCAAGGAGTTTCTTGGACTTATAAAAAAGAGGCATATGGTTTTTCCTTTGTGTTTATCAGGTCAAACGTCCAATTAAATGTCCAACTAAAAGAAGATTTAACGGCACAAGAACAGACAATCTTCAATTTAATTAACGATAATGCGAAAATCTCAAAAGGAGAATTGGCTCTTCGCATAGGGAAGTCAGAGAAAACAGTCCAGAGAGCCATATCTTCTTTGATGAAGAAAGAAGTGATTGCTCGTGTCGGATCCAACAAAACCGGCTACTGGAAAGCAAACGAAAAAGAGTAATTTAAGGAGATGTGTATTATGGATATATCCTTTAAAGTTGATAACGAAAAATTTAATTATAGAGTCTGTGCCATCATAGTTTTTAACAAGAAAATACTTGCTATGCATGACGAGCGTTCACCATATTATTATCTTCCTGGCGGAAGAGTAAAAATGGAAGAAACAGCAGAACAAGCAATAATTAGAGAAATCAAAGAAGAACTTAATATCCCACTCAAGATATCTCGCCCATTGTGGTTGGTTCAATCATTTTTTAAGGAAGATGTTAATAAATTAGATTATCACGAACTGTGCCTGTACTTTTTGATGGATATATCGGAATCTGGCATTTTACTAAAAGGCGATAAATTTGCCGTTCTTGAAGGAAAGGATCCCCTTACTTTCGAATGGCTAGAATTTGCTAGATTGAAAGAGGAATATTTTTATCCAAAGTTTTTGAAGGAAGATATATTCCATCTTCCTGAGCATTTCACGATTCGTACAGAAATTGAATAGACTATCAAATTCCAATTTGCTGTTATGTAATTATGTTTAATCGATGGGTTCCTGTAAATGTATTATTGGCAGGAGTTCACTTTGTATTCAAAATGATGTACTGTTCAATTGTTAACGTAAAATATTGATATACTAATATCAGTCTTTTTTTGTTGTTTTTGGCTATTTTTTGATAGTTTTTCGAAAGTGGGCGGATGATGTCATAATTCAATCTGCCTCAAATGTGTTAATACACCTATGTAGAGAAGTAACAAATCGAGGCGCTTACGCGACTTGAAAAAACAAAGCTTGGGTAATATTGAGTTCAATTTTGCATAGAATAAAGTATAGAATAAATATAGATAAAGATACTTTCCATATTGTTGAATAATGATTAACAAGATACTTAATTGAATTGTCTGTAGTATAGAATTATAATTTTTAAGTAGCAAATAAATGAAAAGACATGAGATAAAAACCATTAAAAATCCAGATAAACTAAGTAGCTATTGGTTAAGCCAACCATGGCTAGTTTTATTTATAAGCGTAAGTGGAATTGTTTATAATATTGGCATGCTAGTTTTCCCTTATTTTTTAGGGAAACTAATCGATGGAATCAATGATTTTTATAATGGTGATTCCAATATAGAGAATATTTTTGTTTTGGTTGGGATTTTTGTTTTGTCTATATTTATAGTGCAATTAGCGCGTGCCATCAAAAGATATACGGTTCGTAGATTTGCAAATAATACTACGAGCAGCATGCGATTAATTATATGTAATACCATTCTTCATTTTGATAAAGAAACACTTGATAATGTTGGTATTGGAAATTTATTAACGAGAGCAGTATTTGATGTTTCTCAAGCTGTTGAAGGAATGAGAAAATTTACAACGGAGTTGTTTGATACTGGTATTTTATTCATTGTTTATTTTGTATATTTGATTTTGTTTGATTATAAAACTTCATTAATCGCTTTTATACCAATTGCGATTGCTATTTTGATTTCCTTCTTAATGAGAAAAGAAATCTTTAAAGCTACATCAGAATCAAGAAAGGTGAGTTCTAAATTATCTACTTCAACTTATGATCTTTTTGATAACGCTATAACTTATAGAATATTTGGACGTGACAATGATAATTTAAATGACTATAACAAAACTTTAGGAGATTACGAAAAGAAAACTGTTAAATCTTCAATCCTTTCGGATACAATGATGCCTATAGCAAACTTGATTGCTCTTATTGGTTTGATTCCGGTTATTATATTTGGTGCAAATCATGTCATTAATAACGATTCTACGAGTTTTAGTTTTTTAACTTCTAGCAACACCTGGACAATTGGTGTTCTTTCAACATATATATCAACATTTATATTATTAGCTACCAAATCATCTCATACAGCAAAACTCTTTGGCGCTGTTCAAAAAGGTTTGGCTTCATGGAAAAGAATAAAACCAAATATTAGTGATTATACCTTATACAAATCAAGTATTCGCATAAATGGCATAGAGTTAATAATTAGTAATTTATCAATATGCATAAATGGGAATACCCTTTTCAGTAATTTAAACCTTAATGCAAAAATGGGAGAAATAATAGGGATTACTGGACCTATTGCTTCTGGCAAATCCGCATTTTTAAAAACATTTTTAAAAGACATTGGATACAGTGGTTCAATAAATCTTTTTGGAAAAGAGATTAGAGATTATAAGCAAGAAGAGATTTATGGAACGATTGACTATATGGGGCATAAGAACGAACTATTTACAGACACGATTAAAGAAAACATAGCGCTAGGAGATAAAACAAAAAAGGTTGAAGACTTTATTAATGATGCTGGATTTAATAAAGACTTAGAAAACATGCCTGATAAAGAATACACAATTGTTGGGAACGAAGGCGTTAAACTTTCGGGTGGGCAACAAGAAAGAATATCTTTAACGAGAACTCTTTATTATCAAAAACCCTTAATAATTTTAGATGATCCGTTTGCTTCCTTAGACAATAATACTGAAAAAGAAGTTTTCGCTTCTCTTAAGAAATATGCGAAAGATTCGATTATAATTATTTCTTCCCATCGATTATCTTTTTTTAAAGAATTGGACCAAATAATTGTTATTAATAATGATAAAAGTATAAGTATTGGTAAACATGAGGATCTTCTTAAATCATCAAAAACTTATAAAGAACTTTTTAGTTTACAAGATGTAGGGGAGGAAGCTAAAAATGAATAATCAATTTAAAACTAGCAAATTTATTTTTACTTTCTTTAAGAAACATTATGTTTTATTTATTTTACTTATTATTTCTGTAATCGGTTCAGCATGTGTGGCTTTATTACCATCTTTTGCTCTTCAATATTTAATTGATAATTTTATTTGTCCAGCAGTCTTAAATAGCGAAGTAAATCAAAGCTCACTAATAATTATGTCTCTAGTGTATTTTTCTACATATTTGTTGATTGCTTTATTTACTTTTTTTGAAAACTATATTATTGATATTTGCGGTCAAAAATTAATTCATGTCCTTCGTTTGAGTATGATTGAGAAAGAACATAGGTTAAAGAGTTCCTTCTTCTCGAACAATGGTTCTGGAGAAATGACTTCAAGAGTAACGGATGATGTTTATGCGATTGAAGTTCTATTTGCTAATGGATTTGTAGAAATGACAGTGGATTTGTTCAAAATAATCTCTATTTTAGCATCAATTTTTGTCTTTAGTTGGGTTCTTGGTTTATTACTTTTGGTGTTTATTCCAATTATTTTCGTGATTACACAAATCTTTAGAAAAAAGATGCTTAAAAATCAATTAGCTAACAGAAAAGTTTTGAATAAAGAGAGTAATAGCTTATCTGAATCTATTGATAATATCGAAACAATTAAAAATTTATCAAAAGAACAATATCGTGAAGACTCATTCCATGAACTATTAAACGAAGGGTATGTTATAAATGATAAAACATCTTGGTTTGATAGTGTTTATTCGCCAATAATTAATCTTATTCAAGCATTGGTTATTTCGCTTGTTACGTGTCTTGTTGCTTATGGTATTAATTCGAGTTATACAATTTTAGGAATTACAGTCGGAACTTTTGCTGCGGCATTAAATTTGATTACAGATATTTTTAAACCTATCGGAAATATTGGACAAGAATTTCAAACTATTCAAGAAGGCATTTCTGGAACAAAAAGAATTGAAAATTTCATGAATGAAAAAGAGATTGGCATAAAAGACGATTCAATTTCTTCAGAGGCAATTCTTAAAAACATCCAGGAATATATATTGAAATTTGATGAATTGAGTTTTCATTATGAAGATAGCGATACTCTAATTTTTGACAAAGCATCTTTTAATATAAAAAGAAATGAAAAAGTGGTTATTGTTGGAAGAACCGGTGCTGGGAAGACAACATTATTAAAATTAATTTTAGGAATTGTTGAACCAACAAATGGAGAAATTTTATTAAATAATTTTGCTACAAATAAAATACCTGATATAGAAAAGAGGAAACTATTTGGTTACGTTGAACAAGATTTTAGACCTATTCCAGGTTCAATCATGGAGCAAATTACTTTAAAGGATAGTTCAATAACTCTTGATGAAGTAAGAAAAGCTATGAAATCATGTTTTTTAGATGAGTATGTAATGAATAATATTGAAGGAAATTATAACGCACAATTTAAAGAAGAAGATTTTTCTAGAGGTCAATTACAATTATTAGGTTTAGCTAGAGCTATTGTAATGAACCCAAGTATTATTTTGCTTGATGAAATATCAGCAAATCTTGATTCGAATACTGAAAATTTAATAATTAATGCGCTTGATAAAGCCTTTAAGGATCGAACCGTCATCTCTGTTTCGCATCGTTTATCTGATAAACTTGGTTTTACTAGAACAATAAAAGTTGATGAGGGGAAAGTGTATAAGGAGTAAATAATATATGAGTTATATTAAAGAATTAAGGAACAAAGTTGGCCACGAAACAATAATTATGCCTTGTGCCTGTTTGCTCATCGTTGATAATAAAGGAAATGTTTTGCTTCAACACAGAGTTGATAATAAATTATGGGGATATCATGGTGGTTCAATTGAAGTTGATGAGAAAGTTGAGGATGCTTTAAAACGCGAAGTAAAAGAAGAATTAAATATTGATTTATTATCATATAGTTTGTTTAAAATTTATTCGGGGAAAGAGTTTCATTATACCTATCCAAATAAGGATGTTGTCTCTCCAATTGATATTTTATTTATTTCGAGTCAATTTAATGGAGATTTTAAATTACAAAAAGAAGAAATTGATGGAATTAAATGGTTTAGCATATATGCGATGCCTAAAAATATGACGATTGGATTGAAAGTTGTTATTAATGATTATATTAAAGCCTTTGAGGAAGGTCGAAAGTTTTAGCTAATTAATATTGACTTTTAAATGGTGCGAAACTATAGTAGTAAAGTAATTTGAGACTGAGTATCAAATTAACTTTATGAAAGAATATTCTACTAAACAAAAAGAATCTATAAAAGATTTATTAAAAAACCAAAATCATCGTTTCACAACAGATGAAATTTTATTAAGTCTAAATAGTGGAAATAGCCACGTTTCAAAAGCTACCTTATATCGCCAACTAAAAGAGTTAGTTGAAGAAGGAAGTGTTAAGACTTTTTATAATGAAAATCTTAAAAGGTACGAATATCAAGCCCTAGAGGTAACTCCTGAGTGTAAAGATCATATTCATTTAAGATGTAGCAAGTGCGGTAAAGTTATTCATTTAGATTGTAAACAAGAGAAGAAATTTTTAGAACATGTGAAGAAAAAACATGGTTTTGAAATTGATGTTGAAAACACATTTATTAGTGGTATTTGTAGTGATTGCGCTAAGGAGAAAAAATAATGTTAGATGTTTTTATAGATGCCTTACTAGATAGTCTAAAAGTATTGGCGGTTGCTTTTGTAATATACTTTATTTTATCTTTTATTGAAACTAATGTGTCTAAAGTATTAGAAAAAAATAAGAAGGTATCGCCATTAATTGGTTCTGCTTTAGGCCTTATTCCTCAATGTGGTATGAGCGTTGTTTCGTCTGATTTATATCTAAAGCACCACATAACCATGGGGACCTTAGTTGCGGTTTTCATCGCTTGCAGTGATGAAGCCTTGCCGATTATGTTATCAAATCCTAATAAAATTATTATGGTTTTACCATTAATTTTAATTAAATTTGTTTTAGGATTCGTGACCGGTTTTATTGTTGATCTTTTTGCGACAAAAAAAGATGACGAAACTGAAAAGCATTTAGAAACTTGTGAAGGGGAAACGGATATCCATGTTGGTTGTTGCAATCACGAAATTGATGATCAAAAAGAAAGTAAATGGCACAAGCATCTAGTGCATCCTTTAATCCATTCACTAAAAATATTTGCTTATGTTTTTGTGATTAATATGATATTTGGAATGCTTATCTATTATGTTGGTGAAGATAATATTGCTAGTTTTATTAATCAAAATAAATATTGGTCACCTTTATTTACATGTCTCGTTGGTTTAATTCCGAATTGTGCTTCATCAGTAATTATTACAAATATGTATCTATTAGATGAAATCAGTTTTGGTGCGACATTGTCAGGATTAATCGTTAATGCAGGGTTAGGAATTATGGTTCTTTTAAAGAATAAAAACGCCATTAAAGATACTTTAATCATAATTGGAATCTTGCTATTTGTTGGTCTATTAGCTGGATATGGTTTTTGCTTAATATTTGGTTTCTAATAATACAAAAAAGTATATATAATTAATGGTATGAAATTTATATCATTTAATGTTAATGGCGTAAGAGCTATTTTAAAAAAGGATTTTACTAGAGACTTTGAAAGTTTAAACGCTGATATTTTTGCTATTCAAGAAACAAAATATACTGAAGATTTGCATTTAGACTTTCCTTTTGCTCCAAAAGGTTATTTCACCTATTGGACTAATAGCGACGTTAAAAAAGGATATTCTGGAGTTGCAGTTTTTACAAAGAAAGAACCATTGGCAATAACTTATGGTTTAGAAAATAATAAATATGATGACGAAGGTAGAGTCATTACTTTAGAATTTAAGAATTTTTACTTTGTTGCATGTTATGTTCCTAATAGTGGTGAAGGCTTAGTTAGGCTTGGATTTAGAATGACTTTTGAAGAGGATTTAGAAAAGTATTTAACTGATTTAGATAGCAAAAAACCTGTAATTTACTGTGGTGATTTAAATGTTGCTCATGAAGAGATTGATATTAAAAATCCTGATTCGAATCATCAAAATGCTGGGTTTACTGATGACGAACGTGCGAAAATGACTAAATTATTATCGTTAGGTTTTACTGATTCTTTTAGGTATCTACATAAAGATGAAGTTAAATATTCCTGGTGGAGTTATAGATTTAGTGCAAGAAGCAGAAATGCTGGTTGGCGAATCGATTATTTTTTAGTTTCCAATAGAATAGCTTCGAAAATTGAGAAAGCGGAAATTCATAACGAAATTCAAGGTTCTGACCATTGTCCTATTGAACTTGATATAAATATGGAAGAATAAAATGAAACTATTGTTATCTGGTTTTGAACCTTTTTTAAATAATAAGATTAATCCATCTTTTGAAGTATTAAAGAAATTACCAAAAGATATTGATGGGAATGAAATAAACATCATTGAATTACCAGTTACTTTTAATGAGTCTTTTAAGGTATTAGAAAAAGAAATAAAGGTAATTAAGCCTGATATCGTTATTTCTTTTGGTTTAGCAGCTGGAAGAGAAGCGATTTCGCTAGAATCAACCGCATATAATTTAAAGAAATCTAGTGCTCCTGATAATAACGGGATTATTTTTGAGAATGAAGAAATTGTTAAAGGTGCAAATAAAGAAATCAAGACGTCTTTTAAAATTGATGAAACGATTACTAATATTGGTTCTAAAGACATTAAGGTATCCAATTTTCCTGGATATTATGTTTGTAATTTTGTTTATTATAATGTTTTGTTTAATGAAAAAAAGTATGGTTATAAGGGTTTATTTATTCATGTCCCAACTTTTGAAAGTATGGATACACTAAAAATGGAAGATTTAATTATTAAAGTTATAAAAGAATTGTTTAAAGAAAGGTCTAGATAAATTTATGGAAAACGAAAAGGATATTAAAAAATATTGGGATGATGCATATAGCGGACATAAAACTCCAATAAAGATAGCCAAAGATGAAATCGCAGTTGAAAATAATCTTGATCAATATATCAAGGATTATTCAATGCATGCAAAAAAGATTTTAGATTATGGATGTGGCATAACTTATAATCTTTTTCTTGCTCATTTTTCTAATCCAAATCTAGAATTAGGATTAGGAATTGATCCTTCAAAAAACGCAATTGATTTTTTAAGAAATACATCTGAAAAATCAGGCTTTAAAAATGTGTCGTTTGAGGTTGGTGATTTCGCACGAATGCAAAAGATTAAAAATGAAGATTTTGATTTTGTTATTTGTATGAATGTTTTGGATTGTATAACAAAAGATATAATGATTAAAACAGCGGGTGAAATAGTGCGAATTTTGAAAAAAGGTGGCGTTTTTCTTTTGAAAGTTAATTTTTATTTAACGCCTGAAGAATGTAAAAGGTATCATCTTGATCCAATTGGCGATGAAGCATATGCGCAAAAGGGTCTTTTTCGTATTGCATTCTATAAAGATGAATATTGGATTAAACTTTTCACTGATTTAGGATTAAAATTAGTTAAAAGTGATGAATATGCACGTCTAGAAAATGGACCAAAAGATAGAATATTTATTTTTAAAAAATAGAGGATATTTTTATGAAAAGCAAAAGAATTAAAGTAGTTAAAAAAATTGGCCTTTATGTTGATGAAGCTAGTGGTTGCTATTCAAAATTTAGTTATGAGGACAATCATATACTAGATACCGAATTTATTGATTATGTAGAAAGAAATGCTCATGAACTTGGTGGAGTTGATTTAGATAAATACGAAATAGATATTTATAGTCCATTTGTTATTTCTAATAATCAAAAAGAAATTTTTCTAAATACTTATAAAAGACATTATGAACAAATGCAAAAAGATGCAGAAAAAGAAGTGCATCGTTGCAATATTCGTGCAGGTATTCTTTTTCTTGCTGGTGCCGTCATTCTTGCGGCTCGTGGAATAATCGCGAGCACATGGACAAATGCTCCAGAAATAATTGATTTTGTTCTTGAGATAGCGAGTTGGGTCTTTATGTGGGAATCAGTTGATGTTATGTTCTTTTCGCGAAACCAAAGTTTATTGAACAAAGTTTTTTATGAACATATGTATAATGCTGATTTTTCTTTTATATATAAAGAAAAAAAGTCTTCTAAACAAGACGATCCATTAAGCCTTTCGTAACGTTTGGAAATAAGTGACTATAAGTATCTAGAGTTTGTTGGGTTGATGAATGCCTTAAATGTTTAGAGACAAGCAAAGGATTACAACCTTGATTAATCATTCTTGAAGCCATTGAATGTCTTAAACCGTGGAATTTAATTGGTGTAACTCCACACATATTTATATGTCTTCTCATGACAGTTCTTATATTTGTTCTGCCTAATCGGTGATTATTAAAAAATAATAAATCAGTTTCGTTATCAGGTTTGACTTCTTCTTTCCATTGCTTAAATTCAACTAATAAAAATGTTGGTAAATCTACAGAATCATTGCTGCTTTCGTTTTTTGGCGAGTTTATTTCACCTTCTCTATCCATAGATTTATTAATATCTACATAATTCATTTGAAAATTTAGATCTTCCCAAGTTAAAGCGTTTACTTCGCCCATTCTTAACGCTCCCCAATAGGTTAATAAAAAGTAGTATCTCCATTTTCGATCTTTAGTTTCGAAAGTATTGATAAATAAGTTAAATTCTTCGGGTGTCCAAAAGACAATCTTCTTTGATAAAACTTTTTCTTTTCTAATTGATTTAAGCATTCGGATAATCTTTTCAGCATAATTTGATTCTAAGTATTCTCGGTCTTCAGCAAATATTAAGATTTGTCTTAAGACTGAAAATATTAAATTCTTTCGACTAATGGATAAGTTTAAATTATAAACATATTGTTTAAAACTCATTACATTGCTGATAGTAACGGTATCAGTAACGAGTTGTCCATTATTGAAAAAGGGCATAATGTATTTATTTGATACGCTTACCCTTTCTTGGTAGGTCAACTTTTTATAAGTTGCCTTAATTTCTTCGAGAAAATAATGAGTTAGATAATACATTTCAATATTTCCTTTATAAAATAGTTTTGTTGTTTTTTCTGTTGTTTTTAACATAATTTTTTCCTCCTAGCAAAATATTTTCTAAATATTTTTGATTAAAAATATGGGAGAAACAATATTTATTTTTTTTGTACCTTAGATAAGTTGATAGCAAAAATAACAATTAAAAGTAGAATTGTTACCTTGAAAAAACCTTGAAAAACATATGAAAAATGTTGCACATTTTGAATATTTACCTAAAATTATATTGTATTGGAGAAAATGTATGAAAAAGAATATAAATATTGTCCTATTATTTTTATTAAGTTTATTTGGTGTTGGAGCAATGATTTCCCCAATTGGAAAAGCTCTTGAATCAACATCTACAAGCCGAATTTGGAGTTATAGTTTGTATACTCGTTATTTCGGTGGTGGATATTCAGGTTCAAAGATTGGAAATTGCGGACCATTAACTTTAGCTTGGATTTTAAACTTAGTAGCGTTAGTTGTTTGTGTTGTTTTAATAATTTTGTATTTTGTTAAATATGAATTAAGCAGAAAAACTTCAGTTATTTTATATTCAATAATTTCAGTTTTTTATGTAACAGCGGGTGTACTCGTTCTTGCGACACCAGCTCTTGTTGGAAATACTGATAGTGCAACATTAGGTATTGGAAGTATTTTGACTAGTTGTTTCATGCTTGCAGCATTTATTGTTGGTTTAATTATTGTTATTAAGTCTTTGTTTCAAAAAGACGAAGAATAGTGCTTCTTTATTTAAAAAGCATTTGTAAATGCTATAATTTTAAAAGGTTATTAAGTTAACCTTTTTTAATGATTGGAGTTTTATGAAAAAGAACATTGTTTTATTAGTTGCATCTTTATTTTTAGTTGAGTGTTCTTTATATGGAACAAACAATCAAACAAATACCAATAAAAGAGATGTAAATGTCTTTGTTGAACTAGAAGATAGTTATGGGACTAGTGTTGATTCAAGAGATCTTGAAGAAAAAGAATTTTTAATTAAACTAAAAAATAATATTGGGTTAAATTATAGAATCAATGATAGTTATAAATCAGTAGCCAATATTTTAAACTTATCAATTAGTAGTAATGATGTTGAGACAATTAAAAATATAAGCGGAGTAAAACTAGTTTCAGAAGTAAAAAAATATGAATTAGATAATGATATAGAAGATATGTCATTTGATCCATATGAAAACACTAATAAACCTGATCAAAATTATTCTAAAGTTGATATGAATGTTCCAAGCACTTCTAATGGTGGAACAGGAACGATGATTGCGATTATTGATGATAGTTTTAATATTGACCACGAGATGTTTAAAGATTTATCGAGTGGTTATAAATATACAAAAAGTGAAATAACTAATTTCAAAAACGCGAGTGGATTTAATGCGAAAAATGCTGGTTATAAAGATAATAAGATTCCTTTTTACTATAGTTATGCCACAAATGACACGACCTTATCTTTTACAAGTAATAAGGATTTTCATGGCGCACATGTAAGTGGAATAGCTGGAGCTAATAATACAATTGAAGGAATTGCTCCAAATTCGCAACTTGCATTAATGCGAGTTACAAATGCCCGTGGTGTCTTTGATGAAAATGCTGTTGTTAAGGCTCTTGATGATTGTGCAAAACTTGATGTTGACGCAATTAATATGTCTTTTGGTAATTCTTTATTAGATTACACAATCAATGATGCTATAAAATCTTGCCTTGAAAATTTAAAAACTCTAGGAATTGATGTAAATGTTGCAGCCGGAAACGATGGTCGTAGAAATTTCAATAATGGAGTTGGTGAATATTCTTCAACTAGCAACGTTGAAACTGGAGAAATTGGGAGTTATGCTAGTCAAAATAGCGTTGTTTCAGTTGGTGCTTTAGATATAGATGAAGACGTTACAATTAATTCTTCCTTTGCTTCATATTCTGGAACTACTTTTTATGCTCGTGATCAAATTGTAAATCATGCAATTAATAAAGATGGAGTAGGAACAGAAGAAAAGTATGATGATATCAAGCCTTTTTATGAGTTTATAAAAGATGGTGATGACAATGTTACGTTAGATTACGTTGTTGTTCCAAACTTAGGAAATGACGAAGATTATAAGGATATTGATGTAAATGGTAAAATTGCGGTAATTAGTAGAGGAACCATTACCTTTGTTCTTAAAATAAGAAATGCTGTTAAACATGGCGCGAAGGGTGTAATTATCTATAATAACAAAGATAACACCTCATCTTTAGATAACACATATATTGATTTTTCTGGAAATAATGATCCTTTAGAGGATGAATATTATGTTCCTATTGCTTTAACAAGCAGTGCTGCTGGTGAATTATTAATTAATCAAGAAACTAAAAAGATTATTGTTGGTAAAGAAAAAAGTGCTGATTATTCAAGTGATGGAGGAACAAGTGATCTATCATTAAAGCCTGATATTAGTGCGCCAGGAACCCATGTTTATAGTGGTACATCTACTATTGATGGTGTTAATAATTATAGTTTTCTAAATGGAACTAGTATGGCTACTCCAAATATGACTGGGGCTTATGCAAATATACTTAGTAATTATACTGGAGATGATAGCGAGGCATATAAGCGAAATCTTGTGGCACGCATGCAATCAACGGCAAATCCAATAAAAGACGTAAATGGTTCTTATTATTCCCCACGAAAAGTAGGGGCTGGAGAAGTTGATGTTGGTGGAGCAATTAATAGCGATGTTTATTTAATTGGCAATGTTGATAACAGAGCGAAAATTGAATTAAAAAACAATGAGGATATTAAAAAAGGTGATGTAAAGCTTAGCGTTGAAACACATAACGGTTCAAGCGAATCAAAGAAATATAAAGCCACAGTCTATGTTCAAGCTCCAGAATTGACTGGAGTAGATAATACTTTAACAAATATAACAAATTATAAAGTTAAAACCGATAAGGATGTTTTACTTACAAGTTCTACAAGTGAAGTCACAATACCTGCAGGAACTTCAAATTTATCGTTTAATGTTTCTATCACTAACGATAACAAAGAATATTTAAAGAATTTTGAAAATGGCACTTATCTTGAAGGCTATGTTGTATTTGATTCTTTAGATAATAGTGAAGATTTATCGATTCCTTATTTAGGGTTTTATGGTGATTATAATAAAGAAGAAGCTGTTGAACCATTTGCTTTTGAAAAAGATGAAAACAAGTTATATGGATCAGAAATAATTAATACAATGTGCGATGTTTATCCTGCTTTAAATCCACTATATAAAAATGCTGATTTTAGTAGTATTTTTGCTGTTGGAAGCAAAGCTTTAACGAGTAGTGAAATTACAAGTATTCGTTCAAATGAATCAAATTTATTAAATTATATGAATCAAGTCTCATATAGCAAAAAGAAGAATAAGATTAATTTAGGAATTGATGGAATATCAACTCATGTTGTCATTCAACAATTTATAAACCGAAATTTAATAGATAATTCTGTAAATCTCATTAATACTAAAACTGGTAAAGTAGTTTATAGTAAATATCTTTATAGCCTATTAGATGGAGATACTGGTTCGTCTTTAACAAAACATGCATTAACAAAATCAATGATGACAAGCGATTTGTTTAGTTATGGAATAATCGCAAATCGTGGATTCTTAGTTTTAGATTTAGTTGATGATTCAAATAATCTTATTTATCCAGAAGGCGATTATACCTTAGAGTTTAATTACACACTCGTTAATGGATCGACATCTAAGAAATCTTATAATGTTACAATTTCTAAAACATTAGTAACTGAAAAACCAATGTTTTATAAGAAAGAAATTCTTACTATTGAAGATAAAAAATATCTTAGGGTTTACTTTAGTGCTGAAGAAATAAAAGAAGTTAAAATTGAAGATGAAACTATAGATTATTCAACTGATGGAAATAGCTATTATGTTGATATAGATGTCTCAAAATATGAAAGTCAAAAATCAGTACGATTAAGCATTGTTGATATTTATAACAAGACGCTTGATGGGCTATTACAAATGACATCGATTGATAGTGGCATGTATGCAATTTTCCAAGAATCATTACCAGAAGGGTCTCGCATGAGTGCTTCTATTAGCGATCCAGTTGATGATGATAGTGGAAATCGAACTTATAATTATAGTTTTGTTGTTATTGACTCAGGGAATATGCCTGTAAGTTTTGATGACACAACCAAACTATCTTTTGCTGTTCCTAGTGATGTAGTTGTTGATAGTAGCAATATCGCAGTTTATGAAGTAAGTGATGCAGGTATTGAAAACCAAATTCCTTTCTCGTTATATGAAAAAAATATTGTTGTTGAAACTAAATCAAGTAATCTTAAAGTTGTCTATAAAGCCGTGGAAAAAGAAACAAACATATTTACAAAACCTGGAGTGATTATTGGAATTTCTGTTGGCGTTGCTGCTTTAGCGATTGGAGCAGTTGTTATGATTATTGTTGTTAATAAACTTAAGAAAAAAGAAGTAAAGTAGTCCTTAAGGTTTACATACAAGTTTATTTGTCTATAATAAAGAAGTTCATAAGAACCGTTAGTTTACTAAAAGGCTTATTCAATTGTCGAAAGATAGGAGGAGAGCCATGAAGGTAAATTTACGACTCGAAGTTAAAGAAAACGATGCTAATAAAATAATTCGTTGGTTAAAAGATGAAAATATAACTAAATATTTAAATGAAGACATTGCCTCAATTGACTCTTTAGAGTCAGTCATTAAAAATAAACAAGCTGATTTATTAACATATTATTTAAACCAATGTGGTAGATTCTTTTTAATAGATAGTACTGAAGAAAAATGTATTGGTTTTTTAAACCTTTTCCCTTATATTCCAAATAAAGAATATGAGATTGTTATTGCGATTGGTGACGAAAGAAATTGGGGAAAGCAATATGGAAAAGATACGATTATATCGATAATGAGAGAAGTATTTTTAAAGTGGCGTATCAAAAAAGTCTTTGCCAAAGTCCATATAGACAACAAACGTTCAATCGAGATGTTTGAGCATTTAAATTTTATAAATGAAGGCGTTAAAAATAACCATTATATTTACTCAATGGATTTTGATACTTATCTCAAATCACTAAGCGAAAAATAATATTAAATTTCAAGACTTTTTTAATAATTAAAAGTTATTATCTATATAGGAAGTTTTTTTAGTGGTGTTATAATTCAAATACTTCCTATAAAGTAAGCGTATTTTTGGAGAGAATTTTATGAAAAAAAACGGGTTAGTATTTTTATCAGCATTAACAGTATTAGGTTTTGCTTTTTCAATCACAACTAAAGAAGGTAATGAAGTAGTTCGTGATAAAGAAGTTATTGTTGAACTTAAAGATGTTCTTGGAACTGATGTTTCAAGTCGTGAAGAAGTCGAACAAACTTTTAAAAGCGAATTGCAAAGTTTAGTTGGCTACAATTATCGAATCAAAAACAACTATAAGCACATTGCTAATGCATTAATTCTTGAAGTAAATAGTAATGATGTTGATAGTATAAAAAGTTTAGACTTAGTAGAAAATTTAAACGATGTAAAAACATACACATATTCGGTTGATGAAGAAGATTATTCTTTTAATCCTGATGATACATCAACTGCTCCTAGTACAAATTATTCTCGCGAAGAAATGAATACTCCAAGTAGCGGGAATGATGGTAGCAACACAATTGTTGCTGTTTTAGATGATAGCTTTAATATTAACCACGAAATCTTTAAAGATTTGAGTGGTGATTATCGATATACAAAAAGCGAGATTACTTCATTAAAAAATACAAGTGGCTTCCATGCAAAAGCTGCTGCATATAAGGATAATAAGATTCCATTTTACTATAATTATGGAAATTCAAATACTTCGATGAGTTATACAAACAATACAGAATATCATGGTCAACATGTTTCTGGAATTGTTGGTGGAAATAATAAATATAATGGGGTTTCTCCAAATGCGCAATTAGCATTAATGAAAGTCACTGATGGAGAAGGTAATTTTACCGATACAGGTATTATGAATGCTCTTGAAGATTGCGTTATTTTAAATGTTGATGCAATCAATATGTCTTTTGGTGTTGGCGTTCAAGATTTTGATTCTAATGGTTCTTATAAATCAATTTATAAGAAGATGGAAGAACAAGGAATTTCAATAAACCTTGCTACTGGTAATGATGGGCATGAACAATTTAGTAACGTCATTAACCAAAATACTTTAACAAGCAGTGTTGAAGATGGTTTAATTGGCGGAGATGCCGTTAATGATTACACAACTTCTGTTGCGGCTTTAAACTTAGAAAATGATGTTACTATTGCGAGCAGTTTAGCTACAGCTGATGGCGATTCATTTAGAGTAAAAGAACAACTTGTTAATCACACATATTATGATGATTCAGGTGTGTCACACGAAACGAATTATTCAACTATTTATCCTTTCTTTTCCCTTATTGAAAGTGGTCAAAAACGAACTACTTTAGATTATGTAGTTGTCCCTAATTATGGTATTGAAGCTGATTATAGTGATATTGATGTAAATGGAAAAATAGCAGTAGTTCAAAGAGGTGGCGCAACTAGTGATGATGATCCAAATGTTAATTTATATACCTTTGTTGCTAAAGTAACAAACGCTGTTAAACATGGCGCTAAAGCCGTCATTATTTATAATAATGTTGGAGCAACTTCGGAAGTTGGTTATTTTAATCTTGATTCATTAAGCAAACAATATTATGTGCCTGTAGGTTATGTTAATTCTGCAAGTGGAATTCTTTTAAAGAATGCAACCAAGAAGCAAATTGTAATTACTAAAGAGATGGCTGCTGATTATACAAGCGATGGGGCTACAAGTGAACTAAAACTTAAACCAGATATTAGTGCTCCAGGAACTAACATTTATAGTTCAACTGGTCCAAGTACTTCAAAATATGCTTATTATAGTGGAACAAGTATGGCTTCTCCTAACTATACTGGAGCATACGTTAATGTTTTAAGTAACTATGAAAATATTGAAGATGAAACAAAACGTGATGAATATCGAAAATCATTATCTTCAAGAATAATGTCAACTGCTGACCCAGTCTTACAAGCTAATGGCGCTTATGCTTCGCCTCGTCTAGTTGGTGCTGGTGCTGTTGATATAAGCGACGCAATAAATAGCGATGTGTATCTTGAAGGAAATGTTGAAAATAAAGCTAAAGTCGAACTTAAAAATACCGATGATATTAAGTCAGGAAGAGTTAAATTTAGTGTTACAACTCATAATGAAACTTCATCAACTAAGAAATATAAAGCAACCCTTTATGTTGAAGCTCCTGAACTTGTAGGTTTAGATGCTGTTGATGGTACTTTCTTAAATAGTACATATAAAACGAGTAAAGATGTTTTATTAACAACATCAACTAGTACCGTTTCAATTGTTCCTGGAGATTCTTCAATTAGTTTTGATACTTCAATTACTAGTGAAAATAAAGAGTATTTAAAGAATTTTGAAAACGGAACTTATCTTGAAGGATATGTAATACTTGAAGCGATGGATGGTAGTGAAGACCTTAATATTCCTTATATGGGATTTTATGGTGACTTTGCTAGTGAAGATTGTGTTGAACCATTTAGTTATGAAAAAGATGAAAATACTGTTTATGGTAGCGATATGCTTAATGCTTTACTAGATACTAGTGATAACTATAAAAATGGTGATTTCTCATCAATGATAGTTGCTTTAGGTGGAGATTTAAGTGATTCTCAATACTCAAATGTTATCGCTAATAAAGCAAGTTTCTTATCTTATGGTAAAGCTGCAAGTTATGATAGTGAAAATAATGAATATGTCTTAGGTGCGAAAGGTGTTTCAGATCACTTTATTATTCAACAATTCGTTAATCGTAGTGTTTTAGATAATAAGATTACTGTTACCAGTAAAGATACTGGTGAAGTTGTCTATACTGATGCTATGTTTAGTATGCTAGATTCAGGCAGTACCGATACGCAACATAGTTTGTATCGTTCAGAAATGACTCAATCCTTATATAGTAGTGGTTATTTTGCTGATCGAGCTTATACTTTTATATCGCTTGTGGATAGTAGTGGAAACTTACTCTATCCAGAAGGTGTTTATGAATGGAAATTTGAATATACCCTTCCTAGTGGAACCGTTCAAACAAAGACCATAAATATAAGATTATCAAGTACGGTTTATTCAAATGAGATTGGTTTCTCCACTCATTCAATCAAAAAAATTGATGGTGAAGAATATCTTTATTTAAGATTTACTGGTACTCAACTTAGTTCATTAACTATCAATAATAATAGTTTTGATATTAAGAAAGATACTGATGGTTATTATGCTGAAGTTAAAGTAAGTGACTTAAATGGATCTGATGATTTGTTTATTGAAATTAAAGATACGCTAGGAACTGTTAGTGATATGTGCTTCTCAATTTCCTCCCTTGGCAATGGTGGTTATGGAATCATTTCTAATGATTTAGTTAATGGATCAATTATTAGTTGTGATGTTGAAAGCGTATCAATCAATACTAGTGGTTATGCCTTTACTTATGAATTTAGTGCAAAGACTGTCTTTGGAAAAGATGTTTCATTAAGCAATGAATATGGAGTATTCTTTGAACCAAAAGATGGATATTCAAGCGATTCAGTCAAGGTTTATGAACTTGACAGCAGTGGAAAAGTAACTATTGAACAAGAAGTATCGGTGATTGATGGAACAATTTATACTAAGACTACTAGTGGACGTATTCTTGTGGTTTATAGCGAGAAAACAAGTTCGATAAATCTATTATCTATTATTCTTATTGGATTTGGTGTAGTCATTATTGTTGGTATCTTACTTGCGCTTATAATTTTAAGATCACTTAAGAGACATCGAATTTAGTTATTAATGATTTCTTAAAATTAAGATTGACAAATTTCAATATAAGAGCCTGTTATGGGCTCTTTTTTTAAGAAATTAAAATGTAATTAATAATATTGACAAAAAGTAAACGTGCTTTATAATCTCATTATGTTTTAAAGGAGAAAACAATGAAAAACAAATGGATGAAGAGAGTAAATCTCGTTGCTTTATTCGGTTTAACTTTTGCAGCACTCACGTCATGTGGCGAAACAAAAACTACCGATAGCTATACTTACCATGATTATCTAACACAAAGTCCAGATACTTGGAACGTACATGCTTGGAAGATGGTTGATGAGTCTACAATTATGGGTTTCACTGAGATGGGCCTTTATGATTTTGCGATGAATTCAACAAAAGATGGGTATGATGTTGTTCCTGAGATGGCTGATGGTGAAGCCGTTGATGATACAGCTAGTATCACTGAAGCTCAAATGAGTAAATATGGTCTTGATGCTAAAGCTGATGGATCAAAATATACTGAAGGACAAAAATGGATTATCAATCTTAATAAACAAGCTAAATGGCAAGATGGCACAGCTATTAATGCGGATACATATGTTGAATCAATGGATGAATTCCTTGATCCAACTATGGTTAACTATCGTGCAGATTCTTGGTATTCAGGCAGTGTCGTTTTAGGACATGCTGAAGCTAGATTTAAGAGTGGTCGTACCGTTTATGAAACTTTAGTTGATGGTGATGGCAATGTTGTTAGCCACTCTGGAACCGCTGTTGATTCAAAGCGTTATGCTAACTTATATCAAGTTAACCCATGGGTTAATGGATATAGTATGTCAACTTGGGTTGATAATTATGGTGCTGAAACATTCCCACTTACTGCAGCTTTAATCGCTGATGAAGGTACTTGGGGAAATTCAAGCACTCCAAAATATGTTGCAATTGATGATAATGCTGATGTAAAAGCAAAATTTGTTGCAGCTTGTAAAGAAATTTGTTCAACTGCATTTGGTATGACTCTTGTTGAAACAGATCGTACCGATAATGATCAAGATAACATTTATTTACTCGATTTCTTATTTGGTGCTTATGCTAGTAAAGCTACATCATTTAGTGAAGTTGGTATTGAAAAGACTGGTGATTATCAAATCGCTTTATATTTACAAAAACCATGCACTTTATTCCAATTACATTATCAATTAACTGGTAACTGGATTGTTAATAAGACAATTTATGATAAATATAAGAAGACTGTTGGTACATTAACTGCTACTGAATATGGTACTGCAGTTGATAAATATAGTGCTTATGGTCCATATAAGATGACCAAGAATATTCTTGATAAGGAAATTGTCCTTGAAAAGAATGATCAATGGTATGGTTGGACTGATGGAAAGCATGAAGGTCAATATCAAACTACTGGTGTTAACTTCCAAATTGTTGCTGAAGATAATACTGCTTTATCATTATTTGAAAAAGGCGAACTTGATGGAATTCCAGTTCGTTCACAAGATGTTGCTAAATATGGTATGTCTTCACAATTAAAGTACACTCCACAAAGTTACAGTGATAAAGTTGCTTTAAATAACAGTTTTGCTTCTCTTGCTAAGAGACAAGGTAGTGATAATAAGACTATTTTATCTAACGTTAAATTTAGACAAGCCTTATCATGGGCTCTTGATAGACAAACTTATGTCCAAACTCAAACTGCTGGTAGTGCTGCTGCATTAGGTGTTATTAACTATATGTATGTTGTTGATCCAAATACTGGTGAACTTTATAGAAACACCAAATGGGGCAAGAAGGTTATTACCGATGTTTATGGTGATTCAACCACTGGTTATGATCTTGAAAAAGCTAAAGAATTAATTACTGAAGCTTGTAAAGAAGAGAATGCTAGTACTAAAGAAGGTTCATGGAAGACCGGAACTAAAGTTGTCCTTGATTGGTCTGTTTATAACGAAGGTTGGGATACTGCAATTAACTTTATGATTGATAACTTTACTAAAGCTACTGTTGGTACTCCACTTGAAGGATTATTCGAGATTAAGATTACACATAATGGTGATACTGTCCAAGATGTTGTTAAAAATGGTGAAGCTGATATGTGTATGGATATTTGGGGCGGCAGTGAAATGGATCCTTATGGTATTCCTGATACTTGGATTGATGCTGATAACCGTACTTGCTATGGTTATAACCCAGATGGAGAAAGTATTTCAATTGATTTAAATGATGATGGAACAATTTCAAAAGATGAAACATTATCAAATACTCAATGGTACAACGAATTAACTGGTGGTATTTATAGTGCTGCTAGTGCAAGTGTTGATACTCGTGTTAGAATTCTTAGCGAACTTGAAGAATACATGCTCAAAAAACAATATTTTATCAGTGTTCGTGCAAGACAAAGTATCTCTATGGATTCCTTCAGAATTAAACAAGGAACCGATACTTACTTACAACTTGTTGGATTTGGTGGTATTAGATTCATGACTTATACAATGACTGATCAAGAATGGTCCGATTATTGTGGTTCCCATACTCTTGATTACTCAAAGTAGTATTCTAGGTTATCTTTAATAAATATGGGCATCAAAAGATGCCCATATTTTTGTGAAAAAGGTGATTATTATTCCTTATTTATGTTATATAATAACAATATAGTTTTTTACTAATGTTAGGAGATTTTAGCAATGGATATGTTTAAATACATATTAAAGAGAATTGGTTTGATGTTGCTGACTTTCTTTATTATCATGACGATGTGTTTCGTCCTTGTAAAACTTTTACCAGATCCAGTAACATGTCAACCAGGTACCGATTCGTGCGATGCGGAACTTGTTTGGCGAGAAGCCCTTGGCTACAACAAGCCAATTATGGTGCAATATTGGATTTTCCTCGTAAACGTTTTTACAAAATTTGATTGGGGTGTTGGTTTCAAGATGTATTGGTTAAAATCTGTAACCAGTATTATGTTCCAAAAACTTCCTCCAACAATGTATGTTAACTTTTTCGCAGTAATTCTTTCGGTACCAATTGGATTAATATTTGGCACATTTGCTGCTCTTAAGAAGAACAAATGGGAAGATCAAGTAATTTCGGTTGGTGTTATGTTAATTATTTCGATTCCTTCATATGTTTATTGCTTTATTTTGCAATATATACTTTGCTATAAACTTGGATGGTTCCCTTTAATTGTTAGTAGTAGTACTAACTATTTTACTTGGGAAGTCTTTAGAACATATATGCCTGCAATTTTATGTTTATCTTTAGGAACAATTGCTGGTTTAACTCGTTATACTAGAGCTGAATTAACTGAAGTTCTTACAAGTGATTTTATGTTACTTGCTAGGGCTAAAGGCTTAACTCGTGGACAAGCTACTGTTCGTCATGCTTTCCGTAATGCAATGGTCCCAATTTTCCCAATGATTATTGGTGAATTTATTGGTATTCTTGGTGGTTCTCTTATTGTTGAAAACTTCTTTGCAATACCTGGTGTTGGTAAAATGTATCTTCAATCTATCAACGTTCGTGATTACAATTTCTTTATGTTCTTGAGTATGTTCTATGTTGTTATTGGATTAGTAGCCAATTTACTTGTTGATTTGAGTTATGGTTTTGTTGATCCACGAATCAGAATAGGAGCAAAACGATAATGAAAAAGAATGATAATATCAAAATCAATAAAGAAGATTTTGAGTTTGTTCAAAACGACAAAAAATTATACGATCAAAAGTTTGAAACAAAACGTATAGGTTATTTTGCTGATGCTATGCAACGTTTCTCTCAAAACAAAGGATCAATTGTTGCTGGTGTAATTTTGTTAATTATGATTATGTTCTCAGTTATTGCGCCTTTTGTATCTGGTTACGAAGCGCAAACTCGAGATGATTTCTATACATATTGTTTACCTAAAGTTCAATTATTTGAGGGTACTGGTTTTTGGGATGGTACAAAAACTGAAGTTACTAACGAAAAATTCTTTGCATATTATGAATCATATGGAGCTGTTCGTTCATATACAGTTGGCGAAGATGAATTTGGTGAAAAACAATATACAATTGTTCGTGATACATATATTGCTGGTTGTGTTTATAAAACATTTAGTGCAAAAGATTTTGTTGCAATGGATGAGTACGATAAGAGTATTGAAAATCTCGAAGATAAGATTTTCCAACCTTTAATTGATACTAGTTGGATTGATACCTCAACTAATAATGGAATGGTTCTTGAAAACTTATACAAGCAAAACGCTAACTATTCTTATAAATTAACAATGAAAATGGCACCTATTTTTGTAACGGATGATGATGGAAATCAAGTCCTTGATTATTGTTATTTAAAAGATGATGCAGGAAATTATGTTTATTCTAAGCAAGATGGAAATACTTATTCAACTCGTTTAAATTACGATAATTATTATAAATATTTACATAATGGAAATAGTCCATATTTTACATTAGGTAGCGATCAATATGGTCGTGATATTATGACACGTTTGGCTATTGGTGGTCGTTTATCATTAACCCTTGGCTTTACTGTAAGTCTTGTAAATATTATTCTTGGTGTCGTTTATGGTGCTATTGAAGGATATTATGGTGGCGCAACCGATATTGTTATGGAACGTATAAGTGAAATCTTGAGCGAAGTTCCATTTATGATTGTTGTTACGTTATTCTCGTTATATCTTGCAGATGTTGTTAATCCAGTTATATCCTTATTCCTCGCATTTGTTGTTACAGGGTGGATAGGAACGGCAGCGACAACACGTATGCAATTCTATCGATATAAAGGACAAGAATATGTTTTAGCTGCACGAACTCTTGGAGCACGTGATAGCCGATTAATTTTTAAACATATTTTACCAAATGCTGTTGGTCCAATTATTACTTCAAGTGTTTTAATGATTCCAAGCGTTATCTTTAGTGAATCATCACTTTCTTACTTAAAGATTATTGATTTCTCTACTGGAAATATTACCTCAATTGGTACTATGTTAAGTGAAGGACAAGCCACCTTTATGACTTATCCAAACCTTATTTTATGGCCAGCAATCTTTATTTCTTTACTTATGATTTGTTTCAATATTTTTGGAAACGGGCTTAGAGATGCCTTCAATCCACAATTAAGAGGAGCTGAATAAAATGAGTGAAAATAAAGAAAGAATTCTTGAAGTCAAGAATTTAAGAATTTCATTTAGAACTCTTAATGGAACTGTCAAAGCTGTTAGAGGAATAAATTTCGATTTGTATCGTGGCCGAACGCTTGCGATTGTTGGTGAGTCTGGTAGTGGAAAGAGTGTTACTTCTCGTGCTATTATGGGCATTTTAGCTCCTAATAGAATTATTGAAGAAGGCGAGATTTTATATGATGGCAAAGACTTACTTCGTTTAAGCGAAGAAGAATATGTTAAGATTCGTGGTTCAAGAATTGCAATGATTTTCCAAGATCCAATGAGCAGTCTTAATCCTATTATGAAAGTAGGAAAACAAATCACTGAATCAATGATTCTAAAACAAAAGAGCGATCGAAAAGAACATAAGAAAAAGTATAAATATATTTCTTCACGTTTAATTTCTTATTGCGAAAAAACAAAATGCGATGCTGATATTAAAAACAAGATAAGCACCTTATTTAACGCAATTAAGGAAAATAAAGATTATTCGACAAAACCACTTTTTGCTGATGCTGATGGACTTTTAGCTGACAATAATGCTGAAAGAAAGAATAATTCTTTAGAAGCTAAAAAACTAATTCAAAAGTTAATTGATGATAAATTAATTACTGAAGATGAGTTAAAAACTAAAGAACTTCGTCAATTATTAAGAACTATTCAAAAGAAAGTTAATATTTGTGAAAATAGATTAAGACATACTCGTGATGAAGAAATTGCAACGTATTACGTTTCTTTAAAACATTATATTACTGCTTATAAAGAAGCGCTTGTTCGTGAAGCTAATGATGTTAAAAAACTTGAAAAGCAAAAGAAACTTAAAGAAAAAGGCAAATCTATTGAAGATAGTGCTAAAAAAAGAGCTTTCTCAAGTGAAATTGATACCTCCCATAAAGCAGTTGCTTTAAAAATTTACGAGATTACTCTCAAATTAATTGAGCATCTTGATTATTTATCAACTAAAGAATTTGTTGAAGCCAATAAAAGAACCGAAAATTTATTAGATTATTATGTTGAGTGCATCAAAGGTATGTTTGTAAAAGAAACTAAAAAAGATTTTTATCAACGTGCTACTCAACTTATGAAAGAAGTTGGTATTCCAGAACCTGAAAAGCGTATTAAACAATATCCTTTCCAATTTTCTGGTGGTATGCGTCAAAGAATTGTTATTGCTATTGCTCTTGCAAGCAATCCTGAGATTTTAATTTGCGATGAGCCAACAACTGCTCTTGATGTTACTATTCAAGCACAAATTCTTGAACTTATTAATAAACTTAAGGTTACGCGTAATTTATCTGTTATTTTTATTACTCATAACCTTGGTGTTGTTGCAAATATGGCTGATGATATTGCGGTTATGTATGCTGGTAAGATTGTAGAAATGGGAACTGTCGATGATATTTTCTATAATCCAAAACATCCATATACTTGGGCACTATTAGCATCTATGCCTGATCTTGAAACTAAAGAAAGACTTGATGCAATTCCTGGCACTCCACCAAATATGATTATTCCACCAAAAGGTGATGCTTTTGCTTCAAGAAATAAATATGCTATGAAGATTGATTTTGAATACGAACCACCATTCTTTAAGGTGAGTGAAAACCATTATGCTGCCACTTGGTTGCTTTATCCAGGTGCTCCAAAGGTTGAGCCACCAAAGATTGTCACTGATCGTATAACTAGAATGAAAAAAGCCTATACAGAATCGTTAAAGAAGGGGGCAGAAAAAGATGAGTAACGAAATTAAAAACGACGACATTATCCTTTCTGTCCGTCATCTTAAACAATACTTTAAGTTTGATAAAGGTGCTGATAAATATAACAAGGCTGTTCACGATGTTTCGCTTGATGTTAAACGTGGTGAAGTTTTAGGTCTTGTTGGTGAGTCTGGTTGTGGAAAAACAACGACTGGACGTAGTATTATTAAGCTTTATAACATTACTAGTGGTAGTGTATATTTTAATGGTGTTCGTATTAGTGCTGGAACCCGTTGGAATGAAAAAGAAATTAAATTTAAGACCAAAAAAGCTCATGCTGAAATCGCTAAACTTAAAGAAGAAGAAACTTATGAGTTAAATCATTTAAATACCGATAATAGCGATGATGTTGGTATTGCTGATGAAAAAGCAAAGATTCATGATAAATATTCGAAAAAGATTACAAAAATTAGAGATGAGCTCGAAGTTATAGTGAGCCGCGAGAGAGAAAATATCAAAAGCGCTCATTATGACAATAAAAACTGCAATAAAGTTTTTGCTGCTAAGCAAGTCGCTTTAGTAAAAGAAAAATATAAAACTAAAATTGAAGCTTATAAAAGCAAATCTGAGCATACTCCTGAAGAAGAACAAGCTTACAAGGAACTTTATAAGAATTATCGAGATGAGTTAAGAATTGCTAAAAATGATAAGATTATGAACAAGATGCAAATGATCTTCCAAGATCCTATTGCTTCTCTTGATCCACGTATGACTGTTCGTGAAATTATTGCTGAAGGTCTAAGAATTCGTGGTATTCGTGATAATAAAACAATTGATAAAGAAGTTGAAAAATCATTGACTGAAGTCGGACTTTTACCAGAACATGCTACTCGTTATCCACATGAATTTAGTGGTGGTCAACGTCAAAGAATCGGTATTGCCCGTGCTTTAATTATGAATCCTGATTTAATTATTGCTGATGAACCAATTAGTGCACTTGATGTTTCAATTCAAGCTCAAGTCATTAACTTACTTAACGATTTAAAGAAAGAGCGTAATTTAACTATTTTATTTATTGCTCACGATTTATCTGTCGTTAAATATTTCTGTGATAGAATTGCGGTTATGTATTTTGGAAATCTTGTTGAACTTGCAACAAGCGATGAATTATTTAAACATCCATTACATCCATATACTAAATCATTATTAAGTGCCATTCCTCTTCCAGATCCACACTTTGAAAAGAATCGAAAGAGAATAGATTATGTTCCTTCAAGAGATCACAACTATGCAAATGAAAAACCAGAACTTCGAGAAGTTGAACCTGGGCATTTTGTAAGATGTAGCACTGAAGAATTTGAAAAATATAAGAAAATTTGCAATGAATAGTAACGAAATTTCAAAAACTGAATCAAAAGCTACCTTAAAAGAAAACATTATTTCAGCATGCGTTGCATTTGTTATTTGCGCAGCAATTTGCATTCTTGTTGCTTTGCTCGATGTATATGTTAAAGAATTAAGTTTTAGCATCGAAACCGCAAGAATTCTTGGAGATGGTTTCTTTGTTAGTGGTGTTTTAGGAGTACTTTTTTGGTTACTTATTTTAGTTTCCCAACTTGGTGCATTTGATATGATGGTCTATGGTTGTAGAAAGTTATTTAATTATTTATTTAAGAAAAATCCTGAAGATTCAACTTTGCCACACACTTATTATGATTATGTAATGATTAAACGTGGTAAAAAGCCAAAAAGATTTTATTTCTTCTTAATTGTTGCAGCAGTTTATTTAGCTATTGGCATGATTTGTTCGTTTGTTGCCGTAGCTTAATATAGGTTGTTTAGGAGGATTTGATATGAAAATAGGTATTATTGGTCAAGGCGCAGGCGCTTTATTTTTGTCGTTACTTTTAAAGAGTAAAAACGAGTCTCTTGACATTACAATAATTGATCAAAATATTAATCCATTTAGAAAACTCTATGCAACTGGGAATGGTCGATGCAATCTAGCAAATAAAGTAATTTCAAGAAATTCATATAATAGTGAGCCAGCTTTTAAATTAACTAGAGAATATAACTATATAGATATGATTAAATTTCTAAAATCACTTGGAATTTATACAAGACTTCTTGATGATTTAGTTTATCCATATTCTTTAAGCGCAAAAGCATTTACAGATTATTGTGTAAGTTTACTTAAACAATATAAAGTAAAATTTATTAATAAAGAAAAAGTCCTAGATTACTTAAACAAAGATAAAAGTATATCAGTTAATACTAAAGGAAAAGAATATATTTTTGATAAAGTCATATTTGCCACTGGTGCAAAATCACATAAAGTATTTGGTAGTGATGGTTCTTTTTTTGATGTGCTAAAAAAACATAATTATAAAATTAAGTCTCTTAAACCTGGGCTTGTTCCTCTTAAAGTAAAAGAGAATGTTAAACAAGTGGAAAACGAAAGATTAAAAGTTGGTTTAACTTTAATTATTGATAGTGATGTTGCATATAAGGAACAAGGTGAAGTCTTGTTTAAAAAAGATGGCTTAAGTGGGATTTGTGTATTTAACGCAAGTTCTATAATAGCTCGAGACCCTGGTTTTAAAGAAGCAACTATTAAACTTGATTTATTTCCAGAAATTCCAAATGAAACGTTATTAAAACAATTTACTAAAGATAATAAAGTATCTCGTGATAATTTTTTAAATGGTTATTTTACACAAAACATGGCGGAATATATACGAAAATTGAGTGGATGTAAGAATTTAAAGGCCTTTGATTCTTATGATTTAAAGCGTATTGTAAAATGCGTAAAAGAGATGAGTTTCATATATGCCTCACCATATTCTTTTGATGATTCGCAAGTAAGTGTTGGTGGAATCGAACTTAATTCAATCGATGATAACTTCATGTCCAAAAAAGAAAAGAATGTTTTCTTTATTGGTGAAGTATTAAATCTTGATGGTTTATGTGGTGGTTATAATCTCATGTTATGTTACGCTGAAGCACGTAAAATAAGCGAATATTTATTAACGCTTAAAGACTAATATATTTCTCCAGTCTTGATATCGACTTTCTTAAATTTATAAGTTAGTTTTTGTGTTTTTTCATCGATATTAATAATTAAAAAGGAACCATAGTTTGTTCTAGTTGGATGGGTTAAACTTCCTGGATTAAATACGTAAGTATCGCCTATTTTTTTATTAACCTCAACATGAGTATGGCCACTTAAAAATATTTTCGCATTTAAGCTTTTAATATATTTATCTGGATTAGAAATCATTTCATAACTATCGCCATGTTCGACATGAATTTTTCCAAAAGGAGTTTCGATATCGATTTTTTGAGGTGCTTCCGTACTCCAATCGCAATTCCCTTTAACAAAACGATAAGTACTCATCATATAATCAGGAATACAATAATCTCCACAATGAATAAATAAATCTGCGTCTTTGTTTTCTTCAAAAACTTTATTTAAAATGAAAGTGTCTCCATGAGAATCGCTTACTACAATAATTTTCATATAAAGATTCTATCACAAAGGTTAAAAGAGTTAAAAATATAGTAATATTTTTGCTAATTATTTCTTGTAAGTATTACAATAAGTGAGTACATATATTAGGAGTTATGAAATGGAAAAATATAAGAAAATAGCTGAACAAAATTTACCTGAAGTAAATTGTAAGGCAACAATTTATGAGCACATTAAAACTGGTGCTCGTGTTTGTACTTTAGATACGGAAGATATTAATAAAGTATTTTGTATTGCGTTTAAAACACC
The DNA here is from genome assembly GCA_041673725.1 of Bacilli bacterium. Classification (GTDB taxonomy): domain Bacteria; phylum Bacillota_I; class Bacilli_A; order RFN20; family CAG-826; genus Onthovivens. Next base: position 30,636 of record JBAYXD010000002.1, on the reverse strand, counting down.
AGCAATAAATTCGACAGGTGTCACCCATATTATTGAGCATAGTGTTCTTTGTGGAAGCAAAAAGTATCCAGTTAAAGATCCTTTTGTTGAACTAATGAAAGGGAGTTTAAATACATTCTTAAATGCTTTTACTTTTCCAGATAAAACAATGTATCCATGTGCAAGTAAAAATGATAAAGATTTTAAGAACTTAATGGATATATATTTAAATGCAGTTTTTTTCCCAAGAATTTATACCTGCAAAAATATTTTCTTACAAGAAGGTTGGCATTATGAAATCTTTAATAAAGACGACCCAATCAAATATAATGGTGTTGTCTATAACGAGATGAAGGGTGCTTATTCAAGTGCTGATGAAGTTTTAAATGAAGTATTAATGAATGGAACATTTGATGGAACAACTTATCAATATGAAAGTGGTGGTGATCCAGAATGTATTCCAAACTTAACTTACGAAGATTTTATAGGTTTCCATAAAAAATATTATAGTCCTACAAATTCTTACATTTTCTTATATGGGAAGATGGATATGGAAGAAAGAATGGATTTCTTAGATAAAGAATATCTTTCTAAGTTTGAGAAGATTGATGTTAATCCAATAATTAAGAAGAGTGAATCCCAAGAAAAATTAGTTGAGAAAGAAATTTTTTATCCAATTGCACAAAACGAGATTCTTGATAACAAAACCAATTTAGGTTTAGGAATTGCACTTACTGGTGCAACGGATATTAAAGATGATATTGCTTTTACTATTCTTGATAGAATTTTAATTAATTCACCTAGTGGAATTATCAAAAATAAGTTATTAGCTGCTGGAATTGGTGATGATATTGAAGGCGGATGTAATGATGGAATTAATGAAGTAGCTTTTTCAATCATTAGCAAAAATACTTCAATGAAGCAAAAAGATAATTTCTTAAATGTCATTAACGATACTCTTAATAGTTTAGCAAATGGTGAATTAGATCATGAAAGTGTCTTAGCTTATATTAATAACTTTGAATTTAAAGCTAGAGAAAATTTATTTGGTAGAATGCCACTTGGCTTAGAGATTATTTTAAAATCGATGGATACTTGGCTTTATGATGATAAGACTCCATTCTTAAAACTTAATCAATTAGGTTATTATAAAGAATTAAGGGAAGATTTAAAGAACGGTTATTTTGAGGAATTAATTAAGAAATATTTGTTAAATAACAATCATAAATTCTTGGTTATTCAAAAACCTTCAAATACTTTACAAATTGAAAAAGAGAAGGCTGCTGCGTTTAAACTCGAAAAATATAAAGCTACTTTATCAAGTGAAGAAATAGCTAGTTTAATAAGAATGAATGAAGAATTAAGAGAGTATCAAAGCGCTCCTGATTCAATAGAAAGCATTAATTCTATACCACATTTAACATTACAAGATTTAAAGATGAAACCAGATAATTATCCATGTAATGTTGAACACTTAAATTTTGATTTATATACTAGTAATTATTTTACTAATGGTATTGTTTATGGAGATTTTTACTTTAATGCCAAAGATATTTCTTATAAACATGCTAGTGAACTTGCTTTATTAAGCGCTTTACTTACTAAACTTCCAACAAACAAACATACAAACCAAGAACTTGATAAAATGATTGGTTTAAATTGTGGTTCTTTTGATGCAACTTTATTCCTAAATAAAATTTATAAAACTAATGATTATAATTTTTACTTTGGATTTGAGTTCTCAGTATTAAAAGAGAATCTTGGATTTATAAAAGATATGTCTCTTGAATTCATTAACGATTCACAAATTAGTAATGAAGCAAAACTTCAAGAAATTATCGGAAGCGAAAAGGCGCGACTTGATCAAGCCGTTAATTATGGCCACTCACTTGCGATGATTAGAAGTAAACGTAATAATTCAGTTGGAGATTATCTTAATGATGAAATTAATGGAGTTGGTTATATTGATTTTATTAACGATTTATCTAAAAACTTTGCTACTAAAAAAGATGAATTAATTAAAGATTTAAGTATGTTAATACATACATTATTTACCAAAGAAAACTTTGTTGCTTATTCAACTCTTGATAAAGAAACAATGCCAAATTATAAAGAGGCATGTATGCAACTTTATGAAAATTTACCATCATCTAGCGAACGAAAAGTAAATAATGAGCAAATTAAGCTTAAACCAATAAACGAAGGTTTTATGTGTCCATTTGATGTTAACTTTGTTATTCGTTCATGTGATTTTGCTAGAGTTGGTTGTTCTTATAATGGGAAAATGGATGTTCTCACAAATGCAATTGGTATTGATTACCTTTGGCAAAACGTAAGAGTAAAAGGTGGCGCCTATGGAGCTGGACTTTTATTAAATCAAAAGATGGGTTTTGCTTTATACTCCTATCGTGATCCACATATTGTTGAAACTAATAATATTTATTTTGGAATTCCTGAATTTATCAAATCAATGAAGTACTCTGATGAAGAACTCTTAAAATTAAAGATTGGTTCAATTAGCAATAATTCTTATGTTATGCATCCAAGTGATGCAGGAAAATTAGGCTTTAGCAGATTACTTAGTGGCTATACCTATGAAGAAGTTGTTAAGCAAAATGATGAGTTGCTTGAATGTACAGTTAGTGATTTAAATAATTTTGCTAATACGATTAGCGAACTTTTAAATAATTCTAATTTATGCGTAATAGGTAACGAAAAACAAGTTGATGATAACAAAAAGTTGTTTAACGAAATAAGAAAACTATATTAGATTTTTAATCGAGCACAATGAAGTTTTGCCTTCGTTTTGTGCTCGATTTTGTCCTTGCTTTTAACCTTCGTTTATAATAAGATAATAAAGCATATGGCGAAATTGGAGAAGCGGTTAACTCACTTGGCTGTGAACCAAGCATGCATCGGTTCGATCCCGATATTTCGCCCCATATTGTAAAGTACCCCTTTCTTTGGACTAATCAAGTTCAAGAAAGGGATTTTTTTATTAAGAAAATCAGAAAACGTTTTAATATTATACAAATATGCAATTTTTACTATGGAATTATGGGATTTAGTTTACTAAAATAACAATTAGAGGTAAAAACTATATGAAAAAAATGAAAATTTTTGCAGCTAGTGTACTTGGACTTGTTTCAGTCTTAAGTTTAGCTAGTTGTGGGGAAAAAGAGATTAGTCGTGATGAAGCAAAGAGTGATTTAAGTTCTATCGTGAGCACTTCGGTTGAAACTCCTAAGAAGTTCAGCTTTTCAAGTGATTCTACTGGTAGTTATGTAAACCCATCTTTCGTTGATAATGAATATGATTTTGGTAAAATTTCACCACTCGCATCAAGTAGTGGAAGTTATACATTCTCATATACTTATTCTGAAGAAGATAAGTATTTAGATGTTAAATTTGGCAGTTTTGAAGCTTGTGTTTATTATAAAGATGATACTTTAAATTTTTATTCTTCACTTGTTGGAAGCATTGCAGTTAAAGTAGATTTTTCCGCGGCTATTCAAACATTAACTGCAACAGTTAAAGCCTGGGGTTTAGATATTAGTAACATCATTAATGATTATGGCACTAAATTACTTGAAGGATTCTTTGCTAAACTTGATACTATCGAAGGTGTTGAAGAATCTTATAAGAGTAGTGGTAATGGAAATTTAAGTGCTTCAGTAACTTATACAAGTTCAAATTCGAACAAATATAATACTGAATTTGCTATTAACAATTATTATTTAAATAAACTTACTCAAAAAGTTAATGATAAAGAAGTTGTTAACTTTGAACTTAATCTTGATAAAGTTGAGATTAATATTCCTTCTAAGTAAAATTTTAAAGACAAATGAAAAGATGCGCTCTAAGCGCATCTTTTTTAGTGTAAATAGAATATTATTTTTCTAATTCAGTTTCCCAAAGACCATGTAAATTACAATAAGCATAAACTGAAATTGGTTCTTCGCCATCAACTAAATTGAAATCAGCAATTGGTTTACTTGATGGAGTTAGATCTCTTCTATAAATTCCTTTATTGGTTTGAAGAATGATCCATTCAATTGAGTGTTCAATTGTCATTGGGTGTAAAACACTACCAACTTCAACATGAACTTTACTTCCATTAATTGTTACGACTGGAAGGTGCTTTTCTTTCGCTCCATCGCTATGATTTGCGACTAATCTTACCATCTCAGTTGCACAACACATTGTAGGATTAGTATGTTCAGTTAAAACCTCAATTACCTTTCCACATAATTCACACTTATAAAACTTTAATTGACTATACATAAATTAAATCCTCCATATAAATATTATACCCACTTTTTTAATAAATAAAAATATGATGCTTTGATATAATAATAATGTATGTCGGATTACGAAGAATTAATTAAAGATTTAGAAAGCTTAAAAGAAGATAAATATTCTAAATTTTGTAGTGGCTTAAGTGGCACTGATGTAAAAATCATGGGCGTGAGATTAGGAAACCTCCATGAACTTGTTAAAAAATATAAGGATATTGACTTAACAAATTATAAATTAAACGATTATTACGAAATAAGATTCATTTTTTTCGCTGTTGCATTTAAGCAACAGCATGATTTTTTAACATCCATTAATTTTATCAAAAAGTATTCAAAATATTGGGTTGGTTGGAATCTTAGTGATTCAACTTATCAATATATAAAATTACCAAAAGATTTTGGGGTTGTTTTACCAGTGCTAAAAAATCTTCGAAACGACAAAAATGAATATATTCGTCGATTAGCCTATTTAATTTGCTTCAAATATGAGAAAAATGTTCAAAATTTAGGGGGTATTTTTGCTCTTTTTCAAGATGATGAAGCATATTACGTTCAAATGGTAGAAAGTTGGGTCCTTTGCGACCTTTATATTTATTATCCAGAAGAAACATTTATGTTTCTTAAAGACTGCAAACTTGGTAAAATAATAGTTAACAAGGCAATTTCCAAAATTCACGATTCATATCGAATTAGCGAACAAAATAAAGAAAAAGCTAAGACTATTAAAAAATAATTTTTTGGAGGGCAAAAATGACAAATAAGGAAAGAATGCTAGATGGCAAGCTTTATATGGCTAATGATCCAGAACTTCAGAGCTTATTTAAAACTAATAGAGCCATGCTAGAAGAGTTTAATCAAACTAGTTTTAGAGATGGGAAAAGAAGAGGATATATTCTTAAGCAAATGTTTAAGCATACTGGAAAATTTTTACATGTAGAGCCACCTTTTTATTGTGACTATGGTGGAAACATATCAGTAGGTGAGAATTTCTATGCTAATTATGGATGTATTATTCTTGATGTTTGTGAAATAACGATTGGTGATAATGTTTTATTCGGCCCAAGAGTTACGGTAGTTTCAGCAACACATCCAATTGATTCTGATGTTAGAAATTCAGGTCTCGAACTTGGTGAACCAATTCATATTGGTAATAACGTATTTATTGGTGCTGGAGCAATTATTAATCCTGGAGTAACAATCGAAGATGATGTTGTTGTTGGCTCAGGGTCAGTAGTTACTAAAGACTTAAAATCTCATGCAATATATGCGGGAAATCCTGCTAAGAAAATCCGTGATATTAATGATGACGATAAGAAATATTGGACTAAAGAACAAGTTAAATACAATAAAGAAATGGAGAAAAAGTAACATGTTAACAAAAAGATTAATCACAAAAGACACTTATTACGTTGGTGGAAGCGACCGAAGAATCGCTTTATTTGAGAATGTTTATCCTTTAACAAATGGAGTCTCTTATAATTCCTACGTCATTATGGATAAAAAGACTTGTTTACTTGATACAGTCGATGAAAGTATTTGTAACACATTTATTAAGAAAGTATCGGAAGTTCTAGGTTTACGTAAACTTGATTATCTTGTTATCGATCATATGGAACCAGATCATTCAGCAACTATCTCAAATTTATTACAAAAATATCCTGATGTTACAATTATTTGTAATGATAAGATTCTTGCTATGCTTAAAAATTACTTCGAAGATGTAGCAATGCCTTATGTTCAAGTAATTAAAGAAGGTGAAGTTTTAGATTTAGGCGAGCATAAATTAACCTTTGTTTTTACGCCAATGGTTCATTGGCCAGAAGTTATGATGACCTACGATATGACAACAAAGACATTATTTTCAGCTGATGCATTTGGAACTTTTGGAGCTTTGAGTGGCAACTTATTTGCTCATGAAGTTGATTTTGATCATGATGCACTTGATGAAGCAAGAAGATATTATTGCAATATTGTTGGTAAGTATGGCCCACAAGTTCAAGCAGCTTTAAAGAAAGCATCAACAATTGAAATTGAAACAATTTGTCCATTACATGGACCAATTTGGCGACAAGATATTACTTATATTTTAGATAAATATCAACATTGGAGCACCTATGACCCTGAGAAAAAAGGTGTTTTAGTTGTTTATGGCTCGGTTTATGGTCATACTGCTGAAGCAGCTAGTATCGTGTGTGATGATTTAGCCCTTGAAGGCGTTAGAGATATTCATTGTTATGATGTTAGTAAAACTGATAAATCATACCTTGTTTCGGAAGCTTTTAAGTATTCACATATCTTTATTCTTTCAACAACATATAATGCTGAAATCTTTACACCAATGGAAGAATTTGTTAGAGATTTAAAGTATCATAATTTACAAAATAGAACTGTTGCTATCGTTGAAAATGGTAGTTGGGCTCCACAAGCAAAGAAACTATTGACAGAAATTTTTGCTTCAATGAAAAATATAAAAGTTTTAGATAAAACATTAACTATTAAGTCTTCACTTAAAGAAGAGCAAGTTAACGATTTGTATGGGATTGTCGAAGAAATGGCTAAAGATTTCCCTAAAGAAAAACTTAGCACTAATCCATTATTTAAGATTAATTATGGATTATATGTTTTATCAACAAAGATTGATGATAAACATTTTAATGGTTGCATCATTAATACTGTTAGCCAAGTTTGCACTGATAAAGTTTTAGTATCAGTCAATAAAGCAAATTATTCTTCTGAGTTATTCTCTAAGAATAAGATTGCTAATATTTCAATTTTAACTAAACACACGCCATTTAGTATTTTCCAACGTTTTGGTTATCAATCTGGAAAGACAGTTAATAAATTTAAAGGGTTTAAAGATTTCCGTTTAGCGAAAAACGGACTTCCATATATTTCCCGATTCAGTAATTCTTATTTATCACTTAAATGTGTAGAAATTATTGATTTAGGTAGTCACTATGGTTATATTTGTGAAGTTGTTGATAGTCTTCAATTATCTAATGAAGATAGTGTAACTTATGCCCAATATATGGATTTTATTAAACCAAAACCAGCTAGAGATGAAAAGAAGGTTGTTGGTTGGAGATGTAAGATTTGTGGATATATTTATGAAGGAAAGGATATTCCAAAGGATTTTGTTTGCCCAATTTGTAAGCATGGCATCCAAGATTTCGAAAAGATAGGTTGGTAAAAATGGAAAATAAAAAATTAGATTTAAATAGTTATCAAAAATCTGCTTATGAATTAATTTCGGAAGATGGTAAAAAGGATTTAATTCTTAATGGGGTTTTAGGACTTGCTGGAGAAAGCGGCGAATGTTGCGATATAGTTAAAAAAGTTCGCTTTCAAGGGCACACTTTAGACAAAGAACATCTCGAAGATGAACTTGGTGACGTTCTATGGTATATTGCTGAAACTTGTAGCGGACTTGGAATTACTCTTGAAGAATGTGCGCAATATAATCTCGATAAGTTACATTCTCGTTATCCAAAAGGATTTTCTAAAAATGATTCAATAAATCGAAAGGATAATAAATAATGGAAAATAAAGTAATTTATGATGCGATTATTATTGGTGGTGGAGTAATCGGTTGTTCGATTGCTCGTTATTTATCACGATATAAAGGAAGTTTTTTAGTTGTTGAAAGACATAATGATGTCGGGGATGAAACAAGTTGTGCAAATAGTGCAATTGTTCATAGTGGTTATGATCCAAAACCTGGTACATTAAAAGCAAAATATAATGTTTTAGGTAATAAGATGATGCCTGAATTATGTAAAGAACTTGATGTTCCTTTTAAGAAGACTGGTTCAATTACTGTTGCTTTAAATGATGAAGATATGGAGACGCTAAAAGAATTAAAAAACCGTGCCGAGATTAATGGAGTTTCTGCAGAATTATTATCTAAAGAAGAAACAATTAAAATTGAACCAAATATTAATCCAAATATTTTGGGTAGTTTATTTTGCAAGGATGCTGGAATTGTTTCCCCATTCGGCTTAACTGTTTCATTAATGGAAAATGCTATGGATAATGGCGTTCATCTTAAACTTAATAGTGAAATTATAGAAATTAAGAAAGAAGATGGGGTATATTCTTTAAAAGACCAGCATAATAACATCTACTTTGCCAAGTTTGTCATAAATGCGACAGGTGTAAATAGCGAAGTTGTTACAAAATATTTAGAGGAACCAACTTTTCATATTAACCCTACAAAAGGCGAATATATTTTGCTTGACCACTTTAATACACAATGGGTTAAACATACTTTATTTGTTTGTCCATCTAAAGTTGGAAAAGGTGTTTTAGTTTCACCAACTACTTCTTATAACTATATTATTGGTCCAAGTGCTACACCTACTAAAATTGGTGATACATCTTGCGATAAAGAAACTTATGATTTTTTAAAGGAAAAAGCAAAATCATTAGTTATCAATGTTCCTTATCCAGAAACAATAAAAGGATTTGCTGGCGTTCGTGCAAATAATGATCACGATGATTTTATTATTGAAGAAAGCAAAAAGAATCCAGGATTTATTTTAGTTGCTGGCATTATGTCGCCAGGTCTTGCATCAAGTCCTGCTATTGGAGAACATGTTGCTGATTATGTTAAAGATAAGTTAAAACTTAGTGTAAATAATAAATTTAATTCACGAATTAGACCTCACAAAAATTTACTTGAAATGAATTTAAATAATTATAATGCCCTTGTTCGTGAAGAGCCTGAATTCGGGAAGTTCATTTGTCGTTGTGAAAAAGTAAGTGAAGGTGAAATTGTTGATTGCATCAATCGAAATTGTGGTGCAACAACTGTTAAAGGCGTTAGAAAGAGAACGAGAGCTGGCTTTGGAAAGTGCCAAGGTACTTTCTGTCAACTTGAAGTTGTTAAGATTCTTGCACATGAACTTCATAAAGATGTTAAGGAAATTAATTATGGTGAATTAAATACTCCAATATTGATTCAAAGTAGTAAGGAGGAAAAATAATCATGAGAGAAATTGAATTAGCTATCATTGGTGGCGGCTCTGCTGGATTAGCGGCTGCTATTTCTGCTTACGATAATGGCGTTAAGAATATTATTGTTTTCGAAAAAGAAGAGCGATTGGGTGGGATTTTAAATCAATGTATTCATAATGGTTTTGGTTTACATACTTTTAAAGAAGAATTAACTGGACCAGAATACGCTTATCGTTTTATTGAAGAATTTAATAAACGGGGCATTGTTGCTAAACTTAATACTCTTGTTCTTTCTTTAAGCAAAGACAAGGTAATTACATATTCAAATAGTGAAGACGGCATTAGTCAAGTTAAAGCTAAAGCAGTAGTTTTTGCTGCAGGTTGCAATGAAAGAACCCAAGGGCAAATTCTTATTCCAGGAGATCGTCCAAAAGGAGTTTATACTGCTGGACTTGCCCAAAAATATTTAAACATTGAAGGCTATCTAGTTGGTAAGAATGTTTATATTTTAGGGAGTGGCGATATTGGTCTCATTATGGCTCGTCGTATGACCCTTGAAGGTTGTAAAGTAATTGGTGTTAGTGAATTAATGCCATATAGTAATGGATTAAATCGTAATATTGTTCAATGTTTAAATGATTTTAATATTCCTTTAAGATTGCATAATACTGTTTCGCGTATTATTGGAAAAGATAAACTTGAAGCAATCGAGATTTGTGATGTTGATGATAAACTACAACCAATTAAAGGTCGTGAACAAATCATTAAATGTGATTGCTTATTATTATCTGTTGGTTTATATCCATTTAACGTTTTACTTAATCAAGCTGGAGCAAAGTTTAATGCTCGAACTAAAGGTGCTGAAGTTGATCAAAATTTAGAAACTTCGATTGATGGAATATTCTCTTGTGGAAACGTTCTTCATGTCCATGATCTTGTAGATTTTGTTAGTGAAGAAGGCACAAATGCTGGTAAAAACGCTGCAGAATATGTTAAAAATCCTAATAAGCCAGTTATTAAAACTATTGAAGTAGAAGCAGTCAATAATCTAGGTTACGTTTTACCAAACGTTATAAAAGTAACTGAAGATTTAAAAGAAGTAAACTTTAGTTTTAGAGTCCGCAAGCCTATGAAGAAGAGTTTTATTTATGTTAAAGATGAGGATAAAGTTTTAAAGAAGATTATGAAACCAACTTTAATTCCATCACAGATGGAAAAAGTTAACCTTAAGGATGTTGATTTTAAGTCCATTAATAAGATTAGTGTTACTGTGGAGGAGAATTAATTATGAAAGAGTTTACATGTATTATTTGTCCTAATGGATGTCATATAACTATTGATGATACCGGTGCAATAAGTGGATATTCTTGTCCTCGTGGTCTTGCTTATGTTAAGCAAGAATCTACTCATCCTTTAAGAACTGTAACTTCTACAGTTAGAGTAATTGGCAGTCAAGAATATAGAGTGGTCCCAGTTAAAACTGAGAGCGCAATCCCTAAAGAAAAAATAAACGATATTATGGCGGAAATTAATAAAGCCAAAGTTAAATTTCCAGTAAAGATGCATGAAGTTGTTATTAAAAATGTATGTGGAACTGGAGTAAACGTAATCGTAACCAAGGAACTAAAATAGATGGCAAACAAGGTACTCGTTAAAGATTTTTTTAAGAAATATGGTGATGTAACTTTTAAAGAGTTACCTTTTTGCATGGCTGATGTTTTAGTCTTAGCTGGTTTGTCTTATGCGGATTATATGGCCGCTTCAGAAGTGATGGGACAATATAATATTTGGGATGATAAAATTCCTTTAAAAGCTTTTGATAAACATGATGTTATTAAAAAATTATCACTTAGATATCTTTCTGGTCCACTTGTTTATTACAACTTTTTTAAAGATGTTTTATTATGTAAAAGATATAGTGCTTTACGCATTACGCATATACGTAACGTGTTTAGTAAATCAAAAATCACCCAATTTTACGCAATGGTTTATGAAATTGGTGAAATGCGTTTTATTATTTATCGCGGAACTGACAATACAATTGCTGGATGGAAAGAAGACTTTTTAACCGCTGTTAATGATGAAGTTCCATCACAAAAATTAGCTTTAGAATATCTCGAAGAAATTGTTGCAAACGATAAAGAGCATAACTATACGATAATTGGTCATTCTAAGGGTGGTAACTTAGCTTACTATGCTTTTTTTAATTCAAAACCAGAAACAAAAGATAGAATAATTAGTTGTTACAATCTTGATGGAAATGGATTTAGAAATGATAACTATCACTATAAAGAATTTAAACCAAAAATAGTAAAAATAATCCCAAGCGATGATGTTGTTGGTTCAGTATTTGATTCATATATGCATCACACAATTGTAAAAAGTAGTGCTTTCTCAATTTGGGCACATGATGTCACAACCTGGCAACTTGATCCTAATGATTATACAAAACTTTTAGAAGTTAAAAATCTAACAAGAGCATCTCATGCTTTAAAAGTTTCATTAAATTCTTGGGTAAACAATTTATCAACTCAGCAAATTGATGATTTCTTAGATTTTATTTTTACGATTGTAGATTTAGATAAGCCTAAAACAATAAATGAACTATTCACTAACTTAAACAACAATCGTTTAAAGTATTTAAAATCTATTGATAGTTTCCCAGCCGAACGTAAGAAAGAATTGAGGAAAATGACTGCAAACTTTTTGAAAGATTATTTAAATGCTTATATTCGTTTATCACCATTTACTCAAAGATTAACAATTAAATCTAAAAATAATAATTTAATAAAGGAGAAAAATGAAAATGCCTAAAACCGAACAAAAGAAGTATGTCCTTGCAATCGATCAAGGAACAACTTCGACAAGAGCGATGATTTTTTATCGCGATGGGAAAATACTTTATAAATCCCAACAAGAGGTGCAATGCTTTTTCCCTCATGATGGTTGGGTTGAACAAAACGCTATTGATGTATGGCTTTCTGTTTTGGATGTTATCAATGATTGCCTTGCTAAAACTAATTTAACTTATGAAAACATTGATTGTATTGGATTAACGAACCAAAGAGAAACAACAATTGTTTGGGATAAAAAAACTGGAATGCCTGTTTATAATGCAGTTGTTTGGCAATCAAGACAATCCCTAGATATTTGTAATTCTTGGTCGAAATATAAAGAATTAATCCACGATAAAACTGGTTTAATTCTTAATCCATATTTTTCAGCAAGCAAGATTCGATTTATTTTGGATCATATTAAAGATGGTCAAAAACGAGCTGAAAAAGGTGAACTTTTATGTGGCACAATTGATACTTGGGTAATGTACAAATTATCTAAAGGAAAAATTTTCAAAACCGATATTACAAACGCTTCTAGAACAATGTGTTTTAATATTAATACTTTAAAGTGGGATGATGAATTATTAAAAATTTATAATATTCCAAAAAGTATGTTAGCCGAAGTTGTGCCATCTAGTCATTATTTTGGTGATGCAGATGCGCTTGTTAATGGTCTTAAGATATGTGGTGTAGCTGGAGATCAACAAGCAGCTTTATTTGGACAAAATTGTTTTGAACCAGGTGAATCTAAGAACACTTATGGTACTGGCTGTTTTATGCTTATGAATATTGGTGATAAGCCAATTCTAAGTAAAAATGGTCTATTAACCACGATTGCTTGGCAGATTGGTGATAAAGTCACCTATGCCTTTGAGGGTTCGATATTTATCGGTGGAGCATGCGTGCAATGGCTTCGTGATCAAATGAGAATGATTAAGCATTCAAGCGATAGCGAAACTTATGCTAAAAAAGTTCCTAATGAATTAGGAGTATATGTGGTCCCAGCGTTTGTTGGGCTAGGAGCACCTTATTGGGATGATGAATGCCGTGGAGGTGTTTTTGGCTTAACTCGAGCAACTACAAAAGAGCACTTCATCCGTGCGACGCTTAATTCTATAGCTTTACAATCTAAGGATTTAGTCGTGGCTATGGAAAAAGAATGTGGAAAGAAATTAAAAACACTTAAGGTTGATGGTGGAGCAACGACGAATGGTTATTTGATGCAATATCAAGCCGATATTTTGCATTGCAAAGTTATGCTTCCTAATTGCCTTGAAACTACAGCTTTAGGCGCAGCATATTTAGCTGGTTTAGAAAATAAATATTGGAATTCTATTGATGATATCCGTAAGATTCATAAATACAAAAAAGAATATTTACCAAAGATGAGCAAAGAAGAAATTGTGGTAATTGATAAGAAATGGGCGAAAGCCATTGAGGCTGTTAGGGTCTTTAAATAATGAATGAAAAAATTCATCAACTAATAGCTAATTCTATAATTATTGGTCCAAGTGAATTAGAGGATTATTTTTTGCTTGAAAAGAATAAGGAACCATCTTTAAATTTTTCTTATAAAACTAAAGAAAGTGTCTTAAAAGAAATTTTTGGAGATTATAATCAAAAAGCTATTAAAGAGATGATGAAAACAACTGGAAAATCTTATGATTTGTCAAAGAAAATTCTTTCATATCTTTCTTCAGGATACGATAAAACCGATGAATATAAGTTTCTTTATGATAAAAAACTTATTATTTGTGACCCATACTATGAAGGTCTTTATAAGAATAAGAAAGTAATTTTTCTAGTTTATTCAAAAGATGATCCTGAGATTAAACATATTATTAACAAACTTAAATTAACAAACTATGAATTTATTAATTTGGATGATTTAGATTTTTTGTCCAACGATAGAGTTTACCATGTATTTAATGATGTAGGTGAGGAAGTTCGTTTCGTTTTAAATGAGATTTGTCACCAAATAGATAAAGAAAAGAAAAAACCATCAGATTTTTTGATCTATTGTAACAAGGATACCTATTCTTTTTATTTAGATGTTTTTTCGAAATATTATAATTTGCCTATTAACATTGATAATAGTTATTCGCTTTATGATACTTTATCGGCAAAAATTATATTAAATAATCTAGATGAAGATTTTTTAACTTTTATAAATGACAATTCTAGATTATTTGAACACGATAAAAATAACCTTGATATTATCAAATATTTATATGAGTTTTATGATTTAAAAAACGATAATATTTATGTTATTGATTTAGTATCTATATTGAAAGATTATCCAATTCACAAAGAATCATTTGTTGAAGCTGTTAAAGTTATTGATTCAATTTCGTTTGATAGTAATAAAACAATTTATTTTTTAGGCGCTAACGACGATTTTGTTCCAAGAGTATATGATAATAACGATGTTTTAGACGATGAAGAAAAAGAGAATCATTTTTTAACCACAAGCGTGATTAAAAATGATTACACAAATAAAATTACAAAAGCATTTATGACATTTAAAAAAGTAGTTAACATATCTTATGTTTTTGAAGATGATGATAGTGTGCCATATATGCTAAAGTCGCTTAATTTTAAAAAAGCAGATGGTAAAATAGTTGAATATCAATATTCAAAAGAGATCAGTGATATTTATTTTTCAAACTATTTATATCGATATAACTATTTTAATGAAATAAATCCTGAACTTGCGATTGACAAAAATTCGCTTAATAGAGAATCATTATTTGAACACAAATATTCAACAATTAAACGTGAAAAGGATAGGCCAGAATATTCCTATACTTCAATTGAAACGTATAGCGAATGTCCTTTTAAATATTATTTAAATTATATTTTAAAATTAAATGTATTTGAGTCTACAACTAGCTCTGAATTTGGTAAGTATGCTCATCAAATCATGGAACATGTTTATGATGAGAATTTTGATTTTAATAGCGTTTCTAAAACTGTTTTAAAAGATTATGATTTTTCGCCTAAAGAATTGGTTTTCCTAAATAGGTTTAACAAAGAAATTGAAAAGGTTACTGATAATGTTATTAGTATTAATAAAATGAAGCCACTAAAGAAAACCTATAACGAATACAAACTTAAGGTTTCTTATGATAATTATGATGTGACTGGCCAAATTGACCGTATTAATGTATATGATGATGCTCTTCTTGTTATTGATTATAAGACTGGTTCTTATGGGATTAGCGTTAAAAATTTTGAATTAAGAAGAACGGATTTACAACTCCCAACATATTTATATCTAATAAAAAAAGACCCAGAATTTTCAAAATATAAAGTAATTGGTTCCTTTATTCAAGTTATTCCAAGCAAAGGATTTTATAATTTTATTAAACCAACCAAAGAAGATGAAAAGAGCCAGATGTTACAAGGATTTATAAATAAGGACAATTCGATTTACATGCAATTTGATTCTTCAGTTGAAAATGGCGATAAAAGTAGTGTAGTAAATGGTGTTTATATGTCTAAAACTGGAGTCACAAAAAGGACTGGGGCGTTTACAACTGCTCAATTTGACAATTATGTTAAAGTGACTGAAGGTTATTATCACGATTTTAATGATTCAATTCAAAACAATGATTTTATAATATCGCCACTAAAAACAAAGAATCCTTGCTTATATTGTAATTTTCACGATATTTGTTTTTGCACAAATGATGACATTAGAGATATAAAAGATGGTAGTAACGAAGATGAGGAGGAACAAGAATATGGCGATGACGAATGATCAACTAAAAGCTATTAATAGTGAAGGTAATGTTCTTGTTTCTGCTGGTGCAGGTAGTGGAAAGACTACTGTTTTAACTGAGCGTGTTATTCGAAAGATAAATGAAGGGGTAAAAATAGATGAATTACTTATTCTTACATTTACGAATGCCGCCGCTAAAGAAATGCGTAATAGAATCAAAGAAGAGCTCCTAAAAAATGGGAAGTCTAATTTAATAAACGAGGTTGATTCGGCACATATCCAAACATTTGATGCTTATGCTTTATATATTGTAAAAAAATATGGTTATTTGATTAATTTGCCTCAATCAATAAACAATGTTCCTGAAGACGTAATTGATATAAAAGTTCGTCATATTGTTAATGATCTTTTTGATGAATATTATCAAAAAAATGATGAGATTTTTAACGAACTTATCAATACTTATTGCATTAAAGATGATAGCGATTTAATTAAGTTTGTTATTTCGTTTTATAAGATAACAAAATCGAAACTTGATAAAGATGCATATCTGAATACATATATTGATACCTACTTAAATGATGAAGTTTTAAGTAAGAACCCCGAAGTATTATTTAAATATTCGATGGATGCCTTCTCTGTTTTAGAAGAATTGTTTAATAAAATATCACTTGAAAAACTTCATGACCAATATGAAGAAGGGTATCGTTTGACTTTGAATACTAACAATTTAAAGGATTTTGCCTATGAAGGGCAAAGAATTAAAAACCCTACTTGTCGAGTTCCTAAAGATGACTTTGAAGATCGTGAAATTAAAGCCGAAATTACTAATTTAATGACTAAGCCACAAAATAATAGTTTTAAAGATAATTTATTTACATACGATGAAGAACTCTATAAAAATGTTGATTGCGTAAATAGCAAAAAATTTATGCCTTTAATCATTGATATGGTTAAAAAAATAGACAAAAAAGTTTTTGAGTTTGAAGTTGAAAAAGGATATTTTACTTTTTCCGATATTTCTTTATTAGCTTTTAAGATTATTAAAGAAAATACGAAAATTAGAGAAGACATTAAATCTAAAACAAAATTAATTTTTATTGATGAATATCAAGATACTTCTGATTTGCAAGACCAATTTATTGAACTCATTAGCAATAATAATGTTTTTGCTGTTGGTGATGTAAAGCAATCTATTTATCTTTTTAGAGGAGCAAATCCTACTAATTTCATGAATAAATATGAAGAATATAAAAAGCTTAATCAAGCAATTGATATGACCGATAATTTCCGTAGCCGAAAAGAAATCGTTAAAAAAATTAATGAAATTTTTAATAAAATAATGACTAAAGATTATGGTGGAGCTGATTATAGTGTTTCGCATAACTTAAAACCAAGTAACCTTGATTATGAAACTAAAGGTAAAATTGAAGGACAACATGGCATCGTTAAGCTTTATTATGATGACTTATTTAATGATGTTATTTTAGATATTAAAAAAAGAGTTTCTTCAAAAATGCTAGTTTATGACCGACATTTAAAAATTGTTCGTCCAGTAAAATATGGGGATTTTGCAATTCTAAGTCCAGCTAAAACTAAGTTTTTAGATTTTGAAAAAGCAATGCGTAATGCTAATTTACCTATTAACGCAGTATATGATGAAGAATTACTTAGCGAAGATTCTGTTTTTGTACTACTTTCACTTCTTAAAGCAATAAGAATTTTTAATTTAGATAAGCAAGATAAGATTGAGTTTTGTGATTTAAAGCATGCTTTTGTTTCGATTGTGAGAAGTTTTTTGTATAAATATAGTGACCAAAAAATCTACGAAGAGATGACTAATAATACATATAGAGAAGACCCTATTTATTTAAAAATTAAAGATTTTTCTTATAAACATAAGTATTCTAGTCTTTCTGATTTATTTTCGGATTTATTAAATGAATTTGATTTTGTTCATAAGTTAAATTCTTATGAAGACCCACTTTCTCATATCGACAAGATTAAGATATTTAGTGACCGAATACAAATAATGGACAGTTTAAACTTTACTCTTGATGATTTTATTGGTTATTTAGGTGATTTAAAAGATTATGGAATATCAATGAATACTCGTCATGACCCACAATCTGATGATTCAATTTTGATGACAACAATCCATAAATCCAAAGGGCTTCAATATAAAATAGTTTATCTTATTGGCTTAGATTCTCCTGGGAAAAGAGAAGGTCATAAGCTTTTAGTTGATGATGAAATTGGCGCTTGGTTGCCTTCTTTTGCGTTTCATAATGCCGCATCTATTCAAAGCCAAATTGTTTCATATCGAGCACAAGCAAAAAAGCGTGAAGAAAAAATGCGTTTGCTTTATGTCGCTTTAACTAGAACCGAAGACAGTTGCATTTTGCTTTATAAAAAGGATTCAAATGACTTTGTTCCAGATTTAAAGAAAGTTGAAACATTACATGGCTTCCTTAGTAATAGCGGTGTTGATTTTGAAGAAGATTCTTATGCTGAGATGAAGATTGAAGACGATACAAAGAGAAAAAATATTGAAAAATCTAATGAGCAATTGTTGTTCAGTAAAATCAATTTGTCTTTCGACAAAAATTTTATAAAAGAAAAGGCGTCGAAAGATTTAAATTTTGATGCAGATATGAATACGTTAAATTTTGGTACCCATATGCATTTATTGATGGAAGAAGTTGATTTTAAAACTAAGGATACAAGTTTTATTAAAAATAATTTTGAAAAATCTCGAATTGACCGAGTTTTAAATAATGCTATTTTTAAAAACTGCATAGATGCGAATATATATAAAGAGTATCAATTTATAGATGAAGCGAATAACCGAAATGGCATCATTGATTTGTTGCTAGTATATAAAGAAAAAGCCGTTGTTGTCGATTACAAATTAAAACATATTAATGATGAAGCATACGTGCAACAACTTAATATTTATCGAAACTTTGTTGAAAGTTACTTTAAGCTTCCATGCGAATGCTATTTATTATCCTTAATTGACGATGAAACAAAGGAGATAAAAAAATGAATGAAGTAAAAATGATTGAAGACCTTTATATGGGGACTGAAGATGAGGCTATGGAAGCGATAAACAATAAAAAGATGTGGATTGAGAAAAAATATTACATCCCTGGTGACGAAAGTTTTATTATTGATAAAAATGGGGAAAAACATTTTCCATTTATAGAGTCTCTTTTTAATAATGTTTTGCTATTTAAAAATATTGACTTTTCTAATTCAAATTTTACTAAAGAAGAATGCAGTCTCATTAATGCGAAAAGTAAGGGCATAGCTGCAATTGATCTTTTTGAAAATAGCAATTTCTCAAGAAAATACAATTTTTATGTAGAATACAATTTTAGTCGAATAGAGTTATCTGCTTATCATGAATTTGTTGCTAATATTTTTCATAAGATTCCTTTTGGGTTATTAAATATTAATAAAAGTAAAATAAGTGATGGTGGTTGTGACTTAATAAAGTCGCTTGTTGTCGGCAAAAGTGGAGAATCTATTCTTATAATTTCAAAAGATAAATTGCAGAATATGTGTTATGATTGTCATATCTTGAGTAAGATAGTATATCAAAAAGGGATTGATCGTGAATTAATAAAATCTCTTTATGAGATTGCTAATAAAAACGATATAGAAATAGAGGAAATTGATGAAAACTGAAGCCTTAAAAAACGAAGCTTTTAATGAAATATTAAAAGAACTTAATGCACCTAAAGAAATCGATAAAGAATATCTTTATGAGATTTATGATGCAGTAATTGATGGCATTAATTTAGTAATGAGTAGTGCCGTTAATTATAAATTTGTTCCAGTTAATCATGTTGTTGTAATTCTTTATATCGTTAATGAGTATTTATATAGTGTTAATCATTTATCTCCAGAAAGCCGTGAAAAGTTCATAAATGATAGTGATTTATCATCAGCATTAGCGTCGGTTTGTTGCGATAAATACCTTACTAATGAGCAACTTAACTATAAATCTGTTACCTTCTTAAATAGATTTAATCCTCAGGTTTCAACCTTAAGTTTATATTTAAATTTTACATTAACTACAATTGAGAAAATTCAAGTTAAAGATAATGTTAGTGAACTAATAAAAAGAATGCTTTTTAAGGCATTTTCTTTAGGAAAATGCATCCTTGAATTATTGCTTCAAGGATTTGAAACTGAAGCTTTTTCGACTTGGAGAACTCTTCATGAAAATGAATCTATTATTGCGTGTTTAATGCATTATGGGAAGCCTATGTTTAATGAATATTTTAAACATATAACTTATGCTTTAGCGTATCGTCATCAAATTCCTGAAAAAGAACAAGATAAAGTTTTTGAAAATATAAAAGCAGAAATGCATACTCATGATTTAAAGAGTAAAGATATGAAGAAGTTTATTGAATATGGATATCTTTATGTTATTCCTGATTTTGAAGAAAAAGGTTTAAAGCTTAATTTTAGAGATGGTGTAGAAAAAGCTGCTGGGCTCGAACAATATTCAAAAGTTTATGAGATGAGTAGTGAAATTGCTCACTCTTCTCCTTTGCTTTTACTTTCAGATAAAACCTATTTTTCGCCTTTAACCTTACTTAATTTATATGAATCATTTTTTAGATTAGAAAAGATTTTCGAATCTTATTTTAAAGTCTATTCTTCACCTGCAGATTTTGAAAAATATGAACAATTAAAGAAAGTTTATATGAATCAATTAATTGTTATTTATAACAACACAAAAGAAAAATTCTTAAGTGCTAATGCACAAAAGAATTCTTCAATTAATAATAATAATAATAATAACGAGCCTGAAAGAGACTAGACTCCATAACTGCTGCCACCAATAAATTCACATAATAATGAATTACATGGTACGAATTTTGTATCGATATTTTTGAAATATTTAATCATTCTAATAAGTCGCTCAGCATCAGGATAATATACTGAATCTTTATCAATAGTTTTTAATAGTGGTAAAGCAAATTTTTTAAGAACACAAACTTCATATGGTAAGAAACTATCAAAGACATAATCAGCATCTTCTTGAGTCTTATAAATCCATTTAAATTCGCCTTTTCTAACGCTTGGCCACATAGATAAAGTTTCTTCAGCTGGAGCAGCACGATACTTATAGTCACGAACGATACGTCTTAATAAACGAATATCTGTAAGTGAGATAGGGTTTTCATAATCAAGATTAAGTTGGACCTGAGGCGAAATAAAAATCTTAAATTTATTACTTTTTGGGATTAAATCCGTCATTTCTTCGTTAAGAGCATGAATGCCTTCAACAATAATTGGGTCTTTACTATCGACTTTAAGAGTTCTACCAGCTTCTCTTTGATTTAATTTAAAATTAAATTTAGGTAAGGTGACTTCCTTACCAGTAAGCAAATCGAGCATATTTTCATTGAATAATTTTTTATCAAGAGCGTCAATGTGTTCATAATCGGTGTCGCCATTTTCATCAACTGGTACTTGCTCTTTTTGTAAATAATAATCATCAAGAGAAATACGAATTGGATTAAAACCACGAGACTTTAATTCATCACATAACCTATTTGCAAAGGTTGTTTTACCTGAAGAAGAAGGACCAGCTATACAAATTAAACGAGTAGTTTCAATTTGTCCTTCAATGATATCTCCTAAATGCACGAGCATTCGGTTATGTCTATCTTCACAAATATTAATTAAATTTGGTGCTTCTGGAGTAGTAATACTATCGTTAATTTGACTTACAAGATCTAAACGAACATTTTTTGCCCATTTTCCAGATTCAGTTAAACTTTTTGCAAAGTTTGGTTCTTCGTTAAATGGTGGAATTTCTCCATTGGTTTCGCTACGTGGATAAGCAATTAAAATGCCAGGATTGTAACTTCTTAATTTAAACTTTTTAATATATCCGGTTGAAGGAACCATATGACCGAATAAATAGTTTTTATAACCATTCGAAACATAAAAATGGACCGTTCTTTCTGGACGATATTTTAAAATTTCAATTTTGTCTGGTAAATTATATTGTTTATAAACTTCTTTTGCCTCTTCGTTAGTTACAATAATTTTTTCAAAAGGATAATTACTTTCGACGAGTTCATGCATTTTTTTATCGATTGCATTGCAAGTTTCAAGGGAAACAGGGGTGCCAAAAACATCACGAGCAAAT
This sequence comes from Bacilli bacterium, assembly GCA_041673725.1. GTDB lineage: Bacteria > Bacillota_I > Bacilli_A > RFN20 > CAG-826 > Onthovivens. Next base: position 8,661 of record JBAYXD010000002.1, on the reverse strand, counting down.
ATTGTTCGTGAAATTGAATAAGATAATTTAAATCTTATTTTTGGACAAACTAAATGTGCGGCTTGTAAAAATAAGAATAATAGCGATCTACGATATTGGCCAATTGCGCAACTATCTTTTAAGGTTAAAAATTGAACAGTTGCATCGTAATATACTTCATAATCTAATTCTCGAACACGATTATTAACCTTAGCAGCAATATAATCCATATTATTATTGCTTAAGTCTAATAGTCTTATCTTTTTTTCAAATACTAATTCTTCATTGTTTACTTTTATTTTAAATGACATAATAGCCTCCTAAAAATCTACCAACAAGTTAGTAGAATATTATCACTTTTTTTTCGATATTTAGCAAGTAGCAAATACTGATAGAAAAATTCTTAAAAAAAACGCTTAATTTTGTTTAAAAAATGTAACTTTGTTTATTTAAAAAAATAGTTAAAATTGTTATTATTATACATATGGAAACTATTGTGTTTACTAGTGTAGAAGATTTCTTCAAAAATTTATGGGATTCGATATACAATTTTTGGTTCAATACCTCAACTGATACCACCCCTTATTTTTATAATGTAATTGCGGCTATCATTTGGCTAGTTCTTTCATATTTTATTATTAAATTTATCCTTTTCCTTATTAGAAAAGGAATGAAATTAACAAAAAACAAAGCACGAGAGAAAACCGCCAAATCATTTATTTTAGATGTTGCTAAAATTATTCTTTATTTATTAGATTTTATTTGTGTACTTAAGATTTTAAGAGTTGAGCTAACTGGCGTAAGCACAATATTTAGTAGCGCCATTCTTGCGATTGGCTTATCTTTACAAGATTTGGTTGGCAATTTTGCTAGTGGGCTAATTATTTTAAATAGTCAGCATTTTAATGTTGGTGATTATATTTCTATTAAAGATTGTGCTGAAGGTGAGGTTACTGCTGTTCGTTTCTTAACCACCAGTTTAAACACAATTGCTGGACAAAAAGTTGTCGTATCAAATTCCACTATTGTTAAAAGTGTTATTACTAATTTTAGTGTAAATCCAACTCGTTTATTAAAAATATCTCTTGTGTTTTCTTATCAAGAAGACCCTGAAAAAGTTCGCAAAGTTTTGCTTGAGATGATTAAAAGCGAAAAGCGAGTATTGAAGACTCCTGAACCAACGGTTGTTATTGGCGAATTAAGCGATAGTGGTGTTACTTATTACTTAAAATGCCAAACTGCAACAATTGATTATTGGGATATTCTTTATAGCGTTAATGAAAATATTGTTAATGAATTACGTAAGAAGAATCTTAAAGTTCAACCAAGCAAGGTTCAACTTTTAAGTGCCACTGTTGCTGGAAAAGAAGATGATGAGGATTCTAAAGCATGAAAAAATTATTTAAAAGTAAAAAAAGTACATTAATTTTGTATTCTATTGTTAATTTAGTAATCGCTTTAGCTAGTTTATTTTTCTTATTAATGAATGTTTATGAAGTAAGTATGGTGCTTTTTATTGCAACTTTATTTAACATTGGTTATTTAGCGTTAATTTTATTCTATGGAAACAAAAACGAAGACAAATCACTTGCGGAAACAAAAAGTGTTGTTGTTTTTGCTTTCATTCGTTCTATCATAGAGATTGCATCACTAGTCATTTGTGCGATTTTAATATATTTTATCCCATCAATGATTAGTGATGTAACTTACAACAAATATAGAATTTTGTTTGTCATATTAAACCTTGTTCCATATTTTGGAGCAATTTTCTGTTTTGAATTAAATACGAAGTATGGTGAATAACATGGTTTTAGCAAAAACAATCAACGATAAAATAAGTGAGATGTTTAATTTCGAGTTCGTACCTCAACTTTTTATGTCGCTTCTTGTCATGCTTATTGTTTTAATCTTTGCAATTATTGTTGGCACAAAAGCGCGACATGCAAAAGTTGATGAAAAACCTAAAGGTATTTTCTTTTTAGGAATCCTAATTTTCCAAACGATTGATAATTTTACTTTATCAATTATGAATAAAAAATATCGTGATTTCACGAGAGTTATGATTGTTTTTGTGCCTTATATTTTTATTTGTTTTATTATTAGTTTAACTGGTTTACCATCGCCAATTGTCTATTTAGCTACGCCATTATCTTTAGCGTTAGTGGTCTTCTTTATGGTTCATGGTACTGCAATTAAAGAAAATCATTGGGGATATTTCAAGCGTTATGTTGATCCATTCCCAGTATTCTTACCAATTAATTTAATTAGTATGTGGGCACCTACTATTTCGCTTACTTTCCGTTTATTTGGTAATGCGATGAGTGGTTTTTGTATTATGAATATTGTTTATTTTGGTTTAGAGACTTTAAGTAACGCTTTATTTACTGGAACTTTAGTTAGTGGAGCAATAGGTGTGCAATCAATTTTCTTAGCCCCTTTAGTTACCCCATTCTTGCACTTATATTTTGATATCTTCAGTGGATGTATACAAACGCTTGTTTTCTCAATGTTAACATTGATTTACGTCTCGCAAGAGCAATCTCAAGAAGACGAAAATCAAGTTATAGAAGAAGTTGTGTCTAATTAATCAATATAGAAAGGAGTTTATTTATGGAATTGTACTATATTGGAATCGGGATGTGTATGCTTGGCACTACAGCTAGTGCTATTGGTGAAGGTCTTATTTGCGCACATGCAATTGATAACATGGGCCGTAATCCAGAGATGTATGGAAAATTAAGAACCGCCATGATTTTAGGTTGTGCTCTTGATGAAACTACCTCAATTTATTGCTTACTTATTGCTATTCTTTTACTTTTCATTCATTAGTTTGTTGTTTTAGAAGGAGGTTTATATGAAGAAAAAATATTTACTTTTTGCATCAACAATTCTTTTGGGAATGTTTTTGTTAACTTCTTGTGATACATCAAGTTTAGCTGAGAGTTTCCAAGAATCGATAATTGATGCCTTAGTTCCTAATTTTTGGGCTTTCTTAACTCAATTTTTAGCATTAATTGTTTTAATTGTGTTAGTGAGCATCTTTGCTTATAAACCTATCAGAAAATTTTTAGATTCTCGTAGTGATTATCTTGATAATGAAGTTAAATCAGCTAATAAAAATAATGCTGATTCGAAAGTAAAACTACAAGAAGCTGAACAAAATGTTGCGGATTCACGTAAAGAAGCCGTAAAGATTATTGAAGAAGCAAAAGATACCGCAAATACTGAAAGAAAAAAGATTCTTGATGATACTTCTAAAGAAGTCATTAAGATGAAAGCAAAATCTGAACAAGATATTAAAGATAGTAGAGTACGTGCGGAAAAGGATGTTCAAAAAGAAATTGTTAATGTAGCTCTGGATGCTTCTAAACATGTTTTAAATCGTGAAGTTAATGAAGAAGATAACAAGAAAATTATTGATGCATTTGTGACGAGTTTAGGTGGAGACAATAAGAAAGACAAGGAAATTAAGTAATGAACGAACTTTATAACCGTTATGCTTTAGCTCTTCTTGATTTAGCAAAAGAAGAAAATAAAGTAGTGGAATATCGACAAGAAGTCGATTCTTTGCTTACGGTTATTAAAGATAATCCAGAAATTATGAAATTTTTTGGAAGTTATTACACTAGTGAAGAAGCAAAAAATGCTTTAATTGATGAAAAATTAAGCAAATATTATTCGAAAAATGTAATTAACTTTATCAAAGTAATTTTAAAAAATAATCGTTCAATGTATCTATATAAGATATTTAAAGAAACCTTGTTTCGTTTTGATGATTATTTAAATATTGAAGAGGGGAAAATTTATTCAACTCTTCCGCTTTCTAAAAAAGATATGGATAGGATTATTGAAGTTATTGAAAGAAACACTGATAAGAAAATTGTTCTTACAAATGTGATAGATCCAAAACTTATTGGTGGAATAAAAGTTGTTTTAAAAAATGATATCTATGATGCGTCACTTGTAACACAAGTTGACGAATTAAAGTCTAGGTTATTAAGGAAAGGAAGTTAGGTATGGAGATAAAAACAAATGAGATTTCTTCATTAATTAAAGAAGAAATCAAACAATTTAGTAAAAAGATTGAGTATAGCAATGATGTAGGCACTGTTGTTACGATTGGTGATGGAATTGCTATGATTTATGGACTTGATAATGCCATGCTTGGCGAACTTTTGCTTTTCCCTCATAACATTTATGGAATGGTGATGTCACTTGAAGCTGAATCGGTTGGTGCGGTTTTACTCGATGATACGCAAGATATTGTCGAAGGCGATATCGTAAAACGTACTGGAAAAGTAGTTGAAGTTCCAGTAGGCGATGGTTTACTTGGCCGAGTCGTGAATGCTCTTGGTCAACCAATTGATGGTGGAAAACCTATTGTTTATAAAAAAACAATGCCAATTGAAAGGAAAGCTCCTTCGATTATGGATCGAAAGTCCGTTAGCGAACCTTTAGAAACTGGTATTAAAGTTATTGATGGATTAATTCCTATTGGCAAAGGTCAACGTGAATTAATCATTGGCGACAGGCAAACTGGAAAGACCGCTATTGCAATCGACACAATTCTTAATCAAAAAGGCAAAAACGTTAAATGTGTTTATGTTTCAATTGGTCAAAAGAATAGTAGCGTTGCGCGAATTGTTGAAAAATTGAAAGATAATGGCGCAATGGAATACACAACTGTCATCAATGCAAGTGCTAGTGAAATTGCTCCTTTACTATATATTGCTCCATATGCTGGAATTACTATTGCTGAAGAATGGTGTATGAATAAAGAAGATGTACTCATTGTTTTTGATGATTTAAGTAAACATGCGGTTGCTTATCGTGCCCTTTCTTTACTTTTAAAACGTAGTCCAGGTCGTGAAGCTTATCCAGGAGATATTTTCTATCTCCATTCAAGACTACTTGAAAGATGCTGTCGTCTTGATCCAAAAATTGGTGGAAGTATTACGGCCTTACCAATTATTGAAACACAAGGTGGGGATATAAGTGCTTATATTCCAACTAATGTTATTTCAATTACTGATGGACAAATCTTCTTAAGCGATGATTTATTTAATATTGGGCAACGTCCAGCTGTTAATACTGGTTTATCAGTATCCCGTGTTGGTAGTGCAGCTCAATTTAAAGCTGAAAAGAAAGTTACGGCTTCATTAAAGATGAAACTTGCTAACTTTAGAGAACTTCAAAGTTTCTCTCAATTTGGCAGCGATCTTGATGAAAATACTAAAAAAATCATCCATCATGGCGAGATTTTAACCGAGGTTTTAAAGCAAAAACAATACGATTCTTATCAAGTAGATAGACAAGTAATTGAAATATTTGCTGCTCAAGAAGAATATCTTGATGATTTGGAAGTCAAAGATGTAAAACCATTTTTAAATGATTTATATAGTTATATTGAGAAGTTTAATCTAGAAGTGATTAACGGAATTATTGATACGAAAGATATTAAAAAACCTGAAAGAGATCATCTTCGTGAAATAATTGCTAAATTTAAAAAGGAAAGAAGTTTAACTAGTGGCCCAAAGTTTAACTAAAGTAAAACACCGTATCTCAGCGGTTGAATCTATTCGAAAGATTACTAATTCAATGAAATTAGTAAGTAGTGTTAAGTTGCAAAGAATGATGAAAATTTCAACACTTCAATCTTTCTATTATCGAGCCATGGAACAAGCTATGACCGATGCGATATTTTATAATGCAAGAAATACTGATGATTATTATGATACTGAGTTTATAAAAACATTTGATTCAACTAAAAAACTTTATGTTTTAGTTACTTCTAATATGGGATTGTGTGGTGGCTATAATAACGATATTATGCGTTATTTTAGAAACATTTATAAAAAAGGCGACGAAGTTATTATTGTTGGTGATCGCGGATATATTAATTTATCAAAAGAAAAAGATTTATTGCTTGATGCAAAGTTTGTGCATTTAAGAAATGATTTTGGAATTGATGAAGTCCGAATTTTAACGACTTATTTACTTAATAAGTATAAAACTAAAGGATACCAAGAAATTGATTTGATATTTATGAAATATAAAAATTCAATTTCCTTTATTCCATCAACATTAAAAATTTTGCCAATTGTACCAAAAGAAAACCCAAGTAAGGCATATTCGCCAATTTATGAACCTAATAAAAAGGCGGTAATTGATCAAATTATCCCTCAATATATAAATTCATTATTGTATAAGAGTATATTTGAAGCTTATATGAGTGAAGAAAGTAGTCGAAGGAATACGATGGATTCTGCTGATAAGAGTGCAATGGATTTAGTTGATTCGCTTAAACTTGAGTATAACAAGGCTCGACAAACTGAAATTACTCAAGAAATTATAGAAGTTGTTAATGGCAGCAATGCAGTAAAGTGAGGATTAATATGAAAACTAAAGAAACAAAATTAGAAAAGTTAAGTGGCACGAATGATTTTGGTTATGTAACCCAAATTGTTGGGCCAATTGTTGATATATGTTTTCCTGAAGGAGATCTTCCTGAGGTTTTAACTGCATTAAAAATTCCTTTACCAAGCGGGAATGAACTTGTTGTTGAAATCGAGCAACATATTGGCGACGATACAGTGCGTACAGTTGCAATGGGTCCTACCGAGGGACTCGTTCGACATATGAAAGTCATAAATACTCATAATCCAATTGAAGTTCCAGTTGGAACTTGCACATTAGGTCGTGTATTTAATGTTTTAGGTAATCCAATTGATGAATTACCAATGGGAGATGAATTAAATAATGCAGAAAGAATGCCAATTCATCGATTACCACCAGCATTTAAAGACCAAGTTACTAAAGCTGAAATGCTTGAAACTGGTATTAAAGTTATTGATTTACTTTGCCCTTATGTTAAAGGTGGTAAGGTTGGTTTATTTGGTGGCGCGGGTGTTGGTAAAACCGTTTTAATTCAAGAATTAATCCATAATATTGTTACTGAACAACATGGTATTAGTGTCTTTGCTGGAGTTGGCGAAAGAAGCCGTGAAGGTAATGATTTATATAACGAAATGAAAGCAACTGGAGTTTTAAGTAAGACCGCTTTAGTCTTTGGTCAAATGAACGAACCACCAGGAGCAAGAATGCGTGTCGCATTAACGGCTCTTACTATTGCTGAACATTTTAGAGATCAAATGAACATGGATGTTCTCTTCTTTATTGATAACATTTTTAGATTTACTCAAGCCGGTAGTGAAGTTAGTGCCTTGATTGGCCGTATGCCAAGCGCCGTTGGTTATCAACCAACACTTGCTACAGAAATGGGTCAATTACAAGAAAGAATTACTTCAACAAAAAATGGCAGTATTACCTCAATTCAAGCGGTTTATGTACCTGCAGATGATTTTACAGATCCAGCACCTGCTACAACTTTCTCACATCTTGATAGTAAGACAGTTCTTGATCGTAATATCGCTTCTTTAGGTTTATATCCAGCCGTTGATCCACTTGAATCTTCATCAACAATTCTTGATCCAAATATTATTGGTCAAGAACATTATGATGTTGCTCGTGGCGTACAAGCGATTCTTCAAAGATACAAAGAATTACAAGATATTATTGCAATTTTAGGTATTGAAGAATTAGGTGAAGATGATAAAAAGATTGTTGCTAGAGCGCGAAGAATTCGAAACTTCTTATCACAACCATTCTATGTTGCAGAAGCTTATAGTGGATATAAAGGAATATACGTAAAAGTTGAAGATACTATTCGTAGTTTTAAAGCAATTTTAAGTGGAAAATATGATGATTATCCAGAGAGTGCTTTCTTATATGTTGGGACAATTGATGAAGTAAAGAACGAAGAAAAGGGCGAAGATGACAAATAAATTCCAATTTAGAATTATAAGTGCGGATGGGAAAGTTTTTAGCGATTCCATCAATGAACTCTATGTCCAAACGAAAGAGGGCGTAGTTGGGATTTTGTCTGGTCATTATCCTCTTGTTGCTGAAATTGAAATTAGTAGTTTTCGAACAATTAAAGATGGTAAAACGACATATTTTGCCATATCTGGTGGGATTTTAAATGTTGATAATGATGGTAGTTATATTCTTGCTGACACTTTTGAAGAAGCAAAAGATTTAGATAAAGTTCGAATTTTAGGTGCTAAAAAAAGAGCTGAAGAGAAGCTTAAAAATCTAACTAAAACTGACGAAATTGACATTAGAAATACCGAATTTGAACTCAAAAAAGCTATTAACCGATTACGTTTAGTGAAGTAGAATAAAAGGAAAGAGGAGAGGTTTACCTATATGAAAAACTTTATATTTATATCGCCACATTTCCCAGATTCGTATTGGAAGTGGTGTTTAGCCCTAAAAAATAAGGGATTTAATGTTCTTGGAATAGGTGATGCCCCTTATTCAGAAATAAGTGATCAATGCAAGTATTCCTTAACTGAATATTATTGTTGTTCAGACATGGAAAATTACGAAAATGAGAAACGAGCTGTCGCCTATTTCAAAGAAAAATATGGTGACATTGATTTTCTTGAAAGCATGAATGAATATTGGCTTGAATCCGATGCTAAGTTAAGAACAGATTTTGATGTGAAGCATGGGATTCGCGCGGATGAAATTGTTAAATATAAATTGAAGAGTGAAGAGAAAAAGTATTTTGAAAAAGCTGAATGTAATGTAGCAAATTGGATTTTAATTAATGATAAA
>JBAYXD010000001.1:0-104655 GCA_041673725.1 Bacilli bacterium | reverse complement strand
AGTTTTACCTGCACCAGTAGGGGTGCCACCAGAGATAATAATAAAATCTCCAGCATTTAAACCTAAATCTTTAGCATAATAAATTGCTAAAACTTCCATCTCTTCAATAAAATCTGGCATCTTGGTAGGAATAAATGTTGAGTAAATCCCCCAATATAGAGCGTTTTGTAAGCAAGTTTTTTCGTTATTGCTGATTGATAGAATAGGACAGCATGGTCGAGCTTTACTTATACGACGACTACTATTACCAGTTTCTGTAAAACTAACAATAAGTTTTGCGTTTATAAGTTTAGCGGTATTAGCAATCGAATTAGCGATTGCATCGTTATTATCCTTATTACTAGAATCATAAGCTTCACGAGCAAGTTGCTCAAAATTAAGTTGCTTTTCCATCGTGGAAGCAATACGAGTTTGCATCATAACTGCTTCATTAGGATATTCGCCACTTGCTGATTCGGCACTTAACATAACGCAATCACTTGATTCAAGAATTGCAGTAGCAACATCACTAACTTCAGCTCTTGTTGGAACTGGACTATGACACATTGAATCAAGCATTTGAGTAGCAGTGATAACAGGTTTTCCTTGTTGACGACACATTGCAATTAATTCGGATTGAATAATTGGAACTTGTTCTGGAGGTATTTCAACACCTAAATCACCTCTAGCAACCATGATTCCATCGCTAGCATCAACAATTTCTTGAATATGCGATAAAGCAACGACGTTTTCTATTTTAGATATAATTTTGATTTCAGGATGACCTTCAGCTTTTAAAACGTCACGAATTTCTTTAACGTCTTCAGGGCCACTAATAAATGAGGCGCTAATAAAATCAACGCCATTTTTGCATCCCCAAATTAAATCCTGTTTATCTTTATCACTCATGAAAGGCATGCTTAAACGTGAGCCAACACAATTTACGCCTTTTTTACTACCTAAATCATGAGAATCTAAAGCTTCACAAATTAATTCGTGATTTTTAGTATCTTTATCTTTAACAAGTAAATCAAGCTTCCCATCATCCATTTTTATATGTGAACCAATTGCGGCGTCATCATATAAACCTGAAAAATTGACACTTATCTTTTTAGGAGTTCCAAGAACTTCTTTCATGGAAATACGAACAATATCACCTTTATTAATAGGTATTAAATTGTTATCCATATCGTGACAACGAATTTCAGGACCTTTAGTATCAAGCATGACAGCAATATAAATTCCTTCTTTTTCGAGGGCACGAGCTTTATTTAATTTAGCTAAATGCTCATCGTAACTACCATGCGAAAAGTTTAAACGCATGCAATTCATTCCTGAAGTAACAAGTTGACGTAACATGGCGTCAGTATCACTAGCAGGACCAATTGTACAAACGATCTTAGTTTTCTTTGTGATGTTTCTTTTAAGCATTTTATCGCTCCTTAATTAATTAAATCAAAATCTTTATATAATTCTTCGTGTTTATCTCTTGGAGTCTTTAAAGCTTCATAAATATCTTGGTAGTGGAGTTCATTATTTACAATACCAACACAAACGCCACCAATACCTTTATCTAAAAGTTTAACAGCATAAGCGCCCATTCTTGTACTATTAAATCTTTCCATAGCACTTGGACGACCACCTCTTTGAACATAACCTAAAACATCAAGTCTTGTATCAAAGCCAGTTTCTTCAGTAATTCTATCGACTAATGCGGCAGTATCGAGAGTTTTTTCACTTACTAAAATAGTAACGTGGTCTGGATTTGTTTTTTTAAACTCTTTTAATTCTTTAATAAAATCATCAATATTTACTGGGTGATCAGCGGTAATAATATAATCCGCATGCGTTGCAATACCAGCAAATAAAGTTAAATCACCACATTTATTTCCCATAATTTCAATAACACCACATCGATTATGGCTCGACATAGTATCAGTAATATCATCAATAACTCTAACAATAGTATTTAAAGCGGTATCAAAACCAATAGTGTAATCAGTTGAAGAAATATCGTTATCAATAGTTCCTGGTAAGCCAATACAATTAATACCTTGTTCAGTTAATTTCTTAGCTCCCATATAACTTCCATCGCCACCAATAACAATTAATGCGTCAATTCCATAGCCTTTTAAATTAGCGATTGCTTTCTTTTGTACTTCAGGTTCTTTAAATTCAGGTAAACGAGCAGTTTTAATAACCGTTCCACCCATCGAAGCACTCCATTTTGCATAATCAATACTAACCTTCTCAATCTCACCTTCAACTAAGCCTTTGTAGCCATGTTTAATGACATACATTTCCTTGCCTAGTTTGTAGCCAGCTCTAATTGCACCTATCATAGCGCAATTCATTCCAGGGGCATCGCCTCCGCTAGCAAGAATTCCAATCTTTTTAATCATTCCCTTAATCCTCTTTTAGCATATTAATTATAATATAAATACGTTATTAAATGTAGTTAAATGTATTCGCTAGTAGTGGGAATAATCTCAACTTTTGTAACCTTATATAAAATAAGAAAAACTAAAGTGAAAATTATGAATTTTTAGGAAAACTATTTTTTGAATATCTTTTTAGTCTATAATATGAATACTATGTTAACTATTGATTCAACCTATAGTTTAAAAAGACGAGGAGTTTTATCGGCAAACGATAATTCTTTTTTATATAATCTTTATTTACCTTTGATTGGTTATAAAGCACTTTTTATCTATGAATTTTTGGTAAACGAGTACTTATCTAGTATAAAAGATGGAAAGATTTTATATTTATCAAACAAGTCTAATATGACTTTAAGTGATTTTATTTTAAGCAAGAAAAATCTTGAATCAGTCGGGCTTTTACAAACATTAGAAGATGAAGATAATTATGTTTTTATCTTAAAGTCAGTTTTAAATCCAAATGATTTTTTTGAGAATACAGTTCTAAAAGGATTGTTTGTAAGTAAAGTTGGTCAAGATGAAGCTATGAAAGTTATGAAGTATTATGAAATCGATGATGTTGATTTCTCAAAATACGTTGATATTAGCGCTGGTGTTAAGGAATCTTTTAAGATTGATTTTGATGAAAAAGACGTAAATCTTAATGATAATTGTAAGTTGATTTATGTTAATAAAGATGAAGATAAAGCTTCTTTTGATGATTCGAAATTAATTGAATATATCGCTAAAAAATCGAATATTGATATTAGAGAATTTACAAATGAAGATATAAAAGAAATGCATCGACTTGGATCTCTTTATGGTTTAAATGAAGAGATTATGGGTTACATAATGATTGATGCATATAAAGACGATAACGCTAAAGGTCATAAGGTTGATTACGCTTATTGTAATAAAAGATGTAAGACTGAAATTTCTAAATACAAAGCCTATAATCAAAAGAAATATAAAAACAACATTAGCTCAAATACAAAAGTTGCTAACAAAATTAATTATTATGAAAATACCAGCCCAAGAATATTTTTAAAGGAAAAGCAAAATGGTGTAGAACCAATTTCTGCTGATTTAAATATTATTGACTATTTATCACAAAACATGGGCTTAACTGATGGTATAATTAATGTAATTCTTGATTATTCTTTAATGAAATTAGATGACAAACTGAATAGAAAATATATTGAGAAAATTGCGGCAACAATTAAACGTAAAAATTTACTTAGTGCCGTGAGTGCCTATGATTATTTATTCAATATCGATAAAAAAACTACGAAAGTAGCGCCTGTTATCAAAGATGAAAATAAGAGTGGCATGAAAGCGACTAAAGATATGCCAAATAAATCGAAAGAAAATGATGATTATGAAGAGGTTAGTGTTGAGGAGTTAGAGAAATTATTATAAATGGAAAAACTAAACTTATTTAATGTAAAAAAAGATGATTTATCTGAATACGAAAATGAATGTTTTGTTCAGATAAAAAAAGACCCAGAAGTTTATGGGTTACTTTTAAATAATGGTTTTGAAGACGCAACAATCAAAAAATATATTGGTAGTTGTCATACTTTTTATGATGATTACTATAAATGGAAGAAAATTAAAACTTTTGATGATGTAGTAAATAGTGGCATTCGTTATATTTACACTCTCAAATTAAAAGATGGAATTATATCACGAGAAAGAGGAATTATACCTCCATATCAAGAATATATTGATTATCAATCAAAATATATCTATAAAGATTTTGATGATTCTTTTGATTCAGTTTCGCTAAAAAATATTGATAACAAAGAGTTGATTTCTAAGTTGAAAAAGCCGCTTAAAGAAGAAAGTTGGATTTATCTTTATGGTGCAATTCGTAGTGGTAGAACTTATTGTTCCATAGCTTTAATAAATAGTAGTGCAAAAAGAGGTTCTTCAGGCCTTGCATTTATTGATAGTGCCACTAGATTTAAAGAATTATCGGATTTATTCTTTAATGATAAAGTTGGATTTAATAGAATGCTTGATAGTTTAAAGAATGCTTATTTATTAGTAATTGATGGATTTGGAAATGAATATATCAACGATATTGTTCGTGATAGTGTAGTTATTCCTTTATTGCAATATCGTGCTTCAAATAAAAAAATGACGATCTTTACGAGTGATTTTTCGCTTAATGACTTAATTACTTTATATGCAAAGAGAGATAAGAGTGGAAATAATATTCGTGAAAAACAATTAGCAAATATTTTGCACTCAATGATTAAGGATGAGATTTATACTGGTTATACTAGTCTTTATTAGATAGTTCTTCATCGACTTTTTTAAATAATTCTTCTTTAGATAAATTGTTTTCGATTTCAATAACATTTTTAGCTTTTTGGTAACTAAAATCTTTATTGATTGCTTTTGCTGAATTAACATCATCATGTCGAGCATTTAAGTGCTCAATTTGTTTCTCTTTAGAAACAGTTAAAACAAATATTTTCTTAAACATATATTGATAGTGGGCCTTAAAAAGAAGTGGAACTTCTATAGCCACATCATCATTTTCTTTTATTATTTTAATGAGTTTTGCCTCTAAAACTGGGTAAATATAATTTTCTACCATAGTTTTTTTGTTATGACCTAAAATCATGACTTTTTCAGCATTTTTTGTAAGTAATTTGTTGTCTATATCAAAAGGTACTCCAAGAATTTTAGATATCTTATTTTTAATTGATGGTTCTCGATATAACTCATGGATTGTTTCATCACAAGATATAGTTAAGTAACCTTTTGATTCAAGATATTTAAGTAATGTTGATTTTCCTGAACCAATAGGACCAGTTATCCCAATGGCTTTTTGTAAAGTTTTATCAAGTTGGCAATTAGGACAGAAAGTTGTTCCTCTACCACCAAGAAATTCCTTATGGAATATAGTTCCACAATTTGGACAAGGTTGTCCTTCATGTCCATAGCATTTTAAGTTGACTTGCATTCTTCCATCAACGCCTTCGCTAGGATGAAATGAATGAATGGTGGAACCTCCACATTGAATAGCTTCATTTAAAATGCGTTTCGCATTTATGCAAATGTTTTTAATGTCGTTATCGGTAAGATCTTTACCTTTCATAAATGGCGAGAGCTTACATGCAAAAGCAATCTCATCAGCGTATATATTCCCTATCCCACAAAAAATAGTTTGATCTAAAAGCAATTCTTTGAGAGGTTTATTTTTATGTAATTTTTCTTTTAGTGTCGCATACATGGAACTGTCTACTCTAGTTGGTTCAATTCCAAGTTTTGAAATCATTTCTAAATTTTTGTATTCGTTTATTGTTGAAAGATACATGATTCCGAATTTACGTGTATCATCAAAAGCTAAACTAGTCCCATCTTTAAAGAAGAATAGGGCAGTTGTATATTTACCACGTGGATTCTTGTCTTTAGAATATCTCCATTTACCCTCCATTCTTAGATGGTTGATTAAAACAAGATTATCCGAAAGCATAAAAAATAAATATTTCCCATAACGTTGTAGGTCTAGTATTGTTTTACCTTTTAATTTATTTTTAAAATCTTCTAGATTGCTTAAAATAAGTCTATCAAAATAAACATCGACATAATCAATTGTTTTTCCTTTTATTAAAGGCAAAATAATATTTTTAACAGTTTCAACTTCTGGTAATTCTGGCATATTTATTTAGCATCGAACCATGTCTTTGCATAACCTCCATCTACCTTTAATTGTACTTTTAGTTTTACACAATTTTCCATTATATCTGTAACAAGCTTTTGAACTTTATCTTTTTCATCATCATAGACTTTTAAAATAACTTCATCGTGAATTTGCGATATTAAGCAGGATTTATAGTTGTTTTTAAGTAATTCTTCATCAATTTTAATCATGGCAATCTTAATTAAATCAGCAGCACTTCCTTGAATTGGAGCGTTCATAGCAGCTCTTTTAGCAAATTCTCTAACTTGATAACTTGGGTCATTTAATTGATCAAGATATCTTCTTCGATTGAACATTGTAGTAGCGTAGCCATGAGTTTTAGCAAAACTTACTAAGTTATCAAGATATTCGCCAACTTCAGGAAATTCTTGATAAAAACTAGTGATTATTTCTTTAGCTTCTTGGACTGGAGCATTAATTTGATCAGCTAATCCCCAATCGCTAATTCCATAAATAATACCAAAGTTAACAGCTTTTGCTTTTCGCCTTTCAAGAGGCGTTGGTTCTCTATCAGTAATATGGAAGACTTTTTTAGCTGTTTCACTATGAATATCATGATTGCTATTAAAAATATCAATTAATGTTTTGCTGTTTGATAAATGGGCAAGTATTCTTAATTCAATTTGCGAATAATCTAAAGATAAAATATAAAGATTATTTTCAGGATAGTAGAAGGCTTGTCTTATTTTTTTAGCTTCTTCATCACGAACGCTTATATTTTGAAGATTTGGTTCACTTGAAGATAAGCGACCAGTAGTAGTGGTAGCTTGATTAAATGTACAATGTATTTTTCCATCATCATGAACAAAACTAACGATACCATCAATGTATTGTGAAACTAATTTTGAATATTTTCTATAATCTAGAATTAAAGGAATAATTGGATGAACATCTTTTAAGTCCTTTAAAAAATCGATAGAAGTAGAACCTTTTTTATTACTAACAAGTTTCAATTTATCATAAAGTATAGAACTCAATTGTTTTGGAGAAGAGATATTAAATTCTTCACCAGCTAATGAATAGATTTGTTTTTCTAATTCGCTAATTTTTTGTTCGTATTCTTTTTTATCTTCTAAAAGAATCTCTTTGTTAACTGGGAAACCTTCAATTTCCATCTTAGCAAGAACAATGGTCAATGGTTGCTCAATTGAATAAAGCAATTCATATTGATCTTTTTCTTTTAATTTAAATACAGTTGATGTATATAAAAAACATGAATAGTAAGCTTCAGAAGCTGCTAATTTTTGATTTCCTATTGATAAAAGTGATTCATCTTTATAAACATAACTAACATCAATTTTGTTAGCTTCCATTACGCTTTGATACTCTGGATTAATTGATGAATCTAATAAATAATTTGCTAGTAACAAATCAAAAAATAACCCATGAATCTCGATGTTTTCATTGTGTAATGTGCAAGCAATACGTTTATAATCAAAGCAATATTTTTTAATATCTTTATTTTTTAATGCATCTAGTAGTTTAGAATCTTTTTTTAGAAGTTTTTCATCTAGATAATAAACTTTGTTATTAATCGAAAGAGCAATACCATAAATTTTTGCATCATGATAATTAACGTTTTCTGAATCTAAAGCTAAACCAAAACCATCTTTGAGATTTAAATCTTTGGTTGATTCAATCATTGAAAACTCAATTTCTTTATTTTCTAAATCGTTTAATTTATATTCTTTTGGGAGTCGGCTAACAAAGTTTTTGAGTTCGTATTTTTCAGCAAATAGTGAAGCATCTTTGAAGTCATAACCTTTATAAATTGTTTCGCCAACTGTAAATGATATATTTTCATTTGTACGGATAGTGGCGAGTTTTTTTGACATTCTTCCAGTATCTTGATAAGTAACAATAGATTCTGAAACTTTGCTCTTATCATCGTAACTTGCTTTAATGATATTTTCTAAATCACCATATTTTTTAATTAAAGTAAGGGCGGTTTTTTCACCAACTTTTGGAATTCCTGGAATATTATCGCTAACATCGCCTAAAAGGCCTTTTAAATCAGTGACTTGAATAGGAGTAATTCCATACTCTTCAGAAAAAGTAGCAACATTCATGGTGTGGATATCTTTTAGTCCACGTTTAATGAGTTCAATAGTAATGTTATCATCGATTAATTGTAAATAATCATGATCACTAGTATAGATTTCAACTTTAAAACCTGCATTACTAGCTTCTTTGGCCATTACTCCTGCAATATCATCAGCTTCTATGTTGTCATCTTCGTAATAAGCAATATTAAGTGATTTTAATAATTCACGAGCAATAGGCATTTGTAGATGTAATTCTTCAGGCGCTGGCTTACGATTTGCCTTATAATCTTTGAATTCTTTATGACGGAAGGTATGTTTGCCCTTATCAAAAGCAACAAAAATACCATCCCCCTCTTTAAGAGTTTTCATTATTCCACAAAGCATATTACTAAAAGCAACAATAGCATTGGTAGGAGTTCCATAACTTGTTTGAAGTAGTGGGCCATCTTTAAAACTAGTAGCATAAAATGCTCTAAATAATAAACTGTTACCATCAATGATTATAATTTTTGCCATACTTACCTCTATACTTTCCTAATGCTATTTAGCACAAAACCAAGTTCGTTATTTTTATAGTTTCTTTGCATTTTGCCATTCATGAGAATGATATCGTTTTTCTTTAATGAATTAATTAAGTCGATGCATTCTTCATATTTGTCACTAAAAACCGTTACATCAATATCATCTAAATCATCATAGGCATTTATGAAACACATATTCTTATTATTATGTGTGGTTATCTTTTTGACATTTCTAAATAGACAAACGATATTTGATGTAGCGTTTTCTTTGAGTTCAGAAATTGGTGTAACAACGATACCATTAATCTTATCTTTAATATGATTTAATGGTGAATCGCTAAGAGTAACTCCTAATACTTCACGTTCATTTTCTATTCTTAAAGCAGGATCATCATCAGCTTCGACATATTTAAAAGTAAATTTTATACCATCATTAATAAGTGGAGTATTGAAAGCAGAAGTATTGAGTGCTGCATTCCTTAAAGCTTCTTGAACAGATTTTTTAAGTGATTGACGATTATCATAAAGTGAATCAAATGCGCCAGCATCGATTAATTTGCTAATTTGATTATCGGTAATCTTATCAGGAGTTTGGTACATTCTTGTCACAAAGTCTAAGAAACTCTTAAACAATCCATTCTTATTTCTTTCTTCAATAATATTAAGAATTATCTTGGTAACTAGGCCATTAATTGAACTTAAAGGCATGACAAGTTTATTGTCATTAACAGAAAAATTATATTCAGAAATATTTATATTAGGTAAAAGAATTTCAACGCCACTCTTTTTAATCTCACTAACATATTTTGAAAATTTAATATCATTCTTCCCGTTTTGAGAATCGAGAATTGATGCATAGAATTCGGTAGGGTAGTAGGCTTTTAAATAGCCAGTTTCAGCTGTAATCATGGCATAAGCAACAGCATGTGATTTATTGAAACCATATTCAGCAAATCTTGAAATTAAGTCATAAACTTCATTAATTACTTGTATTTTATGACCTTTTTCAAGTGCGCCTTTGATAAATTCACCTTTTAATGATTCCATCTTAGATTTTATCTTCTTAGCACAAGCTTTTCTTAATAAATCAGCTTTAGAAAAAGTAAAACCAGCAAAAGCTTGTGAAGCAAGCATAATTTGTTCTTGGTAAATCATAATCCCATAAGTTTCTTCTAATGAACTCTTTAAACTTGGGTCAAGATAAGTAACCTTTTCTTGTCCTTTTAAACGACGGACATAAGCTGGAAGATTTATTCTTGGTCCAGGTCTATCAAGTGAAATAAATGCGGCGAGTTCGCTAAAATTTCTAGGTTTAAATAAATTCATAGCATTACTAGCAGCACCCGTATCAAGTTGAAACAAACCCATGGTTAAGCCATTTTGTATTAGATTATATATTTTTGGATCATCCAGATTAATTGATTTTATGTCGATATCAATATTCTGTTTTTCTTTAACAAGTTTTATGCAATTATCAATAGTAGTTAAGTTAATTAATCCTAAAATATCCATCTTAAGGAATCCTTCATCCTCTAGATAATCCTTTTCATATTGAACAATTAATCCAGTTGAATCGTTAATTAAAGGAATAGAACCAGATAGTGGGGTGTTATTTAAAACGATACCAGCGGCATTTATTCCTCTTTGTCTTCCTAATCCTTCAACAAGTTTTGCTCTTTCAAAAACAAGTTTAAATGATGAATCACCATCAATTTCTTTTTTGAAATTTGGGAATCTATTATAAGCATCATCAAGATGAATAAGTTGATTGTTCTTTTCAATAATTAATTTAGTTAATAAAGAAATATCATTATTAGAAAGATTATAGATTTTACCAACATCTCTTAAAGCTTGTTTTGCTCCAATTGTTTGGATAGTTAAAATATTGGCAACACGATCTTTGCCATATTTTTCTTTAAGATAATTAATAACTTGGTCACGTTTAATATCGCTAAAGTCTATATCAATATCAGGCATTGTTTGTCTTTGGGGATTCAAAAAACGTTCGAATAGAAGGTTGTATTTTAATGGGTCTACATCAGTAATATTTAACAAATACGAAACAAGAGAACCAGCAGCAGAACCTCTACCTGGACCCACAGGAATATCATGGCTTTTTGCAAAATTAACATAGTCTTGAACGATTAAAAAGTAATCACAATAACCCATCTTTTTGATTGTTAAATATTCATAATTTAATCTATTTCGATATTCTTCATGATTTTCTAAAGAAATATTTCTAAATTTTAAACCATCTAGAATTTTATCTTTTAAAGCAATCGAAGCATCTTCTTCATTATTGTTTAATGGGAAGTTAAGCATTTCTCCACGTTTCTTTTCGAAAGTAAAAGTAATGGAAGAGGCAATTTTTTCTGTCTCGTTAATTTCGGCATCCGTATAGAATTTTTTAAGTTCAGCATCTTCTTTAAAGTAGTATAAACTCTTGTTTGGTTTATATGATCTTTCAATCTTTGTTTGACTACTAATCGCTGACAAAATATCAAGAACAATTGCATCGTCTTTGTTTAGATATCTAATGACAGGATTGGCAACAATTTTATAGTTATATTGATAAGCAAAATTACGTATTAATTCGTAATGAGGAATGCTATCATTTTCATAGAATTCTAGACCAATATAAAAATCATCAGGATTAATGCCTTTAGCTAAATCAGCAAGCTTATTTTTAAACTCTTCATCTATATTTTCAAAAAGTGGAGACGAAGTATTAATAATTACTAATAAACCACTAATAAATGACTTTAATTCGCCTAATGAGATTTCTCTACTACTTAGTAGACTAGATAAATAGCAAAGATTTTTATAACCTTCCTCGCTTTTTATAATTAAAGTAAAGAGATTATTTTCTATGGTTACATCCATTCCAAAAACGGGTTTAATATTATTCTTTTTTGCTAAGATATTAAAGGCTGGAAAACCGATTAAAACATTGGTATCAGTTATACCTACTGAAGGGTAGTTGTTTTCAACTGCTTTTTTAAACGCTTTTTCAAGTAAAACACCACCTTCTAAAAATGAATATTCACTATGTAGATGAAGTGGGATAAACACAAATTATTTTTCTCCCTTAATGACAATCTTATCTAACGCATCAAGTAATCTAGGAAGTTCGGTTAAATCTTTAATTTGGCCGCCAGAAGCTTGTTCGTGTCCGCCACCTTTAAATTCTTTTGCAACTTTATCAACTCGATAGTTTCTGCTTCTAAAAGAGACTCTAAAACATGGTTCAGTAGTATCTTCACTAATAGAACACCAAATGTTAATTCCAGCATAGTTAGAGAAGAAGTTAACTAATTCCTTGCCTTCATCGCAAGTAATTCCTAAATCTCTCTCTTGTTGATCAGTTAAAACATAATAGCAAACACCATGCTTTGTGACTTTATAGTTTTCAATAATAAATTTGATAAAATCTAATGATTTAATGTCTTTTGTGTACATTTCTTCATATAATTTTGTAATATTTATACCTTTATTAACAAGTTCAGCACCAATTTGTAAGGTAAAAGGAGTAGTGGAACCAAATAAGAATCTTCCATTATCACCAACCATACCAATGTAGAGGTATTTAGCAGCTTTTGCGCTTAAAGTTAAACCTTTAGTTTCAAAATATAAGAACATATTTCCAATAATTTCAGAACAAGATGATTTATCTGGTTCAGTAATTGCTAAATCATAAACTCTTTCATCGGTTGGGTGATGATCGATTTTAATAATATAATCAGCTTTTTGAAAACGTGGATCAGCAATACGTTTTTTATCGCCAACATCGCAAATAATTGCTAAAAATGGAGCTGATGATAAATAGTTATCAGTTATTTTATTTACTTTTGGGAAAATTGTTCCTGAAAAGGAAACATGATTATCTCCAGCAGTTCTAATTTCTTTTTCTGGGAAATTTTCTTTGAGCCAGGTTTCAAAACCAAATTGGCAACCTAAAGCATCAAAATCAGGCATAATATGACGAAAAACAACAATTCTATCATATTTTTTAATTAATCTTAGTATTTCTAAATATTGTTCTTTATTTTTGTTTGTTTCTTCTTTTAAAAAATCCATAATTCCACCTATTTCTTTAATAACATATTGTAAGCATCACGAGCAATCATAACTTCTTCATCGGTAGGAATAACTACAACTTTAATCTTTGATTTAGGAGTACTTAAAATTCCTTCTTTTCCACCATGGGTAGCATTGTTTGCTTCTTCGCTATAATCAATATGTAGAGCTTCTTTAATATCATCTAAGACAAGTTTACGATATAAAGCGCTATTTTCGCCAATACCAGCGGAGAAGATGATTAAATCACAACCACCAAGTCGAACATAATATTGACCAATAAAATCAGCAACTCTTCTTGCCCATAAATTATTAGTTAAAATAGCATCTTTATTACCTTCAGAGGCTGCTTTTTCAAGATCTCGTGAATCATCACTAATTCCTGAAACACCTTTTAAACCAGATTCTTTACTAAACTCTTGATAGATAATTTCTGGACTCTTACCAGTTTCTTTACAAACGTAGTAGAAAACCGAAGGATCAATATCACCAGTTCTAGTGCCCATCATAATTCCACCAGTAGGAGTTAATCCCATAGAGGTAGCAACACATTTACCATCCTTAACAGCAGTAATGCTTGCGCCACTTCCTAAGTGACAAATAATCATTCTTGAATGAATATCGTTATTTACGAATTTTAAGCCTTGTTCGCTTAAATATTTATGACTGGTACCATGAGCACCATATCGATAAATTAAATATTTCTTTGAGTATTCCTTTGAAATTGGGAATGTTTTATCAACTTCAGACATCGTTTGATGGAAGGCGGTATCAAATGAACAGATTCCAGGAACATTTGGTAAAACCTTTTGGAAAGCATGAATACCAAGTAATTCAGCAGCATTGTGATTTGGTGATAGTGGAATAAGAGATTCAATCTTATCTAAAACACCTTTATCAATGATTTCACTTTTTGAAAAATAAGGACCACCTTGAACTATACGGTGACCAGTTGCTTTAATCTCATCATATGAAGCAATAATTTTATCTTTAATTAAAGCATCCATAACAAGCCTAACTGCTACAGCATGATCTTTTACAGGTAAAGTTTCTTTATGAGATTCTCCATTATATTTGATTCCAAAAATTGCATCTTCATGACCAATTCTTTCGACGTTACCCGAACAAATAACCTTTTCTTCAGGCATTTCGTAAAGTTTAAATTTTAAACTACTACTTCCAGCATTGACTGCCATTACTTTTGACATATGTATTCTTCCTCCTAGTCAATCTTTTTTATTATAATCTTTATAAAGAGTATTCTCTATTAAAAAGCATAAAAAATTAATACAAAAAAGCGACTAAGAAGAGAATTAGAATTATTTTTTCTTTTCAATTTTATAAAGCGGATTTAAATAGACGTTTTTTATTAAGCCAACGTATAGAATAATTGAAGCAGTTATCCAAGCTAAAACATCAGCACTCATGAGAAAAAAGTATGAAATATCCGAAGTTGGATTACTTGGATTTACAAGAGAAGGAATATATAAAGAAATCAAGACACGAACTACAAGTTCAAGAACTCCAGCAATAAATGGGAAAGTTGGTTTTTCGATTCCTTGTAAAGTATTTCTTCCAATAAAGAGTAAACCAAGAGTGAAGAATAAAGGCATATTAGCATAAAAGTAATATGTTCCATATTTAATTGTTTGTGAGTTTATGTTGCTTGGTGATAAGAAGATATATAAAAAAGCTCCGTTAATACAAAGTAATAAACTAATTATAGTAATAATAAAACAAGATATAACCGTAATTATCGTAGATTTTTTAATTCCTTCTCTAACTCTTTGATATTGTTTGGCCCCATAATTTTGGCCAGTAAATGATAACATTGCGGTACCAATTCCATTTGGAATACACATTAATGCACCGATTAATTTATTAACTGCTCCATAACCAAGTTGAGCAGGTTGAGTTGGGTCATTACTTGCGATATCAAAATTAACGACTGCTCCTTGCATAATGATTATGCCAAAAGCAAGAACACTAAATTGTAATCCAAGCGGGACTCCATTTTTAATATGTTCAAAGGCATATTTCCAATCAATATTTAAATCTTTAATTGATATTCTAAAAACGTCATATCTTTTATAGGCATATATGAAACATGCAACTGCACTAATGACTTGAGTAATAATTGTTGCAACAGCAACGCCAACAACTCCCCAATGGAATAGAATTATAAAAGCAGCATCTAAAATTATATTGAGTATTACAGAGCAAATAAGAAATAGAAGTGGAGTTGTTGAGTCGCCAATCGATCTTAAAGCGTTACTAAACAAGTTATAAAAAAGCTGAGCAAGTGTGCCACAAAAGAAAATAAAAATATAGGTAAACCCATATTCATAAACTGGATTTCCTTTTTTAATATTGATAAACCCCAAGAGCGAATCTATCGATAGCAAGCCAATAATTGTTAATATAACACCAATTATAAATGTTAAAACAATTTGGATAGAATAGGACTTTTTAACATCATCCATTTTATTAGCACCAAAGGCTTTTGCAGTAATTGCGCTAAAGCCAGATGTGCAACCAAATCCGAAATCCATAACAATATAAGTTAAACATCCAACGTCACTTATGCCTGCTATTTCATTTGCCGAAAGATTTTGACCCGCAATTGCGGCATCAGTAATAGAATAAACTTGTTGGAAAATTAATGATAATAGGATAGGAATACTAAAAATAATGATGCTTTTTGTAACATTTCCTTTAGTTAAATCTATTGGAGAAAATATTTTTCGAATTCTTTCTTTAATATTCATAAATGCTATCATACACTAATTTTTATGAATAATAAGATAGAATCGCAACTTTTTTAAAGATATTAGTAATTTTATAGTAGTCTTTACTTTAGTTTTTTTGTCGTTTAAGTTATTATATTTCTATGAAAGAAAGCGGTGTTTTTTTACATATATCTTCTTTACCAGGAAAATATGGTATTGGTTCTTTAGGAAAAGAAGCTTATAAATTTGTTGATTGGCTTAATAAATGTGGTTTTTCTCGTTGGGAAATATTGCCTTTAAATCCTGCTGGTCCAGCAAACTCGCCATATCAAACAAATAGTGCGTTTGGTTTTAATATTGCTTTTATTGATTTAGATCTTCTTATAGATGAGGGATTACTTAAAAAAACAGATTTAAGAGGTGTTGATTTTGGTAAAGATCCATTATCTATCGATTACAAGGCGGTTTGGGATACTAGAAAAGACATTCTTTATAAAGCTTATAAACGTTTTGATAAGAATAGTTATGAATTTAAAAAAGTAAAAGAAGACCAAGATTATCAAGAATATGCAATGTATATGACCATCAAAGGTCATAACGATAATAAAGCTTGGTATGATTGGAGTCTTGAATATCGAACATTTACTCCAATGGTTAAGGCTTTTGTACTAAAAAACTACTACAAAGAATATGAGTTTCATTTATTTACTCAATTTATTTTTTTAAGACAATGGCGTATTTTAAAGAAATATGCTAACAACAAAGGAATCAAAATAGTTGGTGATATTCCTTACTATTTGTCTTTAGATAGTGTTGAATTCTACTTCCATCCAGATTTATTCTTGGTTGGTAAGAATAACCAAATTGAATATATTAGTGGTTATCCAAGTGATGCTTATAATAAGCAAGGTCAAAGATGGGGAAATCCACTTTATGATTGGGCTTATATGAAAGTTAATAACTATAAGTGGTGGAACGAAAGAATTAATAAAGCTTTAAAACTTTATGATTATGTCTTAATGAATCACTTTAGAGGTTTTTATCAATTCTATGCAATGCCATATAGTTTTATGGATAGCAAAAAAGGGTTCTTTATGGAAGGACCTCGTTTAGATTTCTTTAAAGATAAAAAGAATTTACCAATTATTGCCGCTGGTGTTGGATTAAAAGATGAACATGTTAATAGATTTATTAAAGAATGCGGATATCCCGATATTCGTATGCTTATCTTTGGTGTGATTGGTGAACTTGAAAATAATCTTCATAATCCGCTTGATTATAATGAGGATTGCATCGCTTATTCAACAAACCACGATTCAATGCCTTTAAAAGGTTTTATAAAAGACAATTTTAACGATGGGCTCTTCAATAATGTTAAATTAGTTGCTTCTCAATTAGGTGTTGAATATAAAGATAAAGTGACGATTAAAAACTTATTTAATACTCTTATTGAAATACTATATAAATCTAATGCTGGTTGCATTATTATTCCTATGCAAGATATTTTGATGCAAGACAAGGGTTCACGAATGAATGCTCCAGGAACAGTAATAAAAAACAACTGGTGCTATCGAATCACCAGTTGCGAATTAGACGATAAATATACAATTAATAAGTTTAAGAATCTTAACGAGAAATATCATCGTTTAGTTTCTTAAGATATAAAGGTCCGTTTACTTTGATTGAGTTATTATGAATAACGACTCTTTCGTTATTTATAATATTTAAATAAGCTCCATCTTTTAAATCTTTAAGTTTAATAACAATTGGATTCACATCAAAATTGAATAAACCTATGATTGGTTCATGATTTTTATAAATGTTAATTAAACCAATAGCTTTCCCAATGATTTTTAAAACATTAGTTTGAATAAGATCTAAATTTTCTTTATTAGATTTAAGTTCAATGAGTTTTTTAATGAAATTATAGTAATTTGTATCAAATACCTTTGTAGAAATAAGGTCTTTTTCAAATAAACTTGGTAATTTATATTCTTTTGATTCTTGGCCACAATATACGAATCCAGTACCTTTAAGGAAGAAACTATAAGCAATGATGTTCATTCTTAATGGATCGTAATTTGTGTAAGAACAAATACGCTCACAATCGTGATTTTCTATTGTTCCAATTTTTAAGGCAGTAGTAGGGAGGGTAACATTCTCTAGATAAATACCAACCTTATAAAGTTCTAAGTAACTGGTTTGATGTGTGTGAAGATATTCTCGTAAAAAACCATAATTTGAGTAACGATATAATAAATCAAAGCCATCCTCATAAAGCTCAGAATCGCTATCAGCATTGCCACAATTTTGACGAATAGAAGTGGCGAAACCTGGTTCAATTGCTTCTCCTAATAAGATTAAATCCTTGTTGATTTTTCTTATTTTTGGAATGGCATATTTATAGAAATCATTTGGTAATAAACTTGCAACATCAAAACGATAGCCATCAACACCTAAATTGGTGTAATACTCTAATATTTTAGTTACATAGTCGAATAATGGTAGATTATTAGTATAGTTTAAATCATAAACATCCGACCAATCACCAAATCTATTTGCTAGATTTCCATCTTTATCTCGATAATAGAATTCAGGATGTTCTTTAATTAAAATACAATCTCTTGATGTATGATTAAAAACAACATCCATCATGATTAGAAGATCCATTTCATGAGCTTTCTTAATTAGTTCTTTGAAGTCATCTAATGTTCCTAATTCATGATTTATTTTATAATAATCCTTAATAGCATAAGGGGAACCAAGAGTGCCTTTTCTTCCGTCCATACCGATTTCATTAATTGGTAAAAGTTGGATTATTTTTGCTCCTAAATCTTTTATATATCCTAACTTATTGATTAAAGCTTTTAAGGTTCCTTCTTTAGTAAAGTTTCTTACATAAACCTGATAAATAGTATAAGTTTTTAAATTGTTGTTCATATATTGATACCTCTTTATATATAGGATGCAAAATATTGCTTCCAAACATAATATATATTAAATATTTAAAAACGCTATCTAAAAAGCAAAATATTTAATTTTTTGTTAAAAAACTAGACATTTTTTTAAAAATATTTACAAATATTTAAAATATAATGATAACCAACGAAATAATATTAAATCAAATATCAATAATTAAAATTAATGATAATATCAATATAAATTATGACTTTGCGTTAAAACTATAATATTTATTAATAAAAAAATATTTATTTTTAAAAAAGATTGATTATATCGTTTTAAAATAGTTTTGTAAAAAAACATATATGATTTTGTATTGATTATTGATTTTCCCTTTTATATAATGAAAGCGCTTACAGGTAGAGAAAGAGTATTTTTATGAGAGAAAAAAGAGAAGCTGGTATTTTGTTACACATTTCTTCTTTGCCATCCAAATATGGTATTGGAACGCTTGGTCGCGAAGCTTATAACTTCATCGATTTTTTAAACCAAAGTCATTTACATGTTTGGCAAATACTCCCATTAACTCTAACAAGTTATGGAGATTCTCCATATCAATCTCCATCAAGTAAAGCTCTTAATCCTTATTTTATAGATTTAGAATTCTTGATTGAAGATGGATTATTAACAAAAGATGAATGTGATTCGATTGAGTGGGGCGGAGATGAGGGACGTGTTAATTATGAAATTCTCTTCCATAACCGATATAACGTACTTAAGAAAGCCTTTAATAGATTCAATCGTAACGATGATTCCTACAATGAATTCTTAAATAAACATGAGTATGAAGACTTCGCAATCTTTATGACTCTAAAAGAATTACATACTTATAAACCTTGGAATACTTGGGAAAATGAATATCGTAATTATTCATCTAAGATTGATAAAGAGATTAAAGAAAAATATGGTGATTTAGTCGAATTCTATGAATGGACGCAATATATTTTCTTAAAACAATACAATAATTTAAAAGACTATGCGCATAAACATGATGTAAAAATTATGGGTGATATGCCAATATACTTAGCTTACGACAGTGTCGAAGTTTGGAAAGATTCTGAACTCTTTCAATTAGATAAGAATCATCTTCCAACTCGTGTTGCTGGATGTCCACCAGATTGTTTCAGTGTTGATGGTCAATTATGGGGCAATCCTTTATATAATTATGATTATATGAAAGAAGATGACTATAAGTGGTGGAATGAACGAATTAATTATAATTTAAAACTTTATGACTTAATTCGAATTGATCACTTTAGAGGATTTAGTGGATATTATTCAATTCCATTTGGCGATAAGACTGCAAGAAATGGAAAGTGGATTAAAGGTCCAGGTGCTTCGATGTTCATGGATAAACTTAATCTACCAATTGTTGCTGAAGATTTAGGAATGATGGATGATGACTTCTATAAGATGATGGATGTTGTTAAGTATCCTGGAATGAAGATTGTTACTCAAGGATTTGATGGAGATCCAAAAAATATCTGGAAACCATCGAATTATACTGAGAATTTCTTCTCCTATACTGGAACACATGATAGTCAAACAACAACTCAATATATCGATGAGTTAAATAGTAAAGACCGAATAGTATTCCTAAAAGATTTAGATAATGAATGTGATTTCTTCAAGATTAATCTTCCAAGCAAAGATGCTACAAATAAAGAATTAACCTTAAAGATTTGTGAATTAAATATGATGAGTAAGACGCGATGTGCAATTTGTCCAATGCAAGACTTACTAGGAATTGGAAAAGAGGGACGCATGAATTTTCCTTCAACCTTAAGTACTAACAATTGGAGTTGGAGATGTAAGCAGGGATTTTTTAATAAAAAAATCACTGATTGGTTAAATATCAAAACCAAAATGTCTGGACGTGATTAGTTCGGTATTAATGCGCCGTAGGTGCGTATGAATATACATCTTAAATAAGGAGGTATTTTTAAAATATTATGAAAAAAAATTTAAGATTTGTGAGTCTCGCGTTATTAAGTTTATGTAGTCTTGCTTTGGCTGGATGTGGAGAAACAACTCCTGATACACCTGATGAACCAGATGAACCAGTAGCAAAAACAATTAACCTTGTTTATTCAGGAACTGGTACTAACAAGTATTTCAATGAATCATTATTTGATGATTTCAAAACTGAAATGAAAGCTAATGGTGATATTAATACTTATAATATTACTTATGTTGAACATGGACCAGATAAGGTAGATTCAGAAGTTACTGATTGGAAGACTGGACCAGATGTTTATGAATTCGCTTCTGATAAAGTTTCAGGTTTATATTCAAAAGGTGCTTTAGCAGAACTTAAGGGTGATTATAAGTCCTTTGTTACTACAGCAAATAACTCATTTGGTGTATCTGCTGCAACTTTTAATGAAAAACTTATTGCTTATCCATATACTGGTGATAATACTTATTACCTTCAATATGATAAGTCTGTTTTAACTGAAGATGATGTTTCTTCTATTGAAAAATTATTAGCCAAAGCTAATACATTAGGCAAAAAAGTTGGTTACAATTTACCAGAAGGTTTCTGGGGTGCTGCCGCAATGTTTACTTTTGGTGCTGATTATTCAATGACTTTTGATGATCAAGGTCAAGTTTCAAAGGTTGATGCTGATTTTGATTCAGAAAAAGGTATCAAAGCTGCTAAAGCTATTTATAGTATTGTTACTGATAAAGCATGGGTTAAAGATATGGAAGCTCCATCAGAATCCAATAATTTAATTGCTTGTATGGCAGGAACTTGGGATATTAGTAATTATAAGACTGCTTTAAAAGATAATTATGGTTGCGCTGTTATGCCAAATGTCACTGTTGATGGTGAAACAAAACACTTAGGAGCATTCCTTGGTGGTAAATTATTTGGTGTTAATCCACAAGTCTCAAGTGATGATAATGATAGATTAACAGCTGCTCATAAGTTAGCTATGTTCTTATCCGGCGAAAAGTGCCAATTAAAGCGTTTCTATGCTTATGAAACTGCACCATGCAATAAGACTGCTACCGCTTCTGAAGCTGTTACAAGTAATGCTAACGTTAAGGTTTTAAGTGAACAAGGTAGTTTTGCTCACGCACAAACTTCAGTTCCAGGTAATTTCTGGACTGCTCCAGCTACATTAATCAATGGAATGATTGATGGAACTGTTACTTTAGATAATTTAAGTGATGCTTGTAAGACTCTTAATGATAATATTAAAGCAAGCAAATAGTTGAAATTCTAATTTTTGCATAGGGCCTTTTGGTCCTATGCAAATTTGTGGTTTTAAAAAGGAGTTAAAGTATGACAACAATTGAATATATGTCTTTATCTGCATCTAAGAAAATACTTTATAAAATTGGATCTTTTTTTATGGCGATTCCGTTAGGTATTTACCATTTCTTTAGGAAAATACCATCAAAAACACGAAATCTATTTAAAAAAATATCTAATCCTTTTGTTACACTTGTTAATAGTTTTGTAAATGGCGATTGGAAAACTAGAATTAGTTATGTTGTTATGGGTTTTGGTCAAATCACAAATCATCAATATATTAGAGGTTTTTTTAATCTCATTTTTGAGGTTTGTTTTATTACTTATTTGATCATTACTGGTATTCCAAATCTAATAAAATTACCTACATTTGGCAATATTGCTTCGGTTCAATATGATATTGATGTTGAACCTTTTACTGGGTATGTTTATATGGATGATAGCTTCAATATCTTATTATTTTCAGTTATCACAATTCTATTAATATTGGTTTTTATTTATTTATGGTATACCCAAATAAAAGAAGCTTTAAGTTTACAAGAGTATAGACTTATTGGACATGTTATTACTGATTCTTCAACGATTAATGATTTAACAGGGAAAAACTATCATAAAGTCTTACTTGCTTTGCCTACTTCAGGTTTAGTGTTGTTTACTATAATTCCTCTTATCTTCATGGTTTTAGTTGGCTTTACTGATTATAATTCTAATTATATGAATCCAAAAGAATTGTTCGATTGGGTTGGAATGTCTAACTTTTCAAGATTATTGGGTTTAAGTGGTGAAGGCGGTAATCAATTTGTTGGAGTTTTCTTACAAATATTGTTATGGACATTGGTTTGGGCTTTCTTTGCTACATTTACTAATTATTTTCTTGGAATGATTATTGCGTTGTTAATTAATAGAAAAGGCATAAAGTTAAAAAAATTATGGCGTACCGTTTTAATTACTACAATTGCTGTCCCACAATTTGTTTCTTTGCTATTACTTTCTAAAGTGCTTAATACAAATTTAGGAGCAATGAATGCTTTGTTGCAACAATTGGGTTGGATTACTGAAAACATTAAATTCCTTGAAGATGGAATGATTGCTAAAGTTACAATTATTGTTGTTAACATGTGGATAGGTATTCCTTATACAATGCTTATTTGTACAGGTCTTTTAATGAATATTCCTGCTGATTTATATGAATCTGCAAAAATTGATGGCGCTAGTCCATTTAAAATGTATGTTAAGATTACTTTACCTTATATGTTATTTGTTACTGGTCCATATTTAATTTCTCAATTTGTCGGTAATATTAATAATTTCAATGTTATTTATTTATTGTCTGGTGGTGGACCAGTCTTTACAAGTGTTAATGGAATTATGATTTCTACTAATGTTTTTGGAGCTGGGCAAACTGATTTGCTTATTACTTGGTTATATAAAATAGCTATGGGTGAAGTATTTAAAGATTATGGTGTTGCTTCGGTAATTGGTATTTGTGTATTTGTAATTGTCTCTCTTATTTCTCTTGTATTTTATGGTCGAAGCAATTCTGTTAAAAACGAGGAGGATTTCCAATAATGTTAGATAAAAATGCATTTAGTTTTCATGGAAGAAAGATTAGAGAAGCTTCTTCTAAAACGCTTATTTATATTGTATTAATTGTTCTTTCTATTGTTTGGGTATTACCTTTCGTGTATTTGATTTTACAATCATTTGCCACAGAGTATGTTACGGCTTATTTAATTCCAAAGCAATTTACTTTTGATAATTATATTAAATTGTTTACGGATACTGTTTACCCATTTTGGAGATGGTTTTTAAATACTTTAGTAATTGCTTTAATTACTTCAGTTTTACAAACTGTATTAACTTTAATGACTGCTTATTCTTTCTCTCGTTTAAGATTTAAATCAAGAAAAGGATACATGAAAATTATTTTAGTTATTGCAATGTTCCCTGGTTTCTTAGGAATGATTGTTACATATTATATTCTTCAATTTCTTGGATTGAGTGGGAATATATTTGGATTAGTTCTTGTTTATATTGGCGGTAGTGCAATGGGTTATTATATTGCTAAAGGTTTTTTTGATACGATTTCTAGATCACTTGATGAAGCCGCAATGATTGATGGCGCAAATAAGAATACAATTTTTTGGCGAGTAATTATGCCACTTTCTAAACCAATTATTGTTTATACAATATTAATGGCATTTACTGCACCTTGGGGTGATTATATGCTTGCTAGCTATCTTGCACAAGGACACGCTGAATTATTCAATGTTGCTGTTGGCTTACAACAAATGTTGACTAAAGAAAATGGTGTTGTTTATTTTCCACAATTTTGTGCTGGTGGTGTCTTCGTCTCGATTCCAATCATGGCTTTATTCTTCTGGTTGCAAAGATATTATGTTGAAGGTGTTACTGGTGGTGCTGTAAAAGGATAATTATGAACAAAATCTTCGGTTTAATTTCAACAATGTTATTATCTAGTACTCTAATTGGTTGTGGCGAAAGTTACGATTCTATTTTAGGCTACAAGATTAAATATAATGAAGATCAACCAACAATTATTGATGATAATTATCGTAATTATTATGAAATTTATGTTGGATCTTATTGTGATTCTAATGATGATAAAATTGGTGACCTTAATGGTGTAGCTTCTAAATTAGACTATATTCAATCACTTGGATATACAGGCATTTGGTTAATGCCTATCAATTCTTCGCCATCATATCATAAATATGATGTTGCTAATTATTATGAAATTGATTCTAGTTATGGAACGATTGATGATTTAAAGAATTTAATTAAGGAATGCCATAAACGAAACATTAGATTAATTCTAGATTTGGTTTTAAATCATAGTTCAATTACAAACGAATATTTTATAAAAGCAACAAAAGCTTATTCTAAATATCTTAAAGGTATCACTTTGACTACTGAAGAGGATGAATTTAAAGATTTTTATAATTTTTATTTAGAACCACAAAAAAACATCAAAACATATCAAGTTCCTAATGAAAATTTCTATTACGAAGGTAACTTTTCTAGCGATATGCCAGAATTTAATTGTAATTCAATATATGTTCAAAACGAATTTAAAAAAATAATTAAATATTATGTTGATATGGGAATTGATGGTTTTAGATTAGATGCAGTTAAGTATTATTTTATAAACAGCGATAGCAAGAATATTTCTTTCTTAAATGATTTAATTAAGTATTGCAGAACGCTGAACAAGAACATTTATGTTATTGGCGAATGTTGGGATAGTTATTCAGTTATTAGTGATTACTATAAAAGTGAATTGGATAGTTTCTTTAACTTTGAATCGTATGGTTCGACTGGGTTTATTGTTAATAGTTTAAATATGGAAGGTGGATGGTTAAAAACATATTATAGAGGACTAGAAAGCAACTATTTAATTACTGAAAAGTATATTCCTGCTCCATTTTTATGCAATCATGATACACCTAGAATTGCTTTAGAATCATCGGATGATAATACAAAGTTTTTATTCGGTTTATTATCAATGCTCAATGGTTCAGCTTTTACATATTATGGTGATGAGATTGGAATGGTAGGAACAAATAAAGGTGATAATGCTTGTGATCAAAATGTTAGAATTGCCATGAATTGGAATTCGAATACTTTATGTAAAAATCCAGTTGGAACTACTGTTGCTAAGTATGTATTTGGGACAGTTGATGAGCAAATCAATAATGAGGATAGCATTTTAAATTATTATAAAAGAGCAAATTATTTAAGAAATAAATATCCGGCAATTAGTAGGGGAATACCAGAACTAGTGGATGCTGATTCAGACCTGAAAAAACTTGTTTTTAAGAAAAGTTATGATGATTCAACAATCGGATTTATAATCAATTATAATGAAAAAGAGAATTTAGAAGTAAATATAGAGGATTATGGTTTTAGTGAAGTGATTAATGAATTAGTTATTGATAAAAGTAATAGTTATGTTGGAAGACTTAAGAATAACAATATTAATATTCCGCCACATGGAATAGCTTTAATTAAATAGGAGGACAAAAGTATGGCAGATTTAAGATTAGAACACATTTATAAGGTTTATCCAAATGGGACAAAAGCAGTAAGCGATTTTACAATGAACATTGAAGATAAGGAGTTCATTGTTCTTGTGGGTCCATCTGGATGTGGAAAGTCCACAACTTTAAGAATGATTGCTGGACTTGAAGATATAAGTGCTGGTGAATTGTATATTGATGGAAAAATTGTAAATGATGTTGAACCAAAAGATAGAGATATCGCAATGGTTTTCCAAAACTATGCATTGTACCCACATATGACAGTTTATGAAAATATGGCTTTTGGCCTTCAATTACGTCATGTACCAAACGATATTATTCATCAGAAAGTTTTATGGGCATCAAATATTTTAGGTTTAAACGATTATTTGGATAGAAAACCAAAAGCAATGAGTGGTGGTCAACGTCAAAGAGTCGCCTTAGGACGTGCTATTTTAAGAAATCCAAAAGTTATGCTTTTAGATGAACCATTGAGCAATTTGGATGCAAAATTACGTGCTCAAATGAGAAGTGAAATTGCAAAGTTGCATGAAGAATTAAAAACTACATTTGTTTATGTTACTCACGATCAAGTTGAAGCAATGACCCTTGGAACTCGTGTTGTTGTTATGAAGAGTGGACGTATTCAACAAATAGATACTCCAAAAAATCTTTATGATTATCCTAATAACAAATTCGTTGCAGGGTTTATTGGAACTCCACAAATGAACTTTTTTGAAGCAACACTTTCAAGTGCAAAAGATTTAATTAGTTTTAATTTTAAATATAGTAATGCAAAAATTGAAGTTCCTCATGATGATTTATTAAAACTTCAACCTATTTATTTAGATAATAAGCACCTTGTTTATGTTGGTTTAAGATGTGAGGATATTACAGTTGACCCAGAAAAAACTAAAAATGATAAGTCTGCAATTGATGTAAAAATATCTCATTTTGAAGAACTTGGCAACGAAACTCTAATCTATGCTGATACAGATCTTAATGGTGATGGTTTTGGCGAAACATCTACAAGAGTAATTGTTAAGGGGACATCAACTTATGATTTCAAACCAGGACAAATTGTAAAAGCTGTTTTAAATCTGAAAAAATGTCATATTTTTGATAAATCAACAGAAGAGTCTGTGATGCCAAGACTTCCTGAAATTAATGTCTTGAATTGCAAAGTTGAAAAACAAAGCATCGTTATTGGCGACTTAAAAATTAAACTTCCATTATCAATTAAAGCTAAAGATGGTGAAGGTGAGTTGTTTATTAATTCAAACTCAATTATTCTTGATGATGGTCCTTTTGATGGTAAAATTATCAATTTTGAAACAATTGGAAATAAAAAACTCGTTTATATTAAAGTTGGGAATAGACTACTTTTTAGCATAGCCAACAAAGACTATAAGATTGGCTCAACAGTTAAATTTGATTTTGACTACACACAAATTCTTGTTAAAAATGAGAAAGAATCTTTGATTCAACCTATGCCAGAATTCGATAGTATTAACGGTTCATTTATCAATTATTTTACTGCTAAGAATGATTTAAGTGGTTATAAAGAAATTATTGAAAACAGAATTTTAGATACAAAAAAAGAATATGAATCTAAAAAATCTGTTCTCAAAAAAGAATATGAAAAGAAGATTTTAGATGCACAAAAAATAAATAATGTTGAACTAAAAGAAAAAGATGATAAAGCCTATTTGTTAGAAAAAGACAAAGTTGAAAAAGCAATAACCTGCAATAAAGTTGAACAAAAAACTAAAATTAATACTTTCAATAAAGCTCACAAAGAGAAACTTGTTTCTATTAAGAATGAAGTAAATGTTCTTTATGATAATTTAAAAGAAGAAGAGAAAGCGTCTTATAAGAAATTTGTTGAGATTAATACAGATAAAGAGGAAGGACGCAAGAGAAGAGAAGAACATAAAAATTATAAAGACAATTTACCAAAAGAAAGAAATAACGAACTTACACGACGTATAAACGAAGAATCAATTGTTTATGAAACTAATGTAAATAGTACTAATGGTTATTATAAGCGTGAAAACGCAGCACTTAAAGCTGAATTAGTTAAGATGAAGAAGAAGTTTAAAGTTGATGAAAATTATGCATCATATTTGAGCAGCGAGTTCAAACATAAAGATAAAGAATTAAGTGTTGAAGAAAATAATGATATTTTAAAACAAGATCAATTATTCTTCTTTAAATTCGGTAAGAAATACGTTGAATCAACTGAAATTATTTCAAATAAAATGGTTCAAAGTCTTGGAACAAAAGTATTTAGTAAAACTTATTTATTAGAAATACCTCATAATGCTTATAGAATTGATAAAGATGGCTTCGATGCAGTTGTTGAAGGCAGCCAAATTGTTAACGGAAAGATTTACTATAATTGTAAGATTAATTTTGATGGTGAACCAAAACAAATTTATTGTATTTTAAAAGAAAAACTTAAAGTAGGGGAGAAGATTAATTTAAAGTTTGATATTACTAGAATTCAAATTACTGAAAAGGGAATTGGATTAAGAATTTATTAGGAGGATTTATGAAAAAGTATTTTAAAAATATTTTGTTATTGATGACTATACCTTTGATATTTTCATGTTCTGCTAATTCAAATGGTGATGATATAAATGAAAATGAAGCTTTAACTATCGTTAATAATTTTGTTGATTTAGATTATAAAACCTATAGTCGCAAAGGAAAAATGAATTTTCTTGCAAAAAATATTGGATCTTATGATGTAAGTGAAGAGAATATTGATTATGTCGACACTAACAAATCATTTTATTTATCGCTGCCAACTCATATTAATTCAGCTAATTGGGAAGATTCTTACCTTGCAATAAAGAATAGATTTCTATCTCAAACGTCTATTTATAATGTTTATATTTATCAGCAAGATGATGGTTTATCTTTTAAAGTGTTTTCTTGCAACAAAAGATTGATTATTAATCGTTTTGGGATGGAAATGAGCGCAAAGTGGAATGCTTCTATTGATTATGACAAAAATGGTTATTTACTTAGCGAGAATTTTTCAACTATAAATGCCTATAATTCTGCAGATAATGAATGTATTTACGGCAACTGTGTTTATGAGTATAATTTGTAAGATGATTAAAAAGAAATTATATAAAAAATTGTTAATAGTGTTGTCATCTTTGCTTTTGGTTAGTTGTGGAAGTTCTTCAATGCCTGAAGGCGATATAAAAGATTTTATCGATTCTTTTGAGTATGAGAAAACTGAAAAATCGACTCAATCCGGGTCTTGTTATTTTAAACAAGTGGATTATGATGGTGAAGAAATATTAGGTTCAAGCGAATATGAAATTTCCTTTTCATGGAATTCCAATTCTCTTTATTATAAAAAAAATGCGACATATGTTGGGAATTATATTGAAAACAACTTAAAAACTTATTTTGAAGAAGATTCTTGTGATGAAAATAATAATTTGTCATCAATCATTAAAGAAAATGGTGAAATAAAAGATCCGCTAACAATGAAAGATAGTATTAAAGAGAATATTAGAAGCTATTTTTATACCGAAAATCAAAGTGGATACCATATGTATGGTAAGTATTACGGAGATAATCTAATCATTAATGCTACAGATTATTATAATAATTTTTCATTAAATAATGATAAAACGTTATTAACATATAATCTTGAAAATGATTTAACTAAAAAAGATTATATTATTAATAATATTTTTGTTGTAGATACATACGGAATGCTTGTTTCTTCAAATATGGAAGTCAAATCGCTTACAAATTCTGGATACAAGATTTCAACTACTTTTAATGCTCAATATGTTTATAGTGGAAATTAAGTTTTTTTTGAAAACACTTTCATAATTTCTGAATTCTTGTAATTTAAATAGGCTGTATTCCTAACATTTTTAATTGTAAGCGGTTACTGAAAGCGCTTATATTCATTCGATGTGGTCGACAATATTCTTGTTTTTAATTTTTTTTCTCCTAAAATTGAAAATGCAAGGAGGAAATTGAATATGTTTGTAGAAGATTATGAAAATGAAAGTTATGATGAAAATCAAGATTACGAACTAGTATGTATCGGCAATGTTGGAACACCATATATTGGACAATTTACCCCAAATGCTTGTTTGTTCAAGATTTACAACGATAACAAAGATCAACAAGACTAATTGATGATAACATCAACTTCGGTTGATGTTTTTTATTAGTAATTTTCTAGTATTTATTTTAAAAGATAATAGTAGTTGTGATATTATTTAGGGGTGAGAATTAATTACAATATGCATACACATACTTATCGTTGCGGACATGCAACTGGCACTGATGAAGAATACGTCAAATGCGCTATAAAAGCAGGATTTAAAACTTTAGGTTTTAGTGATCATGCTTTTTTTCCTAA
Source organism: Bacilli bacterium (assembly GCA_041673725.1). Taxonomy (GTDB): domain Bacteria; phylum Bacillota_I; class Bacilli_A; order RFN20; family CAG-826; genus Onthovivens. The sequence goes on along the minus strand of JBAYXD010000001.1, from coordinate 74,498 downwards.
TATTGTTCATGAACATATGCGAGGAAATTATAGTGAACTTGATAATTATATTAATAGTGTTCTAAGTTTAAGGAAGAAATATCGTAGAAAGATTGATATTAAATTAGGCTTTGAAATTGAATATCAAGAAAATTTTTATGGTTTTTATCGATTTTTACTTCAAGAAAAAGGGTTTGATTATTTAATTCTTGGCCAACATTTAGTTTATGATGCGAAAGGCAAACCAGTTTACTATTATAATGGACTTGATGATATCGATGGAATTAGACAATATAAAGATGATTTAATTAAAGGGATGGAAACTGGATTATTTTTATATGTTTGTCATCCTGATATATTTATGACTGATGTCACTAAGATTACTCCTGAAATAGAAGAAGTGTGTAAAGATATTTGCGAAGCTAGCATAAAGTATGATATTCCTCTTGAATTAAATCTTGGTGGATTTGGTTATGCAAACCTTCATTCACAACTTAAAGGAACTAATCCATACCCAAATCATTATTTCTGGGAAATAGCGAGTCAATACCATGTAAAATGTGTTATAGGGATAGACGCCCACCGCCCACAAGACTTAATTGATAATAAATTAGATTTTGCCTATGAATTTATCAAGGTTCATAACCTTAATCTTGTTGAAGATTTGAAAATGATTAATATGAATTGTAAAGACTAGAACGATAATAAATTGTTCTAGTCTTTTTCTTTATGTAAATTTTCTGTAAGTATTTTTGCAAAGTGAAAAAAACACGTTTTCTATATGTAAAATTACTAATATATCTAGTAAAATAATAGGTAGATGAAGGAGCAAATATGGCATACGGAATTTTAGCTGATTATTTGTCTGGACAAACAATTGAAGCTTATTCGTATTTTGGTGCACATTTTGTTAAGCAAAAGGTCGAAGTTATAATTGACATACCACTTAAAAAAGATCCAACAAAAACGAAAAAAGCAACAAGTATGAGACTTGTTGATGGAGTAGTCTTTAGACTATATGCGCCTCTTGCTAGTGATGTTTCAGTTATTGGTGATTTTAATAATTGGGATCCAAAAACTAGTAAGATGAAAAAGATTGATGATTGCGGTGTATTTGAAATATTTATACCAAACTTACATAATTACGCTTTCTATAAATATCATTTTAAAAATTGTAATGGAGAATACGTTGATAAAGCCGATCCATTTGCATTCTTTAGTGAATATCGACCAGGAAGTTGCTCAAGACTATTTAATATCGAAGGATTTATATGGCATGATCGCCCATTCTTAAATAGCAGAAGTAGAAATTTTGATGAACCAATGTCTATTTATGAAATGCATTTGGGAAGTTGGAAAGGTAAAGTTGATGGACGTTTCTTATCGTATGAAGAAATTGCTGATTACTTAATTCCTTATCTAAAAGGACTTGGATATACCCATATTGAAATAATGCCTATTACTCAATATCCATTTGAAGGTAGTTGGGGCTATCAAGCCACTGGTTTCTTTAGTGTTGATTCAACTTATGGAAACCCAATGCAACTCATGTCCTTTGTGGACCGAATGCATCAAGCTGGAATTGGTGTAATTTTGGATTTCGCACCTGTGCATTTTGCTGTTGATAGTTGGGCATTAAATCATTTTGATGGAAGTTGCCAATATGAATATGGCAATGAACACATGTATTCACCATGGGGTTCACTCCAATTTGATCTTGGAAAAGATCCAGTTAGAAGCTTCTTAATGTCTGCAATGAATTATTTTCTTGAATACTTTCATATGGATGGTATTCGTGTTGATGCAGTTAGTAATATTATTTATTGGGAAGGAAATAAACAAAGAGGTGAAAATACGGGTGGTACCGAGTTTATTCGTAGATTGAATGGCAAAATTCATTATAAACACCCAAGTGTTATGATGATAGCTGAAGATAGTACTGATTATAATGGAACTACTCGTGCTCTTGAATATGGTGGTTTAGGATTTGATTATAAATGGGATCTAGGGTGGATGAACGATACTTTAAAGTATTACGCTAAAGACCCAGTTTATAAGAAGTGGGAACATAATAAAATTACTTTCTCAATGATGTACTTTTATAGTGAAAACTTCTTGTTGCCTTTAAGCCACGATGAAGTCGTTCATGGTAAAGGAACAATTATTAATAAAATGTATGGTGATTATGATACAAAGTTTGCTCTTATTCGTAATCTTTATACCTATCAATATGCTCACCCAGGAAAGAAGTTAAGTTTTATGGGCAACGAACTTGCTAGTTTTGATGAATGGAACGAAACAAAATCATTACCATGGGAATTAAAGAGATTCCCAAAACACGATAGTGTTTCACGTCTCATTCGTGATTTAAACTTAATTTATGCCCATGAGCCAGCAATGCACACTGAAGAATATAATCCAGTTCACTTTAATTGGTTGATGGTCAACAATGCGAATGATAGTGTATTTGCTTTTGAAAGAAGAGTTGGCGATAGTCATCTTGTATTTATCTTTAATATGACTCCAAATTATTATGAATCTTATGATATTGGTTTGACTCGTGAAGGTACTTACGAAGAAATCTTTAATAGCGATAAAGATGTTTATGGTGGAACTAATAACTATAATGGTCTTCCATTAATGTCTTATTATTATGGTCCAGAAGAAAAGCCTCATAAGATTTGTGTCAAAATGGGTGGATATGCCGCAATGATTTTCAAATATGCGCATAAGAATGGACAACCTGCCGAAGACACTAAAGTGGTTAGTCCCGTAAATGCAGCAGCTAAAAAATAGTTGATATTTAGGCGAAGGAAAGGGAAATTTTATGTTTACTAATAAAGAAGAGTTTAAAAAGGAATTTACAGAACGTTTAACTGAAAAGTATGGAAAATTTCCATCTGAAGCTCATATTTTAGAAAAGTATGATATTTTAGGTGAAATGATTCGTGATTATGCCGGTACTGATTGGCGTAATACTCGTGAATATGTCTTAAAAAATGATGAAAAGCAATTAATTTATTTCTCAATGGAATTTTTAATTGGTCGATTGATGACTAGTAATTTAATGAATCTTGGTATTTATGATATTTGCCGAGATGGATTAAGTGAACTTGGTACTGATATTGGCGAACTTGAAGATGTCGAGTCTGATGCTGGACTTGGAAATGGTGGATTAGGTCGATTAGCAGCATGTTTTATGGATTCAATTGCAAGTTTAGGTTATGTTGGACACGGCAATTGTATTCGTTATGAATACGGATTCTTTAAACAAAAGATTGTTGATGAAAAACAAGTTGAATTACCAGATCAATGGTTAACTAATGGTTATGTTTGGGAAGTAAGAAAACCAAAACATGCTGTTGAAGTTAGTTTCTATGGAAACGCTGAAACTTATCTTAAACCTGATGGTGGTTATGGAATTCGTACCGTTGGTGCGACTAAAGTATTAGCTATGCCATATGATGTTTCGGTTGTTGGTTATCATAATAATTTAGCTAACTCTTTACGTTTATGGAGTGCTCAACCTAGTGAATCAGATTTACCAAGTGATGTTACTTTTGAAGATTATCTAACAACTTTAAAAGAATTATGTCATGGTTTATATCCAGATGATTCAACTGAACATGGTAAATTATTAAGACTACGTCAACAATATTTCTTTGTTAGTGCTGGATTACAATCATTAATGCGTGGATTTGTTAGAAGACATGGTAGTCTTGATGATTTTTCAAATAAAACTGTTTTCCAATTAAATGATACTCATCCAATTTTAGCGATTCCTGAAATGATGAGATTACTTATGGATGAATATGGATATGGATGGGATGATGCTTGGAATCAAGTAACCCATTGTTTTGCTTATACAAATCATACAATTATGCCTGAAGCTTTAGAAAAATGGCCAGTTCAATATATTCAAAGACTTGTTCCACGTTGTTATATGATTATTGAAGAAATTCAACGTAGAATGCTTATTTGGATGTCTAAAAATAACGTCAAGAGCGATGAAAAAGACAATATGCTCATCATTAAAGATGGTTTTGTTAGAATGACTAACTTAGCTATTTATTGTGCTTTTAGTATTAATGGTGTTGCCGCAATTCATACTGATATCTTAGAGAAAATTACTTTTAAAGAATTCTATAAATATTTCCCTGAAAAGTTCCATAACGAAACAAATGGTGTAACTCATCGTCGTTGGTTAATGTATGCTAACCCAGAATTATCTAAGTTAATCACTGATAAGATTGGTGAAAATTGGATTACTAATCCTGAAGAGGGTTTAAAAGATTTATTAAAATTTAAAGATGACGAAGGAACCCTTAAAGAATTAGCTGAAATTAAAAAGCATAACAAGATTAAACTTGCTAAATATATTAATGATAATTATGGTGTAGTAGTCGATGAAAATTCTATATTTGATGTTCAAATTAAGCGATTACATGCTTATAAACGTCAACTTATGAATGTATTTAAGATTATGATGCTATATCACGAAATTAAAACTAACAAGAGTTTTAAAATGTATCCTCATACCTACATTTTTGGTGCTAAAGCTGCTCCAAGTTATGTATTTGCTAAAGAGATTATTGAATTAATTAACGCTGTAGCAAAAGTAGTTAATAATGATCCTGAAGTAAATAAATATATTAAAGTTGTCTTTATGACAAATTATGGTGTGTCTATTGCTGAGAAGATTATCCCTGCGGCCGATATTAGTGAACAAATTTCAACTGCTGGAAAAGAAGCAAGTGGTACTAGCAATATGAAGTTTATGATGAATGGGGCTTTAACACTTGGAACTCTTGATGGAGCTAATGTTGAAATTTTAGATAAAGTAGGTAAAGATAATGCCTTTATCTTTGGTTTAAAAGTTAAAGATATTGAAAAGATTACTGCCGATGGAACTTATAATGCTTGGGATGAATATAACAATAACAATAAGTTACGTTGGGTTCTTGATAGTTTATTTAATGGCCCATGGTGTGAAGATATTCCAGATCGTTTCAAAGGAATCTTTAATGAACTTATGAATCATAATGATGAATACTTAATTTTTAAGGATTTACCTGCATATATTGATGAATGCAAGAAGATTGAAAAGTATTATGAAGATCCAAAAGCTTGGCAAAGAAGTTGTTTAGTAAATATTGCTGAGTCTGGATATTTCTCAAGTGATCGAACAATTGAAGGCTATAACAAAGATATTTGGCACTTAACTAAAATTGATCAAGTAAAACTTGATGAACAAATTAAAGGTTCAAAATTATAAATAATAAAAGAAGATTGAATGTTGAGTTCAATCTTCTTTTTTATTATGGATTAAGTTTTCAAGCGGAATTCTTGAAAATAGTTTAAGTAGTGTAATTGCAAGGATTGAACCAACAAGTCCTTGAATTAAATCAAATATTGAATTAAAAGTATAACTAATATCAAATAATAAAATATAAGCTAAAAAGTAAGTTGCGACCATAAATAGTGGAGCAATAACAACTGAGATATATTTTAAAATATTATGATTTTTAAGTGGTTTATAGATTAAGAAAGCAACGATTGCTTCGAGTCCTTTAGCAACGATAGTAAATGGAATAAATTGGGCTGCACCAGCTTGTAAATCCGCTAAAGCACAACTAATAATCGCGCTTAAAATTCCTTCAACAGGTCCAATATAAATACTCGTAAAAAGAATTAAACAATCACTAAAATTAAAATAACCAGCACCGTTCGCAAAAGGAATGCTTAAAAAAGCTGTGCAAACATAAATAAGCGCAATCATTAAACCAGTTAAAGAGATTTTAATGATTATGAATCTCGTTTTAGTCATTATTTACCTTCATCATTGTCTTTTGGTTTTGAATAGCTTGATTTATTACGTGTATTATATGAACTTCTTGAATTTGATGAATAACCTTTTGAATAGCTTCTTCCAGTAGATCTAGAAGAATATGAACGGCTACTATCGCGACTATTAGAATCTCTTGAATAATTATTATCATAGGATCTTCTAGGAGTTCTAGAAGAATAGGAACGACTATCATCACGAGAATTAGAATCTCTAGAATAATTATTTGAGTAACTCTTTTTATATGGGCGTGAAGAATATGGTCTATCGCCATCACGAGTAGAACTTCTTGAATAATTGCCTCGTGAATCTCCACGATTACTATAGTTATCATCTCTAGAACGAGAAGAATAACCTCTTGAATAGCCGCTTCTTGGTTCGCTATTACGATTACTATAATTATCATCTCTAGAACGAGATGAATATCCTCTTGAATATCCTTCTCTTCTATTTGAACTATAATCACCATCTTTTGAATAATTGCTACGTTCAGCACGTCTCTTTTCTTGATAAGCTTTGTTATCAATAGTGGAATACTCCGCATTCTTAGCTGCTTTTTCTTTATTGATTCTTTCGTGTTCAAGAATTTCTTGTTCTTTAATTTCGTAAAGTTGTTTTTGAGTCTTATCAATTAATTTTTCAACTTCATCGATGCTATAACAAGCAACACCTAACTCTAAAAGAGCTTTAGTGGTGATACCATTACCATCAATTAAAGTATTATTAAAACGACCATTATAGACCTTATGAATTCCACAAGAAGGGGAGTTTTCAGTTAAAACAGCTTTTCTTATATGGAGATATTTAACAATATTTAATACATCATCTCGACCTTTTTCAAAATACTTAGTAACATCTTTTCCATTCTTATCAACAACAGAACCTTCACGTTGTTCACTTGGAACACGTGGAGTAGACATTCCACCAAAAACTTCAGGACAAATAGGAACAATATTAAAGTGTTCTTTTAAAAACTTAACGTTATCGTTATAGTTATCTTTGCCATCATAACGGCATTTATCGCCTAATAAACAAGCACTTACAATAATAGTTTCCATTTAATTCCCTTTCATTGCTTTAAATATTATATGTATTTCTTTATAATATTTCTATATGAAAAAAGAGACTACGCTAAATATTAATGGTGAAATTCACGAAGCTTCAATTGAATATAAGAATATAAGATCAATTAGGTGGGTAGTAAAAGATGGAAAATATACGATTAGATGCCCATATCTAGTTACAAATAGTTATCTTGAAAATGTACTTTCTAAACATAAATCTAGACCTACTAAAGTAATAGAAAAACCTTTTTCTGACACTTATTGTTGGATATATGGTGAAAAACAAGAAATTAAAGATGGATTTATTTCAATTGATGGGCATTTTGTTCTTTTTAGTTCAAAGACATTTTATAAAGATATCAATAAATATTTTTTAACTTATATTGAAGCAAGAATTAGATATTATGAAAAACTTATGAATGTTGATAAACCTTACAATGTTTCAACGAAGTATGTTTCAACTCGATATGGAAGCAATAGTAAAAGAACTCATCATATTACAATCAATTCATATCTAATTCATTTTTCAAAAGATATAATTGATGCGATAATTGTTCATGAATTAGCTCATTGTTTCTATTATGACCATTCAAAAAACTTCTATAATTTTGTTTATAAATATTGTAGTGATTATGATAGTTTACATAAGGCATTGAGATTAGGAAACTATAAAGGAGTTAATAAATAGTAATGATTAAGTATATAACTAGTAGAAAAAACCAAATTGTTCAAAAAACAATTTCACTTAGAAATAACAAAAAATCACAAGAAGAAAAGAAGTTTGTAATTGAAGGTGAGCATTTATTCGAAATGGCAATTAAAGCCAATAATATTTGCTATATTATAACGACAAAACACATAAATAACGTTGATGAAAATATTGATCAATATATAGTAACTAAAGACATTATTGAAAAAATCAGTACTAGCAAGTCTGCCCCTGATGTAATAGCTGTTTGTAATTATATTAATGATTCCATTAAGTTATCAAATAATCTTATTTATCTTGATAATATTCAAGATCCAGGGAATCTTGGTACAATATTACGTTCAGCTCTTGCTTTTTCTAATTTTGATATTTTAATTAGTAACGATTCAGTAAATAAATATAACGATAAAGCTATTCAAGCTTCTCAAGGTGCAATTTTTAATCTAAATATTGAAAACAGTGATATTGATAAACTTAAAAAACTAAAGACCCAAGGCTATAAAATTGTGGTTTCTATTCTTTCAAAAGACGCTATCAAACTAGATGACTTTAAGTTCGATACTAATGAAAAATATGTTTTTGTTTTTGGTAACGAAGGTCAAGGAATTAAAAAAGAAATAATTGACCTTGCCGATTATAAGGTCTTTATTGAAATGAGTAACATTGATTCCTTAAATGTTGGCGTAGCAGCCTCAATTATTTTATATAAAGCGCATCTAAATAAGTAAATTATTAATTCAAAAAATTTAAAAAGCTCCAATTAAGGAGCTTTATTTTTTATTTAACGTCTTTATTTAAGAACTTTTTGTCTTTTTCTTTTAAATCAAGACCAATTGTTCCGCCTGGATTCATGAGATAATCTTTATCGAAGTAGTCTTTTAACGCATGATAGACACCATATTCTTTTCTACCTATATAGCCTTCAAGCCATGGAGCAAACATCTTACCGATACCATGGTGATGTGAGATTGCAGCGCCACTTTTTTGAATTGCATCAAGAATAGTGGAGTGATATTTTTTGAAGTCATCACTAGTTTCACTATGAGTAATAAAGATAAAGTAAAGGTTTGCACCTTGTGGATAAGCATGTGATAAGTGAGTTGTAACAACAGTATTTGGTCTAGCATGACAAATTTTACGAACTTCTTCATGAACTTTTGCCATATTTGACCAATTAACAGTGCACTCTAAGGTATCAGTAGCAATACCAAAATCTAAGAGTGTATCACGTAAATATGGATCAGTGAATCTACCATGTTCCCAACTCTTACAAACAATACCAGTTAATGAACGAGCATGATATTTTCTTGCAACACGAGCAATAGTTTTACGAATATTTTTAGAATAACCAGTATCACCTTCAGTGAAACCAAGCATTAAACTTCGTTTCATTGGTTCAAAGCCTTTTAAGAATAGACGAAGTGGAGATTCATCAACGTTGTATAGTTTAAGCATCATATCAGTTTCTTCTGCATCACTAACTCTAAAGGCTGATGGATAACCATCTTCACTTTGCATGATTTCTCTTGCGGCATTCATAGCATCTTCCCAAGTCTTAAACATATATGAATATCTTTTACGATTTTCTGGCATATATCTAAACACTTTAAGGGTAACTTCAGTTAAAACACCAAAGGTGCCTTCTGAACCCATCATGATTTGATTGAGGTTTGGTCCAGTCGATTCTCTTGGGTAGTGGGAAGTCTTAATTGTTCCGATTGGAGTCGCATATTTTTGTGATAATACAATATCTGCAATAACACCATAATAAGTACTATTTTGACCAGCACCACGAGTTACAACCCAACCACCAACTGAAGAATATTCAAAGGATTGTGGAAAGTGACCACAAGTAAAAGCACGTTTTGCATTAAATTCTTTAATTGCATTATTTAAGTGGTGCTCTAAATCTGGTCCACTCATACCAGCTTGAACAGTTATAGTTTGATCAATTTCATTAAAACCTAATACTTTATTAAAGTTACGACGCATATCTAAAGATACACCACCTTTAACAGGTTCAACACCTCGCGTAACACTAGAACCACCTCCATAAACATAAAGTGGTATTTTATTAGTAGTGCAATAAGCAACTATTTTCTCGATTTGTTCGGTTGTTTCTGGATATAAGACTAAATCAGGGACACTATCAAACTTGTGTTCACGGATTCGCATGACATCATATAAAGTCTTGCCATACATAACGGATAATCTATCATATTCATCTAAAGATGCATTCTTATTACCAACAATCTTGCTTAAAGCTTTGATGTCTTTTTCAGCCATTTTGGTTGGGATTTTAATATTAACATCTTCAAAACCAGTATCGTTATGGTAATGGTTAAAATCTTCATCTGTCATCTTAAAAGTTTGCTTCATAAATTCATATAAAGCTGGTTTTGGATACTTTACAAATTTTGGATCTCCCCATCGAGAAATAGATCTATAAGATCTAGGAGAAGCTTCCTCAGTAACCCATTTTGGTAAAAAACCTTGTTTCTTTTTGCTCATTTTTTTTGTTTCCTTTTCTATTTAATATAGTTACGATATACACCACGAATACTTGGATATAGTTTTACAAATTTTTTACGATATATCTCTTCGTATTCAAGATGATTTTCTTTTATTGGTTCGTAAGTCTTTGAGTAGTGGACCATATTTTTAGCCGCTTCATCAAATGACTTATAAACTCCCATCCCAACAAATCCACACATTGCTGAACCTAAACCACAAGCTTCACTTTCTCTAGACCTTTTAACTGGAAGATTGAAGATATCAGCAACGATTTGACAAATTGTTTCGCTTACTGAACTTCCTCCAGAGATTACTAGATATCTAGTATGATGTTTTGAATTTTTTTCTAAGGTTTGGAATCCTTGATATAAAGTAAAGACGACACCTTCAATAATTGCTCGATAGATATAGTATTTATTGTGATCTGGCATAAAACCTAAGATAGTTCCTCGAGCTTCAGGTTGTTTTAGTGGTGCATTCCAGTATGGAAGTAGTAATAATCCTCCAGAACCTAATGGAACTTTATCTAGTTGACGATTAATTACGTGTTCAGGTGAAACACCTTCCTTTTCCGCAATTAATTTGTCTTCAAAACCAAAGTTTTCAATAAACCAACTAAACATCCATCCTGCTCGCATAACTTGTAATTCAGGATTATAAAAATCTGGATTAGGAGATGGATAAGCGGGTAAAAACTTGGCTGGTTCGACATATTTTCTTGTAGCAAATTGAATAGTTGCACTTGTTCCCATCGATAAAGCTGCTGAATAATTATTCATAACGCCGGAGCCAATAGTTTCGCAACCTTTATCCGAACCGCTAGCAATTACAGGTAAACCTTCTTTTAATCCGGTTTCGTTGCCTGCTTCTTTAGTTATTTTTCCAATTTGGGAAGTTGGAGTGACAATTTTAATAAATTTATCTGGTTCTAATTCAAATAAAGGATAAGTAAGTTCATTTTCTTTCATCCAATTTCTAGTTTTATAATTAAATGGAACGTGACCAATACAAGAGGCGTTACAATCGACATAATTTCCGGTTAACTTAGCATTTAAAATTGCACTAATATTACTAAATTTTTTTGTATTTTCCCAAATATCAGGTTCATTTTCTTTAATCCAGGCTGGACGACAAATTTCTCTTTGTCTTTCAAGAGCATAATCCATACTTACTGCTTTAAATAATATCCTCTTATAAAGTGGCATCTTTTCATGATGAGTTGCTCTTCTTTGATCTAACCATAAAATAAAATCTCTAATTGGTTTACCTTTTTCATCACTACAAGTGAAGGTATCACGAATAGTGGTGATGGTAACGCAAATTATTTGATCAAATAATTTCTTATTCTTTTCTTTTAAAGATTTTGCGGCAATGCAAGCATATTTATAGTAGGTATCAAATGATTGCTCAGCATAGCCTATCTTTTTTGAATAATAAGGGGGATTATATTTTTCTCTAACTAAAGAGACAATTTTTCCATCCTTATCAACAAGCATTGCTCGGACGCTTTGGGTACCAAAGTCAAACGAGAAAACTAACGGTTCAGTATTTGGCATCTTATTCTCCTTTTTTATCAACTAATACATTACTAGTGACGATAACATCAATATTTAAATCTAGACAATTACTAATTACTTTATAGCCTCTTTTTACTCTTTTATTAAGGACTACTTTATTAATTTCTTTCATAACATCAAATATTTTATCTTTAGGAATTTCACTAGATACCCTAACTGGAACGACTGGTGCATCACTAAATGTTGTACGAACAGTAGAAGAAATAGTTCGCATTGGTCGAGTCATTTCGTTAATTGCAAAGTTTTCTCCACGTTTACATTTATTACCAGTAACAACATATTTTCCATCAACCAATTCAACTTTAAGAGAGCAACTATTTGGACATACAATACATGATAATTCTTTCATAATTAACCTCTTTTCATAATAAGTTCAAGATTACCATCAACATTTAAATCACTAGATTTAATAGTAATCTTTTCCATTTCTGGTGGTTTTAGATGCATATAAGTTTTTGAAAATACAACTTTGTCATTAGAGATCAATTGTACTTGAACTTTTTCTTCAATCTTTTTTGAACGGAAGTAAAAGTCGACATTTTCTTCTTTAATTTCTTTAGATAATCTTTGAGGCAAAACATAACCAAAATCTTTCGAAGCACTTACTTCATTATAACTTCTATTTTGAATTGCGTATTTTGCAGCACTCATACCTGCTTTTTCAGCAGTGAATGAGACATAATCCACTAAATCATTTACTTGCATTGCGTTTCCACAAGTAAAGACTCCATCGACCATTGTCATATAATCTTCATTTACAATTGGTCCTCTAGTTCTTGGATCAAGTGGAACACCAAGTGATTCAGCTAATTCGTTTTCAGGAAGTAAACCTACAGAAAGAATCAAGGCATCACATTCAATTTTCTCTTCCGTACCTTTAATTGGTTGAAGTTTTTCATCAACTTTGGATATTTCAACAGCTTCTAAACGATTTTCACCAAATAATCTCGTTACAGTATGGGATAGATGTAGTGGAATATTATAATCGAGTAAACATTGATGAATATTTCGGGTTAAACCTGATGGGGATGGAAGAATTTCATATACTCCCAAAACTTTCACGCCTTCGAGAGTTAATCTTCGAGCCATAATTAAACCAATATCGCCACTTCCTAAAATTACACATTTCTTAGCAGGTAGAACCCCTAATATATTTGTAAAATATTGAGCAGTACCAGCAGAAAATACTCCATATGGTCTTGTTCCGTTGATAAACACTTGTTTAGAAGTTCTTTCTCGACATCCTGTCGATAAAATAAGTGTTTTCGAAATAACGGTTTGCATACCTTTTTCGGAAACATAATCGATATAAAATAGATTATCTTTTTTAATAATTTTAGTAACAAAACTGTTAGTAGTGGATTCGATTTTTAAATCATTAAACTTGTCAATAAAATTTTGAGCATATTCAGGACCAGAAAGTTTTTCATTAAAATAGAGTAAACCAAAGCCATCATGGATACATTGTTTTAAAATACCTCCAAGTCTAGCTTCACGTTCAATTAAAAATACATTAGCACCATTATTATGGGCACTGATTGCAGCAGCAAGACCTGCTGGTCCGCCACCAATTACGATTGTATCGTACTTATTCATGGTTTTCTCCTTTCGTAGATTTGAAAGTTACTGGATTATCCATTTGTTTTCCCTTAACATCATAAATATTTATATGTTCATGATCAGCAATAATTTTTGCGACCAATGGCATACAAAATCCTCCTTGGCATCGACCCATCCCAGGTCGTACACGTCTTTTAATTCCATTTATTGTTGGAACTTTTATGTTACGGTTTAAACAATCAACAATTTCACCTTCACTAATTTGTTCGCAACGACAGACAATACGTCCATAGCTTGGATTCTTTTTGATTAATTCAGTTCTTTCTTCGTTACTTAGTTTTCTTAAAACAGGATCTTTTTTGCGAATAGGATTGAATTTAGGATTAATATCAACATTTTGAATTTCTTTTAATTCCTCAATTGCCATCTTGCTAATATCTTTAGCAACGAGTGGTGCAGTGGTTAACCCAGGAGATTGTATTCCAGCGCAATGAACAATATTTTTTGTTCTTAATCCTTTGCTAATATAAAAATCTTCTTCATATGTTGCAGCTCTTGTACCGCTAAAATATGCGATGATATCTTTTTTATTTAATGTTGGAAGAAGTCTTTCTTGTTTATGTAGTATTTCATCTAACGAACAAGAAGTAACAGAAAAATCTTCACGATATGGTGTTTCGTGAGCATTAGGACCAATTAAAATATTATTATCAATAGTTTTAACAATTCCTCCACCTTTAGAATGTTTTTTCTTATTATTTGTTTTACCCATAATAGAAGAAATATGGTTAATTTGATTGCTGACCTTATTATCTAATATATAGTCAGTTCCACAACGTGGATGAATAGTGAAAAATCTATCATGAGCCATTTCGGCTATTTTATCTGAAAAACATCCGGCAGCATTGATAACAACTTTTGGATAGATTATTCCTCTATTTGTAACCACTGAAATTATTCGGTTATTTTCAACATTTATTCCTAAAACTGCAGTATCTAACGAAACTTTTGCTCCATTTGCAACTGCGTTTTCTGCAAAAGCAATGGTTAATTCATATGGCGAAACAACTCCTGATTGAGGATTAGAAACTGCGCATTTTACATTTTTATTAAAGAATTTCTCTTTTTCTTCAATTTCTTTTTTACTAGCAACTTCAGTAGGGCATCCATTTTTTGTACGGAATTTAGCAAATAATTTTAATATTGGACTTAGAGGTTTATCAAAACAAGCATATTGACCTCTACGAAAAAAATCAACGCCCAGTTCATCACAAATCTTTCCAAAATCTGGGTTTGATCTAACAACATAGTATTGTTTTTTGCTACCTTTATTTAAGTCGACACCTGGATGAACTTCTCCATCGTTTCGTCCACTTGCTTGCATAGCTAAATCAGATTCTTTTTCAACTAATAAAGCCGAAACGTTATAACGCATGAGTTCTCTGAGGATTGAAGTGCCAGATATTCCGCCTCCAATTACAAGACAATCAACTTTTAATCCCTCAAGTGATTTATCGACTACTTTTGGAATTCTCATGGTTGGTTCAACGAAATCTTTTAACTTTATATCGTTAAGAACACCAATATAACGCTTTTTATCAACAGATAAATAACCAGCATTAACGATATCATCCCAATTATCGAGAGTACCGGTTAAATGGACACAACCATCTTTTTCTTCAACATTAATTGAAGGATAGAGTTTCTTAAACTTTTTTTCTAATTTTTTGATTTTCATATGTAACCTTCCAAACTTATGTCGGTCGATTGACCGATTTAATAAAATTAGTATATAATATTCATAAATTAAAAACAATGGATTTTAGAGGACATTTTTATGGCAAGAAAAAGAAATAGCGAAAACATCAAAGAATTAATTCTTAAGGAAACTGAAAAATTATTAGTAAATAAAAATTTTTCTGATATCTCTTTAAGAGATGTAGCGAAGAGTTGCAAAATAAGCAGTGGTACAATTTATTACTATTATCAAAATAAGAGTGATATTGTTTATGACATCTTTTCGAGGAGAATCGATGAATTATATAATGATTTAATCACTTGGATAGATAATAAAGATAAGGATACTTCTCTTCATCGTATTGTTAAGTTTGTTCTCTTAAAAGGAACTAGTTATCCATCTATGCGAATCAATTTACTTGCTGAGTGCACGAATGGGAATGAAGTTTTAAAGACAAAAATGATTGAGAAATACAATCTTTTTAACAAATCTATCTACGAAAGAATTAAAACTGAATGTAAACCTGAAGATGCAAAATTCTTATCGTGGTTGATTCTTTTATTAACTGATGGAGCAATTGTGCATAAAGGCCTACAAAATAAAGACTTTAATTTTGAAGAGTTTGTAGATGAAGCCGAAAGATTCTTTACTAATTACAATTAAAAATGAATATTCCCTATTCAGTATTTTTTGCCTTCAAAAAGTAGTGAAGAAAAATTAATAAAATGATATTATATTAATGCGTTGATGAGGAGTAGTAATAGAGTTACTAATTTCTAGTGAGAAATGGATAGTGGAAACATTTCGATTAGACCTATGAAATTCACCTCTGAGCAGGTTTGATGAACCCGCATTCTATGCGTTAAATAGTTTAATTAAGTTTAATTAAGAATTAGGATGGTACCGCGGAGAAATTCGCTCCTAACTAGTTCTTTTTTTATTTCTAAAGGAGAAACAAATATGTCAGAAAAATTAGAATTTAAGTTTGATACGCAATTGTTAATTAATGGGACTGGTTTAAATGAGGATGAAATAAATAAGTATATTACTGAACATTTTAAGGGTGATTGCTTAATTGCTGTCGGAGATGACACTTTAATTAAGATTCATTTCCATACTAATGAGCCATGGCAAATTCTTGAATATGCCCAATCTATTGGTGATATTAGTGATGTTGTTGTTGAAAATATGCAAAGACAATCGGATGGTTTAAAAGGTTAGTTCTAAGGAGTTTTTATGGAAGAAAATGCTGTTGAATCATTGGTAAAAGAGGCTTTAGCTGATATTAATAAAGCTAATACCCTTGATGAAATTAATGAGTGTCGTAACAAATATCTATCTAAAAAAGGTAGTATTTCATCGTTAATGCTTAAGATGAAAGAATTATCTATAGAAGAGAAGAAAAGTTATGGTCAAATCGTTAATAATGCACGTATGACTGTTGAAAATGCACTTAATGATAAACTTGAAAAAGCTAAGTCTATCGAACTTGAAAAGGCTTTAGCAAATGAATCTATTGATATAACTTTACCTGGAATAAATCATATTGAAGGGAAGAACAATCCTTTCTATAAAGTTTTAGGTGAAATTGAAGATATTTTTATTGGTATGGGTTATGAAGTTCATGAAGGACCAGAAGTTGTTACTGATGAATATAACTTTGAATTAGTTAATATTCCTCGTGATCATCCTGCTAGAGATATGCAAGATTCTTTCTATATTAATGATAATTTATTACTTCGAACCCAAACAAGTTCGATGCAACCACAGATTATGCGCCTTGCTAAAGGTAAACCAATCAAGGTTATTTGCCCTGGCAAATGTTATCGTCGAGATGACGATGATATGACACATAGTCATCAATTTGCTCAAGTTGAAGGTTTAGTTATTGATAAGAATATTAATTTAGCTAATTTAAAAGGAACACTTGAATTATTTGCAAAAGAAATGTTTTCAAAAGATTCAAAAGTTCGCTTTAGATCTTCTTATTTTCCATTTACTGAACCATCTGTTGAGGTTGATATCAGTTGCTTTAAATGTCATGGAAAAGGATGTCCAACTTGCAAAGGTAGTGGTTGGATAGAAATTCTTGGAGCTGGAATGGTTCATCCAAATGTTTTAAAAATGTCTGGTTATGATCCAGAAGTATATAGTGGTTTTGCTTTTGGTGTTGGAATTGATCGTGTTGCAATGCTTCGTTATGGTATTGATGATATTCGTCGAATTTATTCAAACGATATTCGTTTCATTAATCAATTCAACAAGAAAGTAGAGGATTAATCTATGTTAGTATCAATTAATGAAATAAGTAAATATGTTGATTTAAAGGGGATTACTCCTGAAGAAATTGCAGATAAATTAACATCAGCAGGAATAGAAGTAGAAACTATAAAACATCTTTCTACTGCAACAAATTTAGTAATTGGTCATATTATAAAATGCGATAAGCATCCAGAAAGTGATCATTTACATGTAAATCAAGTCGATATTGGTAGCGAGGTTTTACAAATTGTTTGCGGTGCACCTAATTGTAGATTAGATTTAAAAGTTATTGTTGCTAAAGATGGAGCAAAACTTCCTGATAAAGAAATTAAAAAATCCACTATTCGTGGCATTGATAGTTGTGGAATGCTTTGCGCACTTAATGAAATTGGTGTTGATCCAAAAGATTTACGCAAAGAACAAATTGAAGGAATTGAAGAGCTACCTGAAGATGCTCCTGTTGGTGAAACAAACGTTTTAAAGTATCTTGGACTTGATGATGTAATTCTAGATTTATCTTTATTAGCTAATCGAAGCGATGCTTATTCTTTATATAACGTTGCAAAAGAGATTGGTTCTCTTTTTGATAGGAAAGTTACTATTCCATCATATATTAGTAATAAATTAGTAGATAATAAGTATATTGTTAATAGTCTAACTGAGAAATGTAAAGTATTTTCTATTCGCTTTTTTGGTGATGTTAAGACTCAAGATTCACCAAAATCATTACAAAGTATTTTACGTAACGAAGGCATCCGTTCTATTGATAATATAGTGGATATTGGTAACTATGTAATGCTTCTTAGTGGCCAACCAATTAATATG
Source organism: Bacilli bacterium (assembly GCA_041673725.1). Classification (GTDB taxonomy): domain Bacteria; phylum Bacillota_I; class Bacilli_A; order RFN20; family CAG-826; genus Onthovivens. The sequence continues at coordinate 56,425 of JBAYXD010000001.1, read as the reverse complement.
TATGATGCTGACAAACTTCCTAAAAAGGAACTTATAGTTCGTGATGATTTTGAAGGGGACGTTGTTGCCATGGATGATAAGACTTATTCGATTAAAAAAGGCGATATTGTAATTACTAGCGATAACAAAGTTATGTGTATTGCTGGTATTATGACTTGCAAATGTTGTGAAGTCACAAAAGACAGTAAGAATATTATTGTCGAATCAGCTAACTTTTATGGACCACAAATTAGAAAAACATGCATAAGACTCGGCATTTCTAGTGATAGTTCACAAAGATTTGTTAAAGGTATTAATCCTAATCAAACTAATGAAGTTATGGAACTTGTTACTCACTTTATGAGTGAATTAGCAAAATATCTTGAAGTTAGTAAAACTAATTCCTATAATGTTTTGAATTATAAAGATAAAGAGATTCCATGTACCTTTAGCTATATTAATAATCGTCTTGGCACATCATTTACCAATAAAGACATTATAAATACGTTAAATAAACTTTATATTGTTACAAAAAATGTCGATGATAACGGTTTTATTGCTGTTATTCCATCTTCGAGAATTGATATTGAAGGCAAAGCTGATTTATCAGAAGAAGTTATTCGATATAATGGTTTTAGTAAGATTGAATCGACATTACCATTAATGGAAACTACTGTTGGAACTAGAAGTGAATTTAGTAATAAATCTAAATGCATTAGTGATTATTTGCTTAGTAGTGGTCTTGATAGAATTGTTACTTATACTCTTATAAATAAAGAAGATAAAGACTCATTTAATCTTGTAAACAAGAATGATGGTTACGAGATTATTAATCCTTTAACTGAAGATCATAAATATATTAGAACTAATTTATTAAGTAGTCTTTTAAGGACTGTTCAATATAATTTTAATCATCAAAACAAGAATTTTGGTCTTTTTGAAATCTCGCAAATTAATGATAAGAAAGAGAATAGTTACCATTTATCAATTTGTTTATTTGGTAAAAAGTTTACTCAAGATGAACTCGGAGAAACCCCATATACTTTTTATGATATGAAAGGTTATTTAGAGGGAATTCTTGAATTATTTAATATTCAACCAAGTCGAATTAGATATGACCGATTATTAGATTCTAAAGAGTTACATCCAAATCGTTCAGTTAAAGTAACATTAGATGGAAAAACTCTCGCTGTTATGGGAGATATTTATCCAACTCTTAAATCTAAATATGACTTAAAGAAAGAAGAAACAATTCTTCTTGAAATGAATCTATCTTTGTTGTTTGGTTGCAAAACTGGCAACAATCATTTTAATGATTTTAATAAGTTCCCATCAGTTTCTCGTGATTATGCTTTTGTTATTAATGACGATGTTAAATTTAGCGATATTAAAAATGACATCAAAAAATTATCTTCTTTAATTAGTGAAATACATATTTTCGATATCTATGAAGGTGAAAAGCTTGAACCAAACAAGGTTTCAATTGCTTTAAGAGTTATGTTTGATGGAAAAGACCATACATTAAATGATAAAGAGATTAGTGAAGTTGATAGTAAGATTCGTGAGCTAATATCGACTAAATTTAAAGGTTCGATCAGGGCTTAATTATGAAAATGTTTTTTAACGACATAATCGATAAAGAAGTCATTGATTATAACTCTACTCTTGATCATTATTTTGATGAAAATAGTAAGGTATTAAAGAAAATCAATAGAACTAGTGGAACAATCTCTTTTGACAAAGCTCATAACACAATAGTTGCCAATATTAAGTTAAAACTTAATTGCAAGGTTGTTTCAAGTTATACAAACATTCCTTTTGATCAAGATATTCGTATTAACGATACTATTTGTTTTACAAATAAGAAAGATCAAGCCTGTGATGAGATAATTTTAGTCGATGATGAAATCAATTTTGATGATTTTATTTATTCATTAATTTTAACCTCTATTCCAATTAATATTCATAAGAATGGTGAAGAATTACCTTCTGGTGATAATTATCGTGTTATTACTGAGGAAGATCTTCGAAGAGAAAAAGAAAATGAACAGACTGGAAACGTTTTTGATTCATTAAAAGATATTGATTTTGGTGATAAATAGGTTGTTTAAGTAGTGGGAGAGTTGTTTTAATCTAGTTTTGAATCTCTTTTTATGGGTAAACAAAACACTTGAAATAAAAGTATAGAAATTGTTAAAATATAGTCGATGTAGTCGAACAAAAATTAAATTACATTTTTTGCAAATAACACTTGCAAGAAATGTTTTTTTTAGTTAAAATATAGTTGTAGGTGGAAGAAAGTGGGAGGAAGTGTGAATAATATGTTCCTTGGAAGCTACGATTATTCTATAGATGATAAAGGCCGTCTAGTTATCCCAAGCAAGTTCAGAAATGAAATTGGGGATAAACTTTATCTTATGAAAGGTTATGATGGCTGCATCTCAATCTATAAAGAATCGGATTTCAATAACGCACTTAACAAACTCCAAACACTTCAATTTGAGAAAGAGAAGGCAAGACTTCATCTCAGGGTTCTTCTAGAAACAGTTGTGGAATTAACAATTGATAAATCAGGAAGAATTCAACTTCCAATAAAGACGCTTCAAAAGTATTGTATTGGCAAAGCAGTTAAAATTATCGGTCTATTAGATCATTTCGAAGTTTGGGACAGCGAATCTTGGGATAAATATCGTGACGAACATGAAAAAGATTTCGAGAAAGATGCTGAAGATCTATTAAAAGATGAAAAGTAACGAACACAAGCCAGTATTACTTAAAGAAGTGATTGAAGGATTAGATATTAAAAAAGATGGTACTTATGTTGATTTAACCCTTGGTAGAGCTGGACATAGTAGTGAAATACTAAAAAGACTAAATAAAGATGGCTTACTAATAGGTTTAGATCAAGACGATGAAGCGATTAAGTATAGTCAAGAGAAGTTGAGCAAAATTGGTTCTAACTTCAAAATAGTGAAAACAAATTTTGTAAATATAAGAGAAGTGTTAGATGGGATGAATATTAATTTGATAGATGGAGCCTTATTCGATTTAGGGGTTAGTTCCCCAATGTTCGATGAAGATTATCGAGGCTTCTCCTATAGATTTGATGGACCACTCGATATGCGAATGGATACCACTCGTTCTTTAACAGCAGAGGTGATTGTAAATACTTACTCATTGGTAGAGCTTAATAGAGTATTTAAGGAATATGGTGAGGATCGATATTCTTACCAAGTTGCTAAAAACATTGTTAAGCGTAGGGAAATTGAACCTATTAAAACTACAAGTGAATTAGTTGAAATAATCAAATCCTCAAAACCTAAAAAAGAACTTGAAGTAGTGGGTCATCCTGCAAAGCAGATTTTCCAGGCATTAAGAATTGAAGTAAATGACGAACTTAATGTATTAAGTAAATCTCTAGAGGATGTGATTAAATCGCTAAAAGTTGGTGGAAGGGTCTGTGTTATTACATTTCAGTCCTTGGAAGATAAGATAGTAAAAGGTTTATTCCGAAAGTACTCAGTAATTGAAGGAAATCGCTTAAACGATTATCTTGATCCAAAAGACATGAAAACTCCTGATTATAAGGAGATAAATAAAAAAGTAATAATAGCTGGACAAGAAGAATTAGACGAAAATCATCGTGCTAAAAGCGCAAAATTAAGAATTCTAGAAAGAATTAAATAAGGAGAGTTAATTATATGAAAGACAAATTAGTTAGAAATCATCACAAAGCTGGTTATTATATGATGAAGAAGATTTGTGTTGGTGCTTCTATTGTTGTTGCCTCTTCAGTTTTAATCGCTTTACCATTAAGCTTTGGTTTAAATATGGTTAAATCAAGTGAAATCGCGAAAGCAGAAGAAAGCAAAACAGTAACTAACATTGATTATTTACACTTTTAGTTCAAAAAATTTAATATTTCTGCGTATTTTATGACGCATTGATATATCTTCCTTTTTAAGACGGATTTATGGATCCGTCTTTTTGTTTACTTATTTACTACTAAATTAATACTATAAAACAACTAATATTTGCTACTAAAAATTAACTTTTTGTGATTGTAAATAAATCTACTTAATAATATAATTATTAATAGTTATGGAAAAAGATATTGCAGCGCTAGAAATAAGAAGCAAAACGATTACTTTGGTCATTGGAAATGTTCAAGATGACAAGGTAAATATCACAAATAGTATCATTAGGCCTCTTTCTGTTGCGCTAAAAGATGGAGAAGTTTTAGATGGAAGTAGTTTAACTAATGATATTAAAAACATGCTTACTATCGAAGATAAAAAGCATAATGTGAAGATTAACGTTAACGAAGTAGCTTTAGTTTTGCCTCCTTATGGACTTGAAGTCTATAATAGTCAAAAATCAACGACAGTTATTTCGACATCTAGTAAAGTAGATAAAATTGATATTACAAACGATATCATGATGCTTAAGAAAGAGAAGATTCCAAATCAAAATAATTCGATTATTGATATTATTCCAAATTACTTTTCTATCGATGGTGACAAGGTTTTTACTGAACCACCATTAGGTGAAACAAGTAGTCAACTTTTAGTTGATGCAAATATTTATTCTCTTGAAACTAACCAAGTTCAAGATATTATGGATGCTGTTGAAAATGCTGGAGTAAAAATTAGAAGAAATGTTATTGCTCCAATCGGTGCATCTCAATTATTTAAAGCTTATAAATACACATTAAATACTTATGTTTTAGTTGATAGTGGTAGAAAATCTACCAGTTTATCATTTGTTGGTAATAATGTTGTTTATGCATCAAGTTTCTTTTCATTCGGTTTTGATGATCTAGTTGATGCTGTCGCAGGTAGTTTCAATTTATTACATGCGGATGCAGAAGAACTTGTTAATATTTATGGTTATGATGGTCGAAAATCAATTTTAAATCCAGCAATTGTTACAAGTACAATTAATAACAAACCAGTCAGTTTTTATCTTGATGACTTAAATGCAATAGTTGTGAAGTATTTCCAAGATTATCTAACTAAATTCAATGAATGTTTAACAAAATTAATGTCTGAATATAAAGATATTATGAATAATTTAAATCTTGTTTTTATTGGTGAAAACTTTAAGATCAATGGTTTTAAGAATTATTTGATTAAATTCCTAAACAATTATTCATGCAATTTCCCAATATTACCAAATATTGGAATTCAAGATACTTGTTTTGTTAATTGTGCTGGTGCTATCTTGCTTTCTTCATCTTATAGAGGAACTCTTGAGGATGATATTAAAGGAAGAATTAAAGAGATTAAACGTGAAGATGATAAAAAAGATGATTATAGTGAAACTAAGGATGAGTTATAGGAGGCTTTAGAGCATGAATGAAGATTTAGATAATTTTGAACCAGTAGCTAAGATTGCCGTAATTGGTGTTGGTGGCGCTGGTAACAATGCTGTTAACAGAATGATTGATGATAACATTACTAATGTTTCGTTTTATGTTGCTAATACTGATAAGCAAGCCTTATCTTTAAGCAAAGCTCCTAATAGATTAATTCTTGGTGAAGAGTTAACAAATGGTTTAGGTGCTGGCGGTGATCCAAGTGTTGGTGCAAAAGCTGCTGAAGCATCTATTGAAGATATTAAACAAATAGTTGAAGGTTGCAATATGGTCTTTATTGCTGCTGGTATGGGTGGTGGAACTGGTACAGGTGCTGCTCCTATTATTGCTAAAGCCGCAAAAGATGCTGGCGCATTAACAATAGGAATTGTTACTCGTCCATTTACTTTTGAAGGAACAAAAAAACTTGCATTAAGTGTCGAAGGTTTAAATAACTTAAAAGCAAATTGTGATGCATTAATCGTTGTTTCTAATGATAAATTATTGATGGATGCTGGTAATTTACCTGTTGGTCAAGCATTTAGTGAATCTGATAAAGTTTTGGCTCAATCAGTCCAAACTGTTACTGATTTAATTCTTACTCCAGCTATTATTAATCTTGATTTTGCTGATGTTCGTAATACATTAAAAGATAGTGGAATCGCTCTTATTGGTTTTGGTACTGGTGAAGGCGAAAACCGTAGTGAAGATGCTGCTTTAAGTGCTTTAAATTCTCCATTAATTGAACAATCAATTAAAGGTGCAAGAAAAGCTATTTGCCACATTACTTGTGGTCCTCAAGTTAGTTTGTATGAATGCCAAGATTGTGTTGAACATATCGTTGAACAATCTGGTGGTCGTATAGATCTTAAGTTTGGTGTTGCTATTAATGATCAATTAACCGACCAAATCATGGTTTCGATTATTGCTGGTGACTTTGATACTGATATTGATTTCAGTCGTACTGAAAAACTTGATTCTTCAACATTATTACGTAAAGAAGCTGATAAGAATATTGATAACACTCCATTGCTTAATGATGAAAAAGATGGAACTGATGCTGAAAATGCTCTTGAAACTAACGAAGAAACTGAAGGCGAAGTTGATCCAAATGCTACAGTTGAAGAACCTAGTACCGAAGATGCAATGGAAGACATTATTCCAAACTTCCTTAATGGAAAATAATTGATTAAGTTTTAAAGATTTAATATTATATGTTGTAAGTAAAAGACACGTTTTGTTTATTGTTATTTTAGAGAAAGATTGATTTGGTGAAAAATCTTAATAAAATAAACAAAAAATCACTTTGAAAAAGATTAATTTTGGAAGATGAAAGTGATATGAATTTTATTCATATAACTAAGGTGGTACCGCGTTATTAACGTCCTTAGATTAATTTCTAAGGACTTTTTATATTTAAGGAGATATTTATGGAACTAAAAGAAAGTTTATTAATGGGAAAAAGCAATTTCGAGATGCGAGGTAATTTGAATCAAAAAGAACCAAAACTTGTCGAAGATTGGAAAAATGCTGATATTTATAATCATATGCAAGAAGATCGAAATTTAGGTGATTATCTTCTTCATGATGGACCTCCATATGCTAATGGTGCGATGCATTGTGGACATATGCTTAATAGAGTATTAAAAGATTTTGTTGTTCGCTATAAAAATATGTCAGGATATCGAACTCCTTTTGTTTTTGGTTGGGATACCCATGGTCTACCAATTGAAAACCAAGTAACAAAAAATGGTGTAAATCGAAAGACAACTCCAATTCCTGAATTTAGACAAAAGTGCGAAGAATATGCTTTAAAACAAGTTGAAAGACAAAAAGAATCTATCCGTAGACTTGGTATTTTAGGTGATTATGATCATCCATATTTAACTCTTCAAAAAGAATATGAAGCAAATGAGATTCATTGTTTTGCAACGATGGCTCTTAAGGGATTAATCTATAAAGGATTAAAACCAGTTTATTGGTCACCATCGAGCGAATCTGCTTTAGCAGAAGCTGAAATTGAATATCATGATGTAAAAGCTTTTACGGTTTATGTTGCTTTTAGTGTTAGAGATGGGAAAAACGTTGTTCCAAATGATGCAAAATTTGTAATCTGGACAACTACCCCTTGGACTTTACCTGCTAACTTAGCAATTTGTACCCATCCTAAGTTTTTATATGGTTTATTTGAAACAAATTTAGGAAAATTTATTTTCTTAAGCGAATTAAAAGATAAACTAAGTGAGAAACTTGGATTTACTGAATGTAAATTAATTAAAGAATTTACTGGAAAAGAACTTGAAGGCGTTGTTTGTAAGCATCCATTCTATGATCGTGATAGTGTAGTTATTAATGCTGATTATGTCACAAATACCGATGGTACTGGTGTAGTTCATATTGCTCCAGGCCATGGTGAAGATGACTATAATGCTTGTTTAAAATATGGAATTAAACCATATTGCCCAGTTGATGAACATGGAAAACTTACTGAAGATTGTGGTCCACGTTTAGCTGGATTATTCTATGAAGATGCAAATAAAGTTGTTTTAGATATTCTTAAAGAAAATAATTGCTTATTAAAAGAAGAGGATTTAATCCATAGTTATCCTCATGATTGGCGAACTCATAAACCAGTTATTTTTAGAGCAACTCCTCAATGGTTCTGCTCCATTGAACCAATTCGTAAAGATTTATTACAAGCGATTGATAGCGTTAATTGGACACCTGATTGGGGACGCCAAAGAATGAGAAATATGATTATTGATCGTAATGATTGGTGCATTAGTCGTCAAAGAGTATGGGGAGTACCTCTTCCTATTATATATTGTGAAGATGGAACACCAATTATTGATAAAGCAGTTTTCGATAAGATTGAAAAAGTATTTAGAGAAGAAGGTAGTAATGCTTGGTATTTAAAAACTGAACGTGAACTTCTTCCAGATGGTTATAAAAATGAACATTCACCAAATGGTATCTTTAGAAAAGAAAAAGATATTATGGATGTTTGGTTTGATAGTGGTTCAAGTTTTGAAGGCGTTTTATTAGAGAGAAATCTTGATTATCCTTGTGATTTATATCTTGAAGGTAGCGATCAATATCGTGGATGGTTTAATAGTTCGCTTATTATTTCGGTTGCTTGTAAAGGTATTGCTCCATATAAAAATGTCGTCTCCCATGGCTATGTTTTAGATGAAAATTGGGAAAAAATGTCCAAATCTTTAGGAAATGGAATTGATCCAATTAAGATTGCTAATGTTTATGGCGCAGATATTTTAAGATTATGGGTTGCGACAACTGATTATCAACAAGATGTTCGTTTAAGTGAAAATCTAGTAAAGCAAAACATCGAAGGTTATCGTAAAATTCGTAATACTTTCAAGTTCATGCTTTCAAATTTAACTAATGGCAGTGTAGATGATGTATTTAAAGAAGAAGATATTGTTGAATATGACAAATTAACGGTTACTGATCAATTTATCATCCAAAGATTACATCAAGTTTCTAATAGTTTTATTAATAATTTCAATCAGTTTGATTTTATTAATGCTATGAATGATTTATTCAAATTTGTTAGTGATGATTTATCTTCATTCTACTTAGATATTACTAAAGATTCACTATATTGCGATGAAAAGCACAGTTTACGTCGAAGACAAATCCAAACAGTTTTTGCATCCGTCGTCTATACTTTGATGCGATTATTGAATCCAATCCTACCTTTCACTATGGATGAAGTTAATAAGAATTATCCATTAAGAACAAAAGATAATGTTCAATTATATGATTATCCAGCTTATGTTGAAGAAATTGATCACGCTTTATTAGCTGAATATAGCATGAACGTTCTTGCCTTAAGAGATGAAGCTTTAAAAGCAATTGAAGAAAGACGTAATACAAATGATATTCATTCTTCTCAAGAAGCAGTTGTTGATATTCATTTTAAGAAGGATAGTGTAAGAATGTATTTTTTAAATCACGTTTCCGAAAAAGCTTTAGCTGAAATTCTTATTGTTAGTGAAGTACATTTCAACTTAAAACAAAGATCTGGTTATAAAGGCGAGCTTGCAATTATTCAAGTTTTACATCATAAAGGTGTGAAATGCGATAGATGCTGGAATTATTTTGATGAAAAAGATATAAATGAAGTAGAAGGAGCACATGTATGTCACAGATGCCAACAAGCCCTCAAGAAGTAAAAAAACCAGAAGAGAACAAAGAAACAGAACCAAAAAAGAGCATTTTAAAACAATGCTTTGAATCTTTTATTTGGCTTGCAGTCATTCTTTTTGTGATTGATGTTCTTACTAAAGTTGCGGCTTATTACAATCTTCCTTATCAAACAACTGTTAAAGTTTCTGGTTTTGAATGGTTATTTCAATTAACTTTAACATTTAATACTGGTGCTGCCTTTGGTGCTGGTGGAGATAACATGGTTGCAAGAATCTTGCTTTGTTTTGCAAGTTATGCAGTTGCAATTTTTATCATTGTCTATTTTATTAAAAAGCAAAAGACTTTAACAAAGTTTTTAAAGGCTATTATGATGGTTATTTTAGCTGGTGATGTTGGTAATTTAATAGATCGAACATTTTCATTCATGACAAATTTACCAACAATTTATGCTAAAGGTGTTATTGATTTTATTGATATTACGCCAATAATTCCAAACTTTGGAATATTTAATTTTGCCGATAGTTGCCTTTGTGTTGGAATATTTTTATTAATTGTTTATGAAGTGGTCGAGATGATTAGAGATGATTTAAAGAAAAAATCACCTAAAAAGGATGAAAAGTAATGATTAAAAACTATGTTGTTAGTGCTGAAGAAAGTTCATTACGAATCGATAAATATCTAACTCTTAAGGAATCAAAATATTCAAGAGCTCATTTTAGTAACTTGATTAAAGAAGAAAAAGTTTTAGTAAACGATAAAGTAATTTCTCCTTCATATAAGATTAAACCAAACGACAAGATATCCGTTGATTTTGTTGAAGAAAAACTTGATGAAACTATTAAACCATATAATTTTAAATTAGATATTTTATACGAAGATGACGATATAATCGTTATTAATAAACCAAAAGGATTAGTTGTTCATCCTGGAGATGGACATCATGACGATACGCTTGTTAATGCTCTTGTTTATGAGCATAAGGAGCTTTCTAATTTAAATGGCTTAGAGAGAGTTGGCATTGTTCATCGAATTGATAAAGACACAAGTGGTCTTCTTTTGGTTTGTAAAAACAATTTTGCTCATGCTTTTATTGCTAAACAACTTAAAGATCATACGATGCATCGTGAGTATTACGCATTAGTTCTTGGTAGAATTGAAGAAGATGACGGGAAGATTATTGGACCCATCTGTCGTAGCAAAGAAAATCGTAAAAAGATGGCAGTGGACCCAATAAATGGTAAACCATCCGTTACTCATTTTACAGTTGTAAAACGTTATGAGAAATACACTTTACTTGATTGCCGACTTGAAACTGGAAGAACTCACCAAATAAGAGTTCATATGGAATTTATTCATCATCCAGTAATTGGTGATCCTTTATATGGTAAGAATAATTGTGGAATCTACAATAATGGTCAATTACTGCATGCTTATCGTTTATCTTTTATTCATCCAACAACAAAAAAAGAGATGAGTTTTACCTCGCCTCTTCCTCAATATTTTACTGATGTATTGAACAAACTAAAGTAATTTTAATTCGGTTAATTCTTGATAATTTTTAAAGTTTTGTTTGCAAATCTTTGAAAAAGCTTCAAGACCATACTTCTCAATATATACTTTGCTAAACTCATTAACTTGAGCACCAGCTCCAAAAGGAATTTTCATTCCTAATTTTTTAGATTCAAAAGCCATTTCTTCTAAGAAATAGTAACGTGCAATGCAACTTCCTAAAGCCACACTTGGGAAATAACTCTCACCTTTTTCACGAAATACAAGACCATCTTCAATATGTGGGACATCTTTAAGGTATTCAAAATAATTTTCTTTAGGAGTGAATTGATCAATATAAACATTTCTGACATAAGGGAATCTTGAATGCAATTTAGATAAGACGTGATTATGTAAAATGCATTTAATTTTGACCATGTTAAAACCATTTTTGACAGCACTATTATAGCGGTCGTTGCTTAATATTTTATATTCGTAAAAAACTTTCTTTAAAAGTAGTGGAACAACTTTCATAATTTGTTGGTCATTAAATTTTTTGCTATCTTTAATCCCATACTCATCAATTAATTTCATAGTTTCATGGTCGCAATAAGCAGCACAAACAACGATAGGGCCTAAGAAATCCCCAGTTCCAACTTCATCGCTACCAATTTGTTGATCAACATCAATATAGTAAGGAGATTCTTTAACAATCTTCTCTTTCTTTGGAATTAATAATGCGCCTTTAGAATATTTTTCAGCTAATTCAAGAGCTTTATCTCCTTGAATTGTCACTTTAAAAGCAACACCTTTTTTATTATAGAAAGCTGTAATAATATTGGTTTCGGTTTTAATTACAAATAAAATATATCCAATATTTCTTTGGACTATTTTATCCTTGAAATCATTCTCGATTTCTTTGAGAGTAGTCTCATCAACTTTTATTGTTATCATTATTGAAATTATACCATTAAACCCCTATTTATGCTAATATAAGATTTATGAATTCAGTACGACAAATCCTTGAAATTGACAAGGTTATTGAACATATTAAAAGATATATTAAGACTCCAAAAGGCTTATCTATATTAGATAATCTTGATGTTTTTGAAACCGCTGATGAATGTAAGCTTGAACTCAACAAATTGTCTGAGATGATAGACATAACTAATAAATATAACGATTTACCAATTAATAATCATATTAATATTGAAGAAGAGATCAAAAAAGCCAAAAAAGGTGATGTTTTTGATGAAAAGAAGCTAAATGATATAAAAGAGGTTCTTTTATCTTCAAAAGAAATAATAAAATTTTATCAAAAATTAACGGAACCACCTTTATTATTATCAAAAGAATTCATTAAACTTAAATTTGATGAACCGCTTTACCAAAAAATAAATAATGTTATTACTGTTGATAATACTGTGTCTGATAATGCTTCTCCTAAATTAAACTCTATTAGAAAGAATTTATTTCGTAGCGAGAGAGAAATCAAGAGTTCTATTACAAAGCTTTTAATTACTTATAAAGATTATTTATCTGGCGATAACTTTGTTATGCGTGATGGTGTTTTTGTTTTACCAATCAACTCTTCTTTAAAAAGTAGCGTTGATGGCTTAGTTTTAGATATTAGTGATAGTGGACAAACTACATTTATTGAACCACTTGAAATTGTTAATTTAGAAAATTCAAAACATGTCTTAGAGATTCAAGAAAAAGAAGAAGTAACTAGAATATTAAAAGAATTAACAGATTTAGTAGTTAGAGATGAAGGAATGCTTGAACTTAATGATCAAGTTATTGGTTATTTAGATTTCTTATCATCTAAAGCTCATTATTGTGCAGAAATTGATGGTGTAGTGCCTATTTTATTAGATAAACAAGAAATACGATTATACATGGCAAGACATCCATTATTAGACCAAAAGACTGTAGTTGCTAATGATTTTTCTTTTGGTAATGATAAAACATTAATGTTAATTAGTGGTCCTAATGCTGGTGGAAAAACAATCGCATTAAAAACAGTTTCTATTTTAGCATATATGACTAAGCTTGGTCTTCCAATATCCGCAGCTCAAAATAGCGGTATTGGATTCTTTAGGAAAATCTATGTTGATATTGGTGATAGTCAATCAATTGAAAATAACCTTTCAACATTTAGTGCTCATATTTCGATTCTTTCAGTATTATTAAAGTATATATCTAGTAAAGATTTAGTAGTTATAGACGAATTAGGTAATGGAACAGATCCAAAAGAAGGAGAAGCACTTAGCATGGCTGTTGTTGAATTTTTACTTAATAGAAAATGCTTAACAATGATAACTTCGCATTATACTTTACTTAAACAATTTGGCCTAACTAACAAAAATGTTTTGAGTGCGTCGTTTATTTTTGATGAGAAGAATATCGAACCAACCTTTAGAATTATTTATGATGTAAGCGGTAAGAGTTATGGTTTTGCTATTGCAAAAAAATATGGCTTAAATGATTCAATTGTTGATAGGGCTCAAGCTATATATAATCAAAATTATATCGATAATGACGATAGAAAACTTCAATTATTAGAAGATAAAGAAAGAACAATTCATGAAAAGAATATTCAACTTGAGGATAAAAGAAAAGAACTAAATTCTCTCTCTGCTGATTTAAGCAAGAAACAAAAAACTTTAGATGATCGAGAAGCAAAACTAAAGGATAAGAAAATATCTGATTTTGATGATTATATGGATTCAAAAATTGATGAAATCGATGATATTGTTGATGAATTTAAGGCTTCGAATAAAAAGAATAGTCAGGAATATATCGATAGGATTAACAATTTATCAATCACAAATAAAAAGATTGAGAAAATTGAACTTAATGATTATGTTGATATCAAGAGTTTGGATGTTCAAGGAAAGGTAACACGTCTTGATGGGAAAAAAGTTACTATTGTTACTCATGATGGTTTTTCCTTAAAAACAGATATCGATAAATGTGAAAAAATAGCGGCACCATCAACTTATAAACAACCTCAAATTGATGTTGATAGAATGATTTTTGGTAAAAAAAGTCTTAGTTCTTCTTTAAATTTAGTTGGATATCATATAGATGAAGGATTAAGCACATTAGACAAATATCTTAGTGATTGTTATAGTCGTGGTTTACATGTTGTTAAAATTATTCATGGTTATGGTAGTGGACAACTTCGAAATGCGATTCATGAACATTTAAAAACTTTAAAATATGTTGATTCGTTTAAACTTGGAGACGATGTAGAAGGTGGCACAGGAGCAACGATTGTTACTTTAAAATGAACGAAAGATTACAAAATGAAATAAATTTACTTCCTAATAAACCAGGATGTTATTTAATGCATGACATCGATGATAAAATCATTTATATTGGCAAAGCTAAAAACCTAAAAAATAGGGTAACTCAATATTTTACAAGGCCTCATACTGGCAAGACTGCAGCAATGGTTTTTCATGTTGACCATTTTGAAATAATTATTACAAACACAGAAAAAGAAGCATTTATTTTGGAAATGAATCTAATTCAAAAGCATCTTCCTAGATATAATATTTTGCTTAAAGATGATAAGCATTATCCATATATAGCTATTCATAAAGTTAAGGATCCATATATATCAATTGCTAGAAATGTAAATGATAAAAGATGTGAATACTTTGGACCTTTTCCTGAATCTACAAATGCTTATGAAATGATAAATATTTTAAATAAGTTTTACCCATTAAGAAAGTGTAGAAACGTTCCTAATGAAGCTTGTTTGTATTATCATATGGGTCAATGTTTAGCTCCATGCATTAACAAGATTAAGAAAGAACAATACGATGAAATTATCGAGAATATTCGTAAATTTTTAAAAGGCGATAATAAAAGTCTAGTTAATGATGTTAAGGCAAGAATAAAAACTTATAGTGACAACCTAGATTATGAAAATGCAGAAGAATATAAGAAGATTCTTGATAGTTTAAATCATATCAATGATAAACAAGATGTAGAACTATTAAATAACGATAATGCCGATGTTTTTGCCTATAATATTCGTGAAGGCTATCTTTGTCTTGCTATTTTAATTGTTCGAAAAGGTATATTGATTTCAAAAAGAAGTTATGTCTATGAATTAATCGGAGAAATTGATGATTTTGTTAGCGACATGATATTTCAATATTATCAATATAATTCTCTTCCTAAAGAAGTTGTTGTTGGAAATAGTGAAGTAAAAGAATTGTTAGATGGAGCCATCGATACTAATGTATTAAATCCAACAAAAGGGAAATTATATGATCTAATTTCAATTGCTCAAATTAATGCAAAAGAAGGATTAGATGAGCATTTTATGAGCGCAAGATTAGAGGATGATAAGTTAGAAATTCTTGAATCTTTAGGCAATTTGCTTAAAATCAAGACTCCATTTAGAATCGAGTTATTTGATAATTCTCATCTTCAAGGAACAAACGCTATAGGAGCAATGGTTTGTTTCATTAACGGTGAACCTAACAAAAAGATGTATCGAAAATTCAACATTGAATCACAAAACAAAAAAGATGACTTATCAAGCATGCGTGAAGTAATTTTTAGAAGGTACTCAAGATTGAAAGAAGAAGGTCAAGATTATCCTGATCTTATATTGCTTGATGGTGGTTTAGAACAAATAAATGTAGTAAAAGAAGTGCTAGATAAACTATCGCTTAAAATTAACCTTGCAGGATTGGTAAAAAGTGACAAGCATCGAACAAATTCTCTTATGAATTCAAATGGTGAAGTGATAAATTTGGATGACAATAAGCCTTTATTCTTTATGTTAACAAGGATGCAAGACGAGGTTCATAGATTCGCAATCAGTTCCCATAGAAACCAAAGAAATAAATCGATGTATAAGAGTGTTTACGATGGAATCGATGGTTTAGGATTAAAAAGATGTGAACTTTTAAATAAAGCCTATCCAACAATAAATGATTTAAAAAATGCTTCAATTGCTGAATTAAAGCAAATTATTCCTGCAAAAGTAGCGATTGAACTATATAATAAAATACGAGGTTTATAAGATGAGTAAAAAAATAAAAGAACTTTTTGAAAAAGGCTTATATGAAAGCATTTTAGCCGAACAAATTGATGTAAATGATGCCGAAGATCTTCTTTTTAATATTTTGAGTTTGGAAGCTACCTATAAATACGAGGAAGCATTAAATGAATACTACAAAAGTAGAGAAAAAGTAGAAAAATGGGATTTAATTAGTAGTAGTAAAGCTCTTTTCTTTTTGTTGATTTATTTTAAAAGATACGATGATTTAGAAAAAGAAAAGGAGCATTTCAAGAGTTTACCTTATGTTAATCAAAAAACTGAAGAATACTTAAATGGCATGGACGAGTACTTAAAACAACTTAAAGAATACTTTGAACAATCTGACCCAAATAAGGACGCAAGCATAAATAATATTAAAGAAATGCTGAGTAGTGGTGTGAAAGAAGAAAAGCTTTATGCTATCAAAAAACTTTTTGAATTAGAGTCTCAAGGTGTTTCCTGCAAGGATGTTGTTGTTAATTATCTCGAAACAAACATGTCTTTTGATTCTAGTTATTCTTTATTGCTTGAATATGCCATGTATGCGAAAGTAAATAAGAGGATAACATTTAAGAAAAATAATCGATATTACTCGATAATTCCCGGAGATTATTACACATATGTTTCTTCATTTGAAAAGCTTCTAAGCTCTAAGTTAAAAGAGATGAGTATGACTGAAAAAAATATAAGCATATTTAACTATGTTTCAGTTATCGCTAGACCAGCTTTTATTTATTGTTTACCTGATGAAATCGAAGAAAATGATCTCGATAGTTTCATTGGCGCCTTAATAAAATCAGCTTGTAAAATGTATAGCGTAAGTTTAAATGATGATAACTATTATAAAGAACTAAATATTACTAAAAATAAAATGGATAAATATTCCGATATAGTCGCTATAATTGAAAGCGAATATTAGAAGAGTTTTAAGTTTAAAATTACCATGCTTTTTTGTTGTATTAGATTTTAATCTAATATATAATTTTAATCGTACGCAAATGAATAAGGAGAAGTTTTTTAAATATGGCTACAAAATTAATTGATAAGGGAAATGCTGTTTATGAAGTTACTGCCTCTATTGGTGGTAAAGATTGGACCAATGCTCAAGATAAAGCATATGCAAAATTAGCAGAAGGTGTCCAAGTTAAAGGTTTTAGAAAGGGTAAAGCCCCTCTTAATCTTGCTAAAGAAAGAATTTCCGGCGGACAAATGTTTGAAGAAGCTATGAACATTGTTCTTCCAAAGATGTTTAGCGATGTTGTTAGTGAACATAAATTAAATGTTTTCTATAGACCAGATGTTAGACCAACTAAAGTTAGTCCAACTGAATTAGAGGTTGTTTTTACAATCGTTTGCTTCCCAGAAGTTACTCTTGGAAAGTATAAAGGTATCAATGTTCCTCTAGAAAAAGTCAGTGTTAGTGATGAAGATGTTAAAGAAGGTGTTGATCACTTAAGAGAACAAAACGCTGAATGGGTCCTTAAAACTGATGCTCCAGCTGCTAAGGGTGATACAGTTGTTATGGATTTCAAAGGTTATGTTGATGGAAAAGAATTCGAAGGCGGAAGCAGTGATAACTACTCCCTTGTCCTTGGAAGCAATTCATTTATTCCTGGTTTTGAAGACCAATTAATCGGTGCTAAACCAGAATCAAAAGTTGATGTTGAAGTTACCTTCCCTGAACACTATGTTAAAGAATTAGCTGGTAAGAAAGCTAAATTTGTCTGTATGGTTCATGAAGTTAAAACTAAGAAATATCCAGAAATTACCGATGATTTCGCAAAAGGTTTAAATTTACCTGGTGTTACTGATGTTAAGACTCTTGAAAAGCATGTTAAAGATGACATTAATAACAAAAAAGTTTCTCAAGCTAAAGATAAGCAATTCAACGATATCTTAAAAGCTATTGTTGATGACGCTAAAGTTGTTGTTGCTCCACAAGTTATTGCAAGCGAAACAGCAGCTGTTAAGAAAGATATGGTCAATCAAATCCAACAAAATGGTTTAAGTTTTGATCAATATAAAGAGATTACTGGTTTAAATGATGCTCAACTTGAAGAACAATTCCAATCAGAAGCTAAAGCTAGATTAACTCAATTCTTAGTCTTAAATAAGATTGGTGAAGTTGAAAAATTAGTTGTTGCTCCAAATGAAATTCAAGATTACTATGCTAACCTTGCTAAGACTTATGGTATGAAAGTAGAAGAAGTTGAAAAAGCTTTAAAACCACAAGAAAGCAAATTAAGAGAACAACTTATTCAAGGCAAGATTGAAAAATTTGTTATTGCTAACAATACTAAAGAAGAAAAACCTGCTGCTAAAAAAGCAGATTCAAAGAAAACTGAAGATAAAAAAGCAGCTAAGTAATTATAGTTGCTAAGGAGGTTATCGAATGAAGTTTGAACAAAACGTTCCTTTTAATCTACCAGTTCTTGTTACTAGAGGATTTATATTATTCCCTGGTCAATCAGATACTATATATATAGAGCGCAAAATTTCACTCAACGCTGTAAATAATTCCCAAACAACCTATGATTCGTATGTTTTAATTGTTTCACAAAAAGATCCATCTAAAGACCAAATTGACGGCTTAGATGATCTTTTTAGTGTCGGTACGGTTTGTAGGATTTCTCAAGTTGGACCTGTAAAGGGTGGTTTAAAAGCAAAACTTGTTGCTATTGATCGTGTAAAGATTTCAAATTATTCTTTACTCAATGAAACAATATTTTGCGATGCTATCATCTATCCTGAAGTTAGTGGAGATCCAAAAGAAGAAGAACTGATAATTAAAAATTTGTTTGATGTATTGCAAAAATTCCAAGGAGCAGTCCTTTTAGAATCAAATGCAAAAGATGTTGTTAATAGATTGACTAAAGGTATTAGTGCAACTGAAGTTTCATATCTTTTAAGTATGAATGTTAATTGTTCGCTTGAACAAAAAGAAGAACTTCTTGAAGCTAAAGATACTAATGACCGTTTATTAAAACTTATTATTATTTGTAAGGCTCTTGTTAAAGACGCTGAAATTGAACAAAAGATTCAAAATGAAGTTCGTGATTCAGCCGAAAAGAGTCAAAAAGAATATTTCTTAAGAGAAAAACTTAAAGCCATTAAGAAAGAGTTAGGTGAAGGCGATGATGATTCTGATCCTGACCATATTATTGATAAAGTTGAAAAGGGTGATTATCCCGATAATATTAAGACTAAAGTTAAAGATGAAATGAAGAAGTATGAAATGCTTCCTCAAGGTTCGCTTGAATCTAGTCTTATTCGTACTTATATTGACTTACTTTTAAGCTTACCATGGTCAAAAGAGACTAAAGACAATAATAATTTAAAGGATGTTGAAAAGATTCTTGATGAAGATCATTATGGTCTTGAAAAGCCAAAGAAGAGAATTCTTGAATATTTAGCCGTTAAACAAATGACAGGCAATTTAAAAGCTCCTATCCTTTGTTTTTATGGACCTCCAGGAACTGGTAAAACAAGTTTAGCTAAATCTATAGCGCGTGCGCTTGGACGAAACTTTGTTAAATCTAGTTTAGGTGGCATAAGCGATGAGGCTGAAATTCGTGGATTTAAACGAACTTATGTTGGTAGTGCTCCAGGAAGAATTATTCAAGGATTAAAACGTGCAAAGACGAACAATCCTGTATTTTTGCTTGATGAAATCGATAAACTCGATAAGTCTTATCATGGAAATCCTGCAAGTGCTTTACTTGAAGTTCTTGATCCAGAACAAAATAAAGAATTTACTGATAACTTTATTGAAGAACCTTTTGATTTATCAAATGTTCTCTTTATTTGTACGGCAAACTATCTTGAAAATATTCCAGCTCCTTTACTTGATCGTCTCGAATTAATCGAATTAAATAGTTATACAGCAATTGAAAAATTACATATTGCTAAAGAACACTTGGTTGAAAAAGCAATTAAGAATAATGGATTAACTGATGAGGTTATTACGTTTACCGATAGTTCTATTGATTTTATGATTGAAAGATACACTAGAGAATCCGGTGTTCGGGAACTCGAAAGATTAATTAATAGTATTTGTCGAAAAGTTTGCGTTGATATTATCAATAAAAAGTTTACATCTATTGAAATTAAACCTCATGATGTAAAAACATATCTTGGTATTGAGATTTTTGACAGTACTCAGAAAGAAAAAGGCAGTCAAGTTGGTGTTGTAACTGGTCTTGCTTATACTGAGTATGGTGGAGATATTCTCCCAATTGAAGTCACTTACTTCCCAGGAAAAGGCAATCTTGTTTTAACTGGAAAATTAGGTGATGTTATGAAAGAATCATGTTCTATTGCACTTGATTATGTTCGTAGTAATGCCAAGAAATACGACATTGATTCTAGTATTTTTGATAAGAATGATATTCATGTACACGTACCAGAAGGTGCTGTTCCAAAAGATGGTCCATCAGCTGGTGTTGCAATTACAATTGCTATTATTTCAAGTTTAAAGAATAAACCTGTTAGTGGTGATATTGCTATGACTGGTGAA
Source organism: Bacilli bacterium (assembly GCA_041673725.1). Lineage (GTDB taxonomy): Bacteria > Bacillota_I > Bacilli_A > RFN20 > CAG-826 > Onthovivens. The sequence continues at coordinate 35,848 of JBAYXD010000001.1, read as the reverse complement.
GTTACTTTAAGAGGTAACGCTCTTCCTATCGGTGGTTTAAGAGAAAAATCTTTAGCCGCTTTAAGAAGTGGAATAAAGATGATAATTGTTCCAATTAAGAATAAAAATAATGTTAGTGAACTTCCAAAAGAAGTCCAAGATAATTTGAAGATTGAATATATGACATGCGTTGATGATGCCTATAAAATTGTCTTTGGCGGAGAATAATATGGCTGATTATTATTTTAGCAAGGCGGTTTTTATTAAATCATGTGATGGGGTTAAATCACTTCCTGAGAAAAGACTCCAGGAAGTGATTTTTGTTGGAAAAAGTAATGTTGGAAAATCAAGTTTATTAAATTCCTTAGTCAATCAAAAAAATCTTGCCTTCACATCAAATAAACCTGGTCATACTCGTCTTTTAAACTATTATATTGTTGAAGATAAATTCTATTTTGTAGATTGTCCAGGATATGGATTTAGTCGTAAAAAAGATGTTGATTATGAGTTTTATGGAAAAATGATTGAAGACTATTTCACTGATAACAAATATTTGAAATTAATTGTTTTCTTGCTTGATAGTCGCCATGAACCTAGCGATGATGATTTGGATTTTTATAATTATGTTAAAGAGACTGGTTATCATTATGTTCTTGTCATGACTAAATGTGATAAACTTAATCAAAGTGGCAAAGCACAAATTATAAAAAATCTTGTTCAAAAGTTTGGACAGGATGCCAACAATTCGGTTTTAATGGTTAGTATTAAAGATAAGAAAAGTTTGATTGGTCTTAAAAATAAGATAGATAGTGAATTGAAATAGGAGAGTTTTATGGCATTAGAAACACGTTATGACTTTAAAAAAGTTGAAGAAGGTAAATATGAGAATTGGAAGAACAAGGGATACTTTACTGCAGGAGATGTTAGTAAAGAAAAATTTTCTATGGTTATTCCTCCTCCAAATGTTACTGGAAAACTACATATTGGCCATACGCTCGATACCACAATTCAAGATATAACTTGTAGATATAAAAAGGCTAAAGGCTTTGATGTTTTATATTTACCTGGATGCGATCATGCAGGCATTGCTACACAAGCTAAGGTAGATAAAAGATTAGCTGAGATGGGTACTTCTCGTTTTAAAATAGGTAGAGAAGCATTCATGCAACAAGCATATGCATGGAAGGATGAGTATAGTAAAATCATTCATGAACAATGGGCTAAAACCGGTTTAATGCTTGATTATTCTCGCGAAAGATTCACCTTAGATGAAGGTTTTTCAAAAGTTGTTTATACAGTTTTTAAACAACTTTATGATGAAGGATTAATTTATAGAGGCGAAAGAATTGTTAATTGGGATCCAAAAATGAAGACCGCTCTTAGCAATATTGAAGTTATATATAAAGAGGATAAAGGAAGTTTTTATTATTTTAAATATGTATTTGTAGATAACAAGGATGAATTCTTAACAATTGCAACAACTAGACCTGAAACAATGTTTGGCGATTCTTGTATTTGCGTTAATCCAAACGATAAACGATATAAGAAGTGCATTGGTAGAAAAGTAATAAACCCAGCAAATGGTGAAGAACTTCCTGTTATCGCCGATGAATATGTTGATATTAAGTTCGGAACTGGTGCTATGAAATGCACGCCTGCTCATGATCCAAACGATTGGATTATTGGACAAAAATACAATTTACCACATCCTATTATTATGAATGTTGATGGAACTATGGCTGAAAACACTGGCAAATATGCTGGTATGGATAGATATGATTGTAGAGAATTACTTTTAGAGAATATTAAAAAAGATGGCAATCTTGTAAAAATTGAAGATATGATTCACCAAGTTGGCCATTCTGAAAGAAGTGATGCAGTAGTTGAACCAATATTATCTAAGCAATGGTTTGTTAAAATGAAACCATTAGCTGATGCAGTTCTTAAACAACAAAAATCCGCTGATAAAGCTATTTTCTATCCTAAGAGATTTGAAAAAGTTCTTGAGCGTTGGATGTCTAATTGTGATGATTGGTGTATAAGTAGACAATTATGGTGGGGCCATAGAATACCAGTATATTACAATGAAACTACTAATAAACTACTAGTAAGCGATAAAATACCTGATAATAGTGGAAATTGGGTTCAAGATGAAGACGTACTAGATACATGGTTTTCAAGTGCTTTATGGACTTTTGGAACTATGGGTTGGCCTGAAAGAACTAAGGATTTAGAACGTTATTATCCTTTAGATTGTATGTCTACCGGATACGATATTATTTTCTTTTGGGTGGCTAGAATGTACTTCCAAGGATTGCATTTTACTAATAAAACACCATTCAAGCACATTGTTATTCATGGTTTAGTCCGTGATTCGCAAGGTCGCAAGATGTCCAAATCATTAGGAAATGGTATCGACCCATTCGATGTTATTGATAAATATGGTGTAGATAGTTTACGTTATTTCTTAGCAACAACTGCAGCTCCAGGACAAGATATGCGTTATTCAGAAGAAAAGGTCAGATCTTGCCAAAACTATTTAAATAAGATTTGGAATAGTGCACGTTACATATTAATGAATATTCCTGAAGATTATAACGAAACTAAGATTGATATTAAAAAGCTCGGCACAGTCGATAAATTTATTCTTTCAAAACTCGAACAAACGATTCAAAAAGTTACTAAGTCTATGGATAAATATGAGTATGGAATTGCCTCTAGTGTTTTATATAACTTTGTTTATGATGACTTCTGTTCTTTCTATATCGAAATGACAAAAGTTAGTTTAAATAGCGAAAAATACTATAAAGAAGGCGTTTATTTCACGTTACTTAAGGTTTTAAAAGCTGTCGTAATGATGATTTATCCATTCTCGCCATTTATAACTGAAGAAATTTACCAAAATCTTCCAAATAAAAAAGAATCAATTATGCTTGAATCTTATCCAGAATACGATAAGAAACTTGTTTTTAAATCATGTGAAGAAAAAGGCGAAACATTAAATTCAATAATTAATGCGATTAGAACTTATAAAGTTAATAATAAACTTGCTCCAAATGCACATGTTGATATTAGAATTAAATGCGATAAAAATATTGAAGAATTATTTGATTATATTAATCGTTTCTCATTTGCTAATAGTTTAGAGATTGTTAAAAACGATGTTCCAAACTCAACAAGTATCGTTTTATCAAATTTAACTATTTATATTTTAGATAATATAAATAAGGACGAACTAAAAGATAATTTAATGAAAGATTTAATGCAAATGAATGCTGAAATTAAGCGTAGTGAAGCACTTTTAAGCAACAAAAACTTTATTGCAAAAGCCCCTAAAGCTAAACTAGATTTAGAAAAAGATAAGTACGAAAAATATAAGGAGCAGAAAAAAGAAATCGAAGAAAAATTAAAAAATTTATAATTTTTCATAATTCCCTCCCATTACCTAGTGAAAGGAGGAAAAGTATGAATAGAGTAGCCTTAACTGATAGCGAACTTGATAATATTCGAGTTGGTGAAGCGATTACTATAGCAGCAGTGATGGCTGTTATGGTTATTGCAATAACTGCTGTTTGTGTTTATCGTCTTTTTATGAGTAAATCTTCGACGATTAAATTACCTGGTGGTTGGCAATTTACGTGGAAGTAGCATTTTACACTCCTAATCCGATGTTTTTTTAGTTATTTTAAGTATTTTCTTGTTTGACACTCGTACTAAATATATGTATAATTCTTACGTTGTAACTCTATTTAGCTACAACCGCTTAAAAAAGGTATCCAAGAAATTCAATTTTCACCTTAATAGCGAGTAATTTTTTAAAGAGGAGGAATACACATATGTACGCAATAATTTTAACTGGCGGAAAACAAATCAAAGTTGAAGTTGGCCAAAAGATTTATGTCGAAAAACTCGATGTAGAAGTTGGTTCAAAATATACTTTTGATAAAGTTTTATTAGTTGGCGATAAGTCAATTAAGACTGGCGATCCTTATATTAAGGGTGCTACAGTCGTTGCCAAAGTTGAAAAACAAGGCTTAAGCAAGAAGATTAAAGTATACAAGTATAAATCAAAATCTAATTACCATAGAACAATTGGTCATAGACAACCTTATACTTGCTTAACTATTGAAGCCATTAATCAATAATGATTAAAGTAAATTATCATGTTGTTGATGGTGATGTTATAGATTTTAGTGTTTTGGGACATGCTGATTATAAAAAAAGTAATGGAATTGACTTAGTTTGTGCTTGTGTTTCATCAATTGTTATTGGTGGATTAAACGCAATCAAAGATGATAAAAATTACTTAATGCATGTTGAGTCAGGTGATGTTGTTGTTAAGGTGCAAAAGCCAAATAATGACGATAATATCGTTATTAAAACAATCATTACTCAATTGAAAACCCTTGAAACTAAATATTCTAATAACATTGTAATTAAAGAATTATAAAAGGAAAGGTGAGTATAACTATGAAATTCAGATTTGAACTTAACATTCAACTCTTTGCATCCCATAAAGGTGTTGGTAGTACTAAGAACGGCCGTGATAGTGCTGGTCGTAGATTAGGTTCCAAACTCGGTGATGGTCAAGTTTGCAAAGCAGGTGCAATTATTTATAGACAACGTGGAACTCGTGTCCATCCAGGAATTAATACTAAAAAAGGTAGTGATGATACAATATTCGCTACTAAAGCTGGATATGTCAAATTCGAAAGAGTTGGCAAAGACAAGAAGAGAGTCAGCGTTTACGAATTAAAAAAGTAAGTAAAGCCACCTGTTAAAAAGGTGGTTTTCTTTTAAAGAAACAATCATTATGAATTTATTTGTTGATCGAGTAATTATCGAATTAAGAAGTGGAAAAGGTGGCGATGGTGCCATTGCTTTTATCCATGAAAAGAATAGACCATTAGGCGGTCCAAGCGGTGGAAATGGCGGTCGTGGCGGAAGTATTTATTTAAGATGCTCAGCAACAACGACAACTCTTGTTAACTTTAGACATTCAAAAACTTTTGAAGCCATGGATGGTTGCAAAGGTGATATTAAGAGCATGTATGGCCGAAAAGCAGAAGATGTTTATATTGATGTTCCTATTGGAACGGTTGTTTTTTTAGAAGAAAACCACGAATTTATTTGTGATATGGATGAGATTGGAAAGACTTATTTAATTTGTAAAGGTGGTCGTGGTGGTCGTGGAAATGAAGCTTTTAAGAATTCACGAAATAAGGCTCCAAAGATTGCCGAAAATGGTTTTCCAGGAGAAACTAAACGTGTCATTTTAGAATTAAAATTATTAGCAGATGTTGGCATTGTTGGTTATCCAAGTGTTGGTAAATCTACTTTTATTAGTTGTGTTACTAACTGCAAAGCGGAAATTGGCGATTATGATTTTACGACATTAGTACCAAATTTAGGCGTTGCTACAACAAAAGATGGAAATTCATTTGTTCTAGCTGATATGCCAGGATTAATTGAAGGCGCACATCTAGGAAAAGGGCTTGGATTGCTATTTTTACGACATATTGAAAGATGTAAGGTTTTAATTCATATGGTCGATATGAGTGGCATTCGTGATCCTTTTGAAGCATATAACACAATTAATAATGAGTTAAAAGATTATGGAATGCATTTGATTGATCGTCCACAAGTAATTGTTGCTAGTAAGATGGATGAAGAAGGCGCAGAAGAAAGACTTAAAAAGTTTGAAAAGCAAGTTGGTAAGAAGGTTATTCCAATTTCTTGTATTACTGATGAAGGTCTTGATAAGGTTTTGTATGCTTGTTATGACTTACTAAAAACTGCTCAAACTTATCCTGTCTTTGAAGAAAAAGATAAAGAAAAAGTTTATGATGCAACAAGCGAAGAACCAATATTCACCATTACAAAAACTGACGACCATACCTTTGTTATTAGTGGAACAAGAGTTGAAAGAACTTATGATATTATAAATATTTCAACTGATGAAGGAATGATGAGACTTATAACTTATCTAAATAAAATTGGTGTTGATAAACAATTACATCAAATGGGTGCAAAAGATGGTGATACAGTTAAGTTAAAAGATTTTAGTTTTGATTTCTACGAATAAAACTCTATTCATGCTTTACTTAGTAAATGCTAGATTTTCTAATTGGTAAAGTAGTTGAAGTTGGTAAAGATTATGTTGATTTAAACGTAAATAATGTTGGTTTTAAGATTTTTACTTCAAATCTTAAAAATTATCATCTGAATGATGATTACACTTTTTATGTTGTAGATGTTATAAAAGAGGAAGAATATCTTTTATATGGATTTTTGACATCCAAAGAATTAAAGCTTTTTAACAAGCTTATGACCGTAAATGGAGTAGGTTCAAAGACTGCAATGGCGTTATTAAACAATTTAAGTGTAGACGAGATAATATACTTAATTAAGTCGAAAAATAGTAGTGAATTAGTAGTTATTCCAGGCGTTGGATGCAGGGCAGATAGAATAATTGTAGAGTTATTCAACAAATTAGATGATTTTGATAACAATAATTTCTTTAGATATGAGAATGTTTTTAAAGCGTTAAAGAAAATTGGATACAAATCTATAGATATTAGTCATGCCTTAAATGTATTGCCGAATTCATTAAATGATAGTGAAGCCTTAAAATCAGCTATAAAAGAGATAAATAGTTATGCCAAATAACGATAATTACTTACGTCCAACTCTAATAGAGAATTATTTTGGGCAAAAAACCATCATCGAAGAACTAAAAGTTTATATATTTAGTGCAAAAAAGCGAAAAACCGTATTGGATCATATGTTATTTTATGGACCTCCAGGACTAGGGAAAACGTCATTAGCATATGTGGTTGCGAATGAAATGAAGGCAAAAATTGTAACTGTAAGTGCATCTGCCATAAAAGAGATTCAGGATATGGTATCAATTTTAGGGACGCTTGACCCAGGTGATATTTTGTTTATTGATGAAATTCATAATTTAGACCGTGAGGTCGAAGAAATTTTATATAGTGCAATGGAAGATTTCAAAATAAATATAACTTATAAGAGTGAAGAGAATAGTAAGGCTATAACGCTTGATTTATCTCCTTTTACATTAATTGGAGCAACGACAATGGCTGGTTCGATTTCGACTCCTTTAAGAGATCGTTTTGGGATTATTTTTAAGTTTAATTATTATACTTCAAACGAACTTAAAGAAATTATTCAAAATAATGCTAAAAAAATCCATCTTCATTTACTTGTTTCGGCCATCAAAGAAATTGCGGCTAGAAGCCGAAAAACTCCAAGGGTCGCAAACAACATTCTGAAACGAATTTTAGACTATTCGGTTTTTTATGGAATCAAGAAATTTGATGAACAAAATATCCTTGAAGCTTTTAAGTTTCTTAACATAAACGAGTTTGGTTTAAGTGAAGTTGATATTCAAATATTATCGTGTTTATCAAAGAAATTTGGTGGTAAACCAGTTTCTTTAGAAGCTGTAGCAAGCGTTTTAAATGAAAACGTAATTAACATTCGGGATATTAATGAACCTTATTTAGTAAATAGTGGTTTTATCGAGAGGACTAAACAAGGTCGACAAATTACAAAAACAGGAGTTGAAATATTGACGAAAATTATCAAGAAAAACGACTAAATATTCGATTGTTTTTTATAGCGATTTAAGGTATATTTAAATGCGTATAGTTAATATCTATTTATAAATTATTTATAAATAAGAGATGGAGGCAGTTTGTGAAGCGATTTATAGCATATATCTTACTTTGTGTAAGCGTTTTGATAAGTGTGTTTACGGGATTCGTTCCAGTTGTGTTGTCAATTAATGCCAGTGCCGATTATGATTCTGGTCAAAATTTTGTATACAAAATAAGTTTAAAAGATGATGGTACAAAAAATGAAGGAGATATTACTGATGGCGACGCTATCAAAGCTATTAGTGATGTTTTTAAAACCCGTTTAGATGAAGCTAACATTTCCACTTACGAACTTGAAAACGAAGGAAATGATACAATTCGTTTATCCTTTAAAGATAAGAGTGAAATTAATACCTATGTTTCAACTTTCTTAAATTTTGATGGTGGAGTTCAAGCCATGGATTATAGTGGTAAGATTTTACTTGATAGTGCCGATTTTATCTCATCTGGTAAAGCTTATGTTGATTATACCGATAACTCACCAGTTATTGTTTTGCCTCTTGCTAAACCTGAGGATTTCAAGACTAAGTTATATGAAAATATTAACGGAACTAAGAAAGATGATACACAAGCTAATAGTGTTCATTCTTTAAGTAATAGCGAAGTTAAACCATTTGCTGATACCGAGACTGAAGAAACAAAGAATGAAAACTATCTTTATATTGTCAATAATTGGGATTCAGAAACCTATTCTATGTCCACAATTATTGAAGATAATACTAGTGCTAATACAAAGGAAACTGAGGCTTACATCGATAGAATCGATGCTACTAAAGCAGAAAATTTATTCTACGATTATGATAGTGCAAACCCAAATAAAACTTTTACTCAATTAAAGTATACTGGCTTTATTACAGATGCTAATAATGATGCGACACTTGCTAATAGATTAGCTAACATCGTATGTAGCAAATTCAATGCTTCGGCTCTTGATTATAAAGTTACCTTAATTAATAAAGATTATATTAATACTGCTAGCAACAATGTTTCGGCGTTTATTGAAAACTTAATTTATCATGGCAATACATATGGTTCATATCAATCGATTGTTATGTCATCTTTACTTATTTCGACTCTTGTAGCCTTTGTAGTTGTTGGATTGTTCTTAGTATTAAATTATGGCTTAGGATCACTTGCTTCAATTAGCATGACTCCAGCGATGCTTTTAGTCACTTTAGCAATCTTTAACTCATTTGGTGCCGAGTTTAATATTGGTACTGTTATTGCACTTATTGCCTTAGCAGTTGTCTCAATATTTAGTGCTTGTTCCTACTATAAAGCGGTTAAAGAAGAACTTTATAAAGGTAAAAATTTACGTAAAGCAAATCAAGAAGCTAGTAAACGAACTATCAGTATTCAAGCTGATCTTTCGATTATTACAATCCTTTTAGGTTTAGTTGCTTATCTTATTCCTAATAGTATTATGCTTTCAATTGGTGCTGTATTAATTCTTGGTGGCTTACTTAATTTAGTCATCAATGGTTTATGTTTACGTGGTTTATACTATTTCCTTAGCAATTCAACATTTATTGCTGACCATCTTAATTTATTAATGGTGGAGAGAAAGAAGATTCCAGATTTATCTAAAGATGAAAAACCAACTTACTTTGATTCATTCAAAAAATCTACAAGTAAAAATAAAACAAAATACTTTGGAATTTCAGCTGTTGCTCTATTGATTGCTAGTATTATTGGTATGACAAGTTTCCAATTAATTAATGGAAATATTTATAATACCAGTTCAAATACTGTGACTTCATCACGTATCTATATTCAATTTAATTATAATGAAAATAGTCGTATTCAAAGCGTTTCGGACTTGGAAACAAAGGTTTTAAATAATTTATATACTTTTGATACAAGTAAAGATGCAAGAACAACTACCAACGTTAAATATAACGATGTTCTCACCTATACTTATTCTTATAAAGAGAATTATGCTAACAACAAGGAAACTCTTAAAAAAGTTTATTACATTGTTGAATTAAAGAATATTTTAGATGAAAATACAAAAGTTAGCGCTTATGTCGATGACTCCCATATGTTAGATAATGTAAGTGTTGATGATGCTCTTCAATATTTAATCGTTGATTATAATAATGTCTCTAACTTTGAAGATGTTGCGTTAAAAGGCGTTACGAATGTTAATGATGATACAATCAATTATTATTGCTTATTATTTGCAGCGATTGGTTGCGCAATAATTGGAGTTTATATGATACTTAGATTTGGTATTTCTCGAGGATTAGTAAGCTTAATCTTTGTTGGAACAATTGTTACGATTACAACTGGAATATTCAGTTTGATTCGTGGAACATTCTCTAGTCAAATTACTTTAGGTGTTGTCTTACTTGTTATTTTAGGGTTTGCAATACTTGATAATTACTTTGTTTATGAAAAGTCTATCAAGAAGGAAAAGCATCTTGATAAATCTAATATTGCCGGATTAAAAGAAGATAGTAATTATGCTATTTCTTTAAGTCATTCAAACGTTATAATTATGTCGATTTTATCAAGCTTTATTTTAATTAGTTTCTTATTTGCTAAAACATTTACAACCTACTTTGTAGTGTTTGTAATTCTTGGTTTATTGCTTATGATTTTATTCTATAAAGCATTAACTGTTAACATTACTTATTTATTCAGTTCGTTCTTTGGATCAATCGGGAGTAGAATTAGCGAAAATTATACTTCACATCGTAATAAGAGACTTGCCAAGAAAAATAAAACTGATAAAGGGGATGGCCCAGAAGAAGCGACCTTTATTGGAATTAACGATTAGTTTATAAGGCCACGTAAGTGGTCTTTTTAAGATTTGTATGAAAGATTTTAAATCAAAGATATTGGACTATTATAGCTTAACAGATAAAGAATATGATGATTTAGCAAAAGAATTATCAATTAACGATTTACCTGATTTTTTAGGGTACGATAATATCGAAGTTTGTGCCAACTATTTAAGAGAAAAAGTAAGAAGCAAAGCTAAGATTTTAATTTATGGCGATTACGATTGTGATGGAATTATGTCAACATCAATCATTTATCTTACCCTTAAAACAAATGATTTTACGCCAGGATTTTACATTCCTTATAGAGAAACTGATGGTTATGGATTAACAAAAAATAATATTGATCGTTTCTATAATCTTGGTTATAGAGTTTTAGTTTTGGTAGATAATGGAATCACTTTAGTTGATGAAGTGGAATATGCAAATTCTCTTGGAATGGAAGTTGTTATTATGGATCATCATACTAGAGAAGATGTTTTACCAAATGCTAAATTTATTCTTCATCCTATAATAAGTAATTTTTCAAAAATCAATATGTCTGCTGGTAGCTTAGCTTTTTTCTTTAGTGAGGCATATCTTGGCTTTACGGATGAATATTTATTGGTACTAGGGATGATTTCAACAATCAGTGATTTAATGCCTCTAAACGATAAAAATAGAATAATTGCTAAACTTGGAATAGCTTCCTTAAATAAGAATAAATATAAGAATATTTGCTTATTAATTAAAAAAGAATATGGTCCAATAACTGAAAGAGATATTTCGATGACTGTTGCACCAAAAATAAACGCCATTGGTAGAATCGTTAACGATTCGCATTTATTCGATATAGTCCGATATTTTGTTAATTTTTCGGATACAGAATTTATAAGCAAAACTTCACTTTGGATTAATAATGTTAATCTATCAAGAAAGCAAATGGTTTCTGATTTAATAAAAGATAACGAAAAAATTGATGATAGTAATAATTCGATAATTATTGTTTTAGGGAACGATGTAAAAGAAGGGTTAACTGGACTATTAGCCTCAAGATTTATGGATGAGTTTAATAAACCAACTGTTGTTCTAATTGAAGAACATAATAATCCAAACATTTATAAAGGCAGTTTAAGAAGCAGGAATGGTTTTAATATTAATATCATTCTAGATGATTTAAAGGATATTCTTTTAACTTATGGTGGTCACGAAAATGCTGGTGGATTATCTTTAAATAAAAGTGATTATAGTGTTTTTAAAGAGCGTTTCGAAAAAGCCGCTTCCAAACATCCATTTGTCGAAGTTAATGAAAAATATATTAATATAAATTTGTCAGAAATAACTAAAGAAAACTATGATGTAATCGATAAATTATCCCCTTTTGGTCAAGGCTTTCAAGCTCCAAATTTTGAAATTAAAGAGGTTAAAACTAATTTCCTTCAAAAGAGTAGAGATGGTAAACACTTAATTACAAAAATTAATCCTAATTCATCGATAGTCTATTTTAATTACGATAAAACAATTTTTGACTATGAATTTGTAAATTTAGTGGGCCAATTGAGTTTAAATTATTATCGTGGATATATAAATGCTCAATTTATTGTTTCTATGTTTTCTAAAAAATAATTGAGTGTAAAATAATAGATATGGAAGAAATTAACGAAAAGAAAGTAGTTTTAGTGCCTAATGGTGGTTATCCAATGCACACTTATGAAGATGTAAAAGAATTATTTTTTACATACATTCATAATCAAGCAGATAGAGATAATATTTTAAAAGCATACAAATTCGCAGAAAAGAAACATGCTGGAATATTTAGAAAAAGTGGAGAACCATATGTGCAACATCTTATTGAGGTTGCCTATATTTGCGCACAATTACAAGCTGGTCCTGTAACTATTGAAGCAGCATTCTTGCATGATGTAGTTGAAGACACTGAAACAACAATACAAGATATTGAAGATATGTTTGGTGAAGATTGTGCCAAGATTGTCGATTCATTAACAAAAATTCAAAGACTTAAATTGTCCCATAGAACTCAAGAAGAATTTGAAGCTGAAGATCATCGTAAGATTTTCCTTGGAATGGCAAAAGATGTTCGTGTCATTATTATTAAATTAGCTGATCGTTTGCATAATATGCGTACAATCGAGTCTTTATCAAAAGAAAGACAATTAGCTTTAGCCAAAGAAACAATTGAAGTTTTTGCTCCTATTGCACATCGTTTAGGTATTTATAAAGTCGAGAGTGAACTAGAAGACTTGTCACTAAAGGTACTAAAGCCATCTATTTATAATGAAATAAGTGAATTAGTAAATAATCGTGTTCGTGAACGTGGAAAAGCTCTTAATAACTTTAAAAAGAAACTTGGCGATATTGCTTTTACAGCACATATTCCTTTTGATATTGAATCAAGAGTAAAGTCAATCTACTCGATTTATAAGAAAATGTACGAAAAGAACCGTAAATTCGATGAAATTTATGATGTTTTGGCGTTAAGAATTATTACCGATACAACCTTACATTGTTATGAACTTTTAGGATTAATACACCAAGAATATAAACCTATTCCTGGAAGATTTAAGGATTATATTGCTGTCCCTAAATCAAATATGTATCAATCTTTACATACAACAATCATATCGGGTGATGGAAACATTTTTGAAGTACAAATTCGTACAAAAGAAATGGATGAAGTTGCTGAAACCGGTGTTGCTGCTCACTGGAGATATAAAGAAGGAGAGCATTACGATGCAAAAGAAGAACAACGTGATATCGAAGAAAAGTTGCACTGGTTCCGTGATTTTGTATCTATTTCAAAAGAAAATACAGATGCAAATGCTCAAGAATATCTAGATAACCTATCTAAAGATATCTTTGAAGCTAATATTTTTGTTTTCACTCCAAAAGGTAAAGTTATTGATTTACCATCTGGATCCACGCCGCTTGATATGGCTTATAAAATTCATACTAAAGTAGGCGATAGTGCAGTTGGAGCCTCAGTAAATGGAACTTATGTACCATTAAGTACTATTCTTAAAACTGGAGATGTTGTAGAAATAAAAACTAGTAAAACTTCACCTGGCCCAAGCCAAGATTGGCTAGATCTTGTTAAGACAAGTAGTGCTAAATCACATATTAAGAAGTTTTTACAAAAACAAAACGATGATGTTAAATTATCAAGCATTTCAAAAGGTAAAGAATTATGCATAGCCGCTTTTAATGAAAGAGGTATAGATGTTGCAAAAATTGATGATATTTTAAACACTGAAAATATACTAAATAACTACCATTGTTCTGATATTAATGAATTATTCTTTAATATTAGTAAGAAAAATCCTACTGCAAGTGCTGTTTGTGATTACGCAGGTTTAAAGAAGAAAGCTAAGAGCGAAGTTACCTTATCAAAGAAAGAACAAATTGATTCTTCAAATTCGCCAGTTTATATAGAGAACGGTGAAGGCGTTAAAGTTACTCTTGGTAACTGTTGCACACCAATTCCTGGAGATGAAATAGTTGGATACATTACAAAAGGTATGGGAATTACGGTTCATAGAAAAGATTGCCCAAATATTCGTGGAGAAAAGACGAGATTAATCGATGTTTATTGGAAAAAGAACATTGCTGGAAATCTTTATCCAGTGGATATTGCTATCGAATGTAACGACCGTAACAATTTAGTTACGGATGTAATGAATACATTATCAACTTTTAAAATTAAGCTAACTGAGTTTAACGCAAAAATGCATACTGACACTAATACAACAACAATTTCTTGTCAAATTTATGTTGCAAGTACTGATATGTTGCAACAAATATTCCAAAGTTTAAAAAATATATCAAGTGTATACGAAATAAAACGTGTTATTCATTGATTTTAGGCTTTTTAATCTTTATTAATTGCTCTTAATTATTTATAATAATTAAGTTAAGAGGTTTTATTATGTTTAATATTGTAAAAGGGACGCACGATGTAATTCTAAAAGAAGCATCTAAGTATACTTATGTAGAAAATTTGCTTTCAAAAATTGCTGAAAGCTATGATTATAAAGAGTTTCGAACTCCAATAATGGAGTATAGCGAGCTATTTTTACGTTCTACTGGTGAAAGTAGTGATATTGTAAGAAAAGAAATGTATACCTTCGTTGATAAAGGGGATAGATCGATTACTTTAAGACCTGAAATTACCGCTGGAGTCATAAGAAGTATAGTTAATGAAAAACTTTTTGCTAATCAAGATTATCCAGTTAAGGCGTATTATGTTGGGCCATGTTTCCGATATGAAAGACCTCAACAAGGTAGATATAGACAATTTAATCAATTTGGCGTTGAATCAGTTGGAGTTTCTTCAACTTATCACGATATTGAAGCGATTTTACTTGGATATAATTCTTTAAAAATGCTTGGTTTTAAGAACATTAAACTTCAAATTAATTCGTTAGGTGATAAAGAAACTCGAGAGAACTATCAAAAAGCTCTTAAAGAATATTATTCGCAACACATCGATGAAATGTGTGAAGATTGCAAAGATAGATATAACATTAATATCTTAAGAATTCTTGATTGCAAAGTAGAACATGATATAGAAATTAATAAAAATGCTCCATCAATTGAAGATTATTATTCTGATGAAAGCAAAAAATCTTTTGATTTAATAAAGAAATATTTAAAAGATAATGATATTCCATTTGAAATTGATAAGAATCTTGTACGTGGTTTAGATTATTATTCAGGTATTGTTTTTGAATATCATTATACTTCATCTCAAGGTAAAGATTATGGCGCTCTTGGTGGTGGAGGTCACTATAACAATTTAGTTAAAGAAGTTGGCGGTCCCGATTTAGAAGGCGTTGGTTTTGCTTTTGGAATTGAAAGATTAGTTAGTCTTATGACTGATGATAATTTATTCCCGGAAGATATTGACGAACCGTTAGATTTTTATGTAATGCCAATGGGCAATGATGCGCAAAATAAAGCGTTTGAACTTACAAATTTCTTAAGAATAAATGGATATAATTGTGATGTTTGCTTAGAAAATAAAGGTATGGGTCAAATGTTCAAAAAAGCTGAAAGAAGAAACGCTTTATATGCAATTATTATTGGCGATGATGAGGTTAAGGGAAATAAAGTAAATCTTAAAAATTTAGCCTCACAAGAGCAAAAAACAATTAAAGATGAAGACTTACTTGAAGAAATAGATAAACTATTTGGCGAAGATGAACATGATCACGATCACGAATAAAAGGATAAATTAATATGGAAGAATATAAAAGAACAAACCATTGTGGTGAATTAAGAATAAGTGATGTTGGAAAAGAAGTTGATATTTTAGGTTGGGTTGCTAAGAAAAGAAACCTTGGCAGCTTACTTTTTATTGATTTAAGAGATCGTTGGGGAATTGTTCAAGTTACAGTTAAAACTGATGATGTGAAGATTCCAGATTTAAGAAATGAATATGTTATTTCTGTTCATGGAAAAGTTTCTAAAAAAGACCAACCAAATCAAAATTTACCTACTGGAGAAATTGAAGTAATTGCTGAAAGTATTAAGGTCATTAATACTTCTGAACAACCTCCAATAATCGTTGCTGATGATACCGACGCTTTAGAAGATGTTCGATTAAAGTATCGTTACCTTGATTTAAGAAGATTAGTCATGCAAAAAAGATTCTTTGTGCGTGCTAAAATTGTTCGATGTGTCCATGAATATCTCGATAAACTTGATTTCTTAGAGATTGAAACACCATCTTTAACTCTTTCTTCACCAGAAGGAGCAAAAGAATATCTTGTTCCATCAAGATTACATCATGGCTCATTTTATGCATTACCACAATCACCTCAATTATATAAACAATTACTGATGGTTGCGGGTTTTGAAAGATATTATCAAATTGCTAAATGTTTTAGAGATGAAGACTTAAGAGCAGATAGACAACCAGATTTTACTCAAATCGATATTGAAACTTCATTTTTAAATGAAGAACAAATCTTAACTTTATCTGAAGGTTTAATTCAAAAGATATTTAAAGAAACAATCAGATATGACGTGAAATTACCTTTAAGACAGATACCTTATGATATAGCAACATCTAAATATGGTAGCGATAAACCAGATACAAGATTTGGAATGCTATTAGAAGACGTTAAAGACATTTTAAATAAAGGTGAATTTAATGCTTATAATGATGCAAATTATATTAGTGCCATAAAGGTTGATGGTGTTGCAGAAGCTACATCAAGAAAGAAAATTGATGAATATAATTTATTAGCAAATAAATTCAACATGAAAGCATTTGGTGTGTTTAAGTGTGAAAATCAGTCGATTTCTAGTAGTTTAGCAAAATTCTATAAACCAGAAATTCTAACTGAACTTAAAGAAAAAATGGAAGCAAAAGATGGCGACGTTATATTCGTTGCTGCCGGAAACAACAAAAAGAATGTTTATTTTGGTTTAGGAGCTTTAAGAAGTGCTTTTGCACATGATTTAGGCTTAATTAAGCCAAATACTTATGATCTTCTTTGGGTAACTCATTTCCCATTATTTGGCATGAGCGATGATGGACATATAGTTGCAGAGCACCATCCATTTACTCGACCATGTGATGAAGATTTAGATAAATTAAAAACACATCCAGAACAAGTTTATTCATATGCTTATGATATCGTAATTAATGGATACGAAGCTGGTGGCGGCAGTTTAAGAATATTCGATCAAGATTTACAAAAAGAAATTTTTGAAGTTTTAGGTGTTAGTGATGAAGATATTAAAAAGAAGTTTGGTTGGTTCTGTGATGCCTTAAAATATGGAACTCCACCTCATGGTGGTTTAGCCTTTGGACTTGATCGTCTAACTATGATTCTTAGTGGAACTGATAATATTCGCGATGTTATTGCTTTCCCAAAGAATTTAAGTGGTGTTTGCCCAATGACAAATGCTCCTCGTCCAGTTAGTGATGATCAATTAAAAGAGTTAGGTTTAGTTGTTAAGGAGGAAAAATAAATGAAAAAAATCGATCTTGAAAACCCAAAAAACATTGATGAGTTGGCTGTTGCTACAATTCGTAGTTATTGTATTGATTGCATTAATAAAGCAAAATCTGGTCACCCAGGTATGGCTTTAAGTAGTGCACCAATTCTTTATGAATTATTTAAAGATTTTGTTATAGCTGATCCAAAACATCCAGATTGGATTAATCGTGATAGATTTGTTCTTTCTAGCGGACATGCTTCGATTTTACTTTATACTATCCTTCATTTATGTGGATATGCAATTACCACTAAAGATTTACAAAACTTTAGACAACTTGGAAGTATTACTCCTGGGCATCCTGAAGTTGGTGTAACTGCTGGAGTCGATGTTTCTAGTGGTCCTTTAGGCCAAGGAATTGCTGAAGCTGTTGGACTTGCTATGGCTGAAACAATGTTGAAGGCAAAATATGATCAAAAAATTTATAATCATTATACATATTGCTTATGTGGAGATGGTTGCTTAGAAGAAGGAATTAGCCAAGAAGCAATTCAATATGCTGGATTCCAAAAATTAAACAAATTAATTCTTCTTTATGATAAGAATAATGTTACTCTTGATGGTCCATTAGCTCAATCAGAAAACGAAGATGTAGCCGCAAGATTTGCTGCTGATGGATGGAATGTAGTTATTTGCAAAGATGGTAATGATATTGATGATATTAAAAAAGCAATTAACAAAGCAAAGAATTTTATCAATTCTAATCCTAGCGTCGTTATTTTTACTACTGTCATAGGCTATGGAAGTGCTAACCAAGGAACAAGTAAAGTTCATGGTTCTCCTCTAGGTGATGTCGATGGAAAACACGCAAAAGAAAGTTATGGATTTAATTATCCAGACTTTACCATTCCAGATGCAGTTTATAAAGTATTCCAAGATAATTTCTTAGCTCGTGGAAATAGCGCATACGCTAAATATACAACGATAGTTGGCGAATTAAAGAAAGATGATGCTCATACATATAATAAAATGCTTAGTCTTTCAACAAATGATGTAACTGAATATTTAGATAAAAAACACTTATCTATGGATGATGTTCCAAATGAATCTACTAGAATTACTAGTCAAAAGGTACTAAATTACTACCATAAGATGCTTCCAACGATGGTTGGAGGTAGTGCAGATGTTGCCGCAAGTGTTATGACAAAACTTCAAGATGGAGTTAATTTTACGCCAGACAATCGTAATGGAACAAATATTAACTGGGGAATTCGTGAATTCTTAATGTGTGCTGCCAGTAATGGAATATTATTACATGGTGGTTTACGAACTTATGTTGGATGCTTCTTAATATTTAGTGATTATGCTAAAAATGCCATTAGAATGGCTGCTTTAATGCATTTACCACAAATATTCTTATTCTCGCATGATTCAATTGCTGTTGGTGAAGATGGACCAACACATCAACCAATTGAACAATTAGCAGGATTAAGAGCGACTCCAAATTTAAATGTATTTAGACCATGTGATGCAAAAGAAACATATGCTTCATGGACATTAGCTTTAGAATCTACTAAAACTCCATCATGCATTATTCTTTCAAGACAAGGATTACCATTAATTCCTACTTCATCAAATTATGCTCTTGTTAAAAAAGGTGGCTATATTATTAGTGAATCTAAGAAGAAAAATCCAGATGTTGTATTAATTGCTACAGGTAGTGAAGTATCTTTAGCTTTTGATGCCAAGGTTTTATTACAAAAGAAAGGCATGGATGTTAGAATCGTTTCGTTACCATGCTTTGAATTATTTGATAAACAATCTGAAAAATATAAGGAATCTGTCCTTGGAAAAGACTATAATAAGCGAGTCTCAATTGAAATGTGTTCAACCTTTGGTTGGGGCAAATATGCCAAGTTTAATTATGGTATTGATGAATTTGGTGCTTCAGGCAAAGCTGGAGATTTATTTAAGCATTATAAATTTACAAAAGAAGATGTTGCTTCTTATGTGCTTAAACATTTAAAATAATAAAGGAAGAAATATATGCCAAGTTACGTTTATTTACAACATTACACTAGTCAAGGCGATCTAGGAATATCTAGGGATGTTTTTGTAACCCTTGGCACTCATGTTGTTAGTTATATTCGAGAAAAGAACGATAAGAACTTCACAATTAGTGATAATGTTGATGTTACAATTCGTGCAAACAAAGTAATATACAAATTTTACGTAACTAAGAAAAATAACATTGATGCTAAATATATTGAAAAGAGTATTTCGGATTATATTAACAGAAATTTACTTATGATTTGTGAAGTAGTTCCTTTTGAAATAAATATTAAAATTACTTCGAGTGATGGAGAATAAGATGGATAACAATGTTGAAAGTCGTAATCAGACCCAAGAGATGGCCATGCAAATTATGTATGGCTTTTTAATCCAACAAGAAACTAATCAAGTTATTAATGTTGAAGAAACAATTAGTGAAGTTTCTGGCAAACCATATGAAGAATGTGATTTATTTTTGAAAGAATTATTAATTGAATCTCTAAAAAATGAAAAAGAAATCATTGATTATATCTCAACATTTTTAAATAAATGGAAGTTTGAAAGATTAAATTATTGTATCCAAGCGATATTAATTATTGCCGTGAGCAATTATTTTTATTGCAATAATAAAGAAAAAGCAGTTGTTATAAACGTTGCTGTTAAGTTAGCTAAAAAATATGGCGAAGATAAAGATTATAAATTTGTTAACGCCATCTTGGACAATGCGCTTAATGATCGAAAACAATAATCCAAAACAAACAATTACTGTAAGTGAGCTTAATAATTATATTAAGCTTCTTTTTGATAACACGACGACATTACAAAATATTTATTTACATGGAGAAATTAGCAATTATTTTGGAAAAAACCGTAGTGGACACATCTATTTTTCTTTAAAAGATGAGACCTGTTCGATTAAAGCTGTAATGTTTAAATTTGATACAAATAGTCTTGATTTTGAACCAAAAAATGGTGATGACGTAATAGTTCATGGTAGTGTTTCAAGTTATCCACCAAATGGGACATATCAAATTATCGTTAAAAAAATTGAACTTTTTGGTCAAGGTTCTATCTTACTAAAAAAAGAGAAACTTAAAGAAAAACTAGATAAAGAAGGATATTTTTCAGTTGAACATAAAAAACAACTTCCTTTATACCCAAAAACAATAGGCATTATAACTGGCAAGAATAGTGCGGCATGTGCTGATATGATTACAAATATATTCCGAAGATATCCTTTAGTAGACATAAATGTTTATTATAGTTTGGTTCAAGGACAAGAAGCTTCTAAAGATTTAATTAAAACATTGCATAAAGCTGAAAAAGATAATCTTGATTTGATTATTATTGGTCGAGGTGGCGGTAGTGTTGAAGATTTAAATGCTTTTGACGATGAAATGTTAGCCAAAGAACTCTATAAATGCAAAATTCCAACGATTAGTGCTATTGGTCATGAAATTAATCGCTCTATTTGTGATTATATATCTGATAAGTATGTTTCAACACCAACTGGTGCAGCTGAAGCTGCTGTTCCAAATAAAGATGATCTAATCGAAGAATTAGGTCAAACTAAGAGTTATCTTAATACTTTAATTAATAATAAATTAGAGTCATGTCAAAACAAATTGCTTAATATTAAGAATAATAAAAATATTATAAATATTTCAAATACATACGATAGAATGGAACATAATTTGATAGATATCAAAACAAAAATTGATAATATAATTAAATCAAATCTAGATAACAAGAATAATGAAATAAAGCTTAAATCGAAACTAATTGATGCTTTTAACCCTAATAATCTATTAAAGAAAGGGTATGCAATGGTATTTAATTCGAATAATAAAATCATTAGTTCAAAAAATCAAATTAATGTTGATGATGATGTAACAATTAGAATATCTGATGGTTCAATTAAAGCTAAAATTAAAAGTAAATAATGGAGGAATAGTATATGGCAGAAATTAAAAAGAGTGCAAAAACATTTGAAGAAAAAATGGAAAGACTTGATGCAATCGTTAAGCAAATGGATTCAAACACTCAACCTTTGGACGATATGCTTAAACTTTACGAAGAAGCGCAAAAGCTAATCAAAGAATTAAATCAAGAATTAAAAGATGCAAAAGAAAAAGTTGCAAAATATATTGAATAGTTAATATCTAGTAGTTTTATAGTCGTTTTATTATTTAAATTTTATAGTTAAAAAACTTTTAAAAAGCGGCTTAATATCATAGAATATAAATATGAGTAGCAGAATCATTTTACATATTGATTTAAACCAATTTTTCGCGACATGTGAACAATTAAAAAATCCACAATTAGTTGGAAAACCATTGATTGTTGGCGGAGATGGAAGAAGTGGAATTGTTTCAACAGCATCGTATGAAGCAAGAAAATTTGGGATTCATAGTGGAATGCCTACTTTTCAAGCAAAGATGTTGTGCAAAGATTTAATAATTTGCGGATGTGATTTTAAATATTACGAGTTAATGTCTAAAGAATTTATAAATTATATTAAAAAGTTTTCGCCACTTGTAGAACAAGTTTCTGTGGATGAGTGTTTTGTTGATATAACTGATTCTTACAAACAAATTTGTAACGGAAATATCGATGAAATGTTATTTAAAATACAAAATGGCTTATTTGAAAAAACAAAATTAAGATGTTCAATTGGGGTTGCTCCTACCAAATTCTTAGCAAAAATGGGAAGTGACATAAAAAAACCTATGGGAATAACTATCATAAGAAAAAGAGATATTAAGTCTAAAATATTCCCATTACCAATTAAATCATACTTTGGAATTGGCAAAAAAACATATCCAAAACTAGAAGCTATAGGCATTGATACAATTGGTAAATTATATTATGCTTTGAAACAAAAAAATACGTCAGTATCAAATATTTTAGGTAATATGTGTGACTATTATATTAAAGAATTAGAAGGTAATAGTGATGATGTTTTGAATACAACAATTGCAGATCCTAAATCAATTGGTGTTACTAGAACATTGTCATCTGATTCTAATGATCAATTATATCTTAATGATTATTTACTTAATTTAGCTAAAGGCGTAATAAAAGATTTAATATCTAAAAATCTTCTTACAAAAACAATAACTATTTGTTTTAAAGATGCAGATTATGAAAATGCTCACTTTAAAGTAACTTCTTTTTCGAAATCTTTTAATGAACCTATCGATGATGAAAACAAAATTTTAAAGTCCACATCGGAATTATTTTATAAATCCTATGATGGCAGATTAATTAGATTAATTGGTTTTTCTGTAAAAAACCTAAAAGAAAAACACGAAATTGTAAAACAACTTACTTTTGATAACTTTGAACAAAATGAAAAAGAAGATAAAACAAAAATGATTATCAGTGAACTTAATAGAAAAACAAATTCGAACACATTCATTAGATTAAGTGATTTAAAGAAAAAATAGTATGGAAATTGAAAACGCAATCGAACAATATTTACAATATGCCTTATTTGAAAAAGGTCTTCTAAAAGGTACTTTAATCGACTATAAGGAAGATTTTAAATGCTTTTTAACATATTTTCCTTATATTAAAACTACTGATGATTTGTCTCCCGATGATATTCAAAACTTTTCTTATAAACAAGGGTTAGATGAATTAAAAGCATCGTCGATTTCTCGAAGAATATCAACTATGAAATCATTTTTTGTCTTTTTAGAAAGAGAAAAAATACGAACAAACCTTGTGACAGAAGTCATAATGCCTAAAAAAGAAAAACACAATCCTTCGTTTTTAACTGAAGAAGAAATGTCAAAATTACTAGAAGCTCCAGATTTAAAAACTAAATCTGGAATTCGTGATCGAGCGATGCTTGAAGTAATGTATGGCTGTGGTTTACGTGTAAGCGAAGTTGTTAATTTACTTAGGAAATCTATTAATTATCAAGAAAAAATTGTTACCTTAATTGGCAAGGGAGCAAAAGAACGTATTGTTCCAATCGATGATTATGCAATTAAATATCTTTCAAAATATTTTGTTGAAGTTAGAGACAAGATTCCTAATTCAAACAAAAACAATTATGTCTTCTTAAATTTAAGAGGAAATACTTTATCAAGACAATACTTTTTTATGCAAATTAAAAAGTATGCAAATATTGTTGGAATTGAGAAAAATATTTCTCCACATACCCTTCGTCATAGTTTTGCAACTCACTTACTTGAAAATGGCGCAAACATACGAACTGTTCAAAGAATGCTTGGTCACACGAATGCTTCAACAACACAAATTTATACACATTTATCCGAGAAAACTTTGCATACTGCATATGATTTGTATTGGAATAAAAAATGAATTATAATTCATTCGGAAAGGAAAGAGAAAATGAAAAAATTTGAAAGGATATTTGTCATAGTAATGGATAGCGCGGGCATCGGTCATGGCCGTGATGCCAAGAAATTTGATGATGAAGGAACAAACACTTTTGGTCACATTAGTGAACATATGCCTAATGGACTAAATATTCCTACTTTAAATAGTTTAGGAATAGGGGATTTAGATGAAATTAAAGGGACTTCAATTGTGAGTCATCCTAATTCATATAGTACTAAATTAAATGAAGCTAGTAATGGTAAAGATACCATGACTGGTCATTGGGAAATGATGGGTATTAAAACATCAAAACCATTTCAAACATTTACCGATACTGGTTTTCCTGATGATTTAATAAAAGAATTAGAAAAAGAAACTGGACACAAAATTATTGGTAATTATGCTTCTAGTGGAACTGAAATTCTCAAAGTTTTAGGTGAAGAACAAATGAAAGAAAATTCGCTTATTGTTTATACATCAAGCGATTCAGTCTTACAAATTGCGGCTCATGAAGAGGTTACTGGTTTACAAGAACTATATAGATGTTGCGAAATAGCTAGAAAGCTTTGTATGAAACCTGAATGGTTTGTTGGTCGTATCATTGCTCGTCCATATCTTGGTACAAATAAAGATAACTTCAAACGAACAAGTAATCGTCATGATTACACAATCTCCCCAACTGGTACAACCGCAATGGATATATTAAAAGAAAACAAATATACAGTTAGTTGCGTTGGGAAAATCAACGATATATTCAATGGTTGTGGTGTTACTGAAACAGTCCACACAATCTCTAATCAAGATGGCATGGATAAGACAATTGCTTTAGTTAATAAACCTGAATTTAAAGAAGGATTATGTTTTGTAAACTTAGTTGAATTTGATAGTGAATTTGGCCATCGAAGAAATGTTCTTGGTTATGGGAATGCTTTACAAGAATTTGATGTTAGATTAAAAGAAATGATTAAAGTATTAAAAGATGATGATTTATTGATGGTTACCGCTGATCATGGTAATGATCCAACCTATAAAGGAACCGATCACACTAGAGAAAAAGTGCCTCTACTTGTATATTCTAAATCTATAAATAAAGGTGAATATCTTGGAGATCGTGATTCATTTGCTGATATTGGTGCTTCAATTTTAGATAATTTCAATCTAAAATCTGTACCAACAATGATTGGAAGACCAATAGTTGAGCTTTTTAAGTAATATAAAAAGGATATTAAAATTATGAATAAAAAAATTAAATTGTTTTTAAGTGCGACACCTTTGATTCTAGGTGCTACAACAATGGCTTTGACTTTAGCAGGTTGTTCACCAACAAATATTGTTGATGACTCTAAAGTTTCAACATTCTCGCCATATTTTAAAAGTGGCAAAACTGAATTTATTACAGGCGATATCGATACTATTTTAGTAAAAGAGATTACTCCAACAACAGCAAAAACCGATTTTACTTTCTCATCATCAAATGCTGACATTATTAGTGTTGATGAAAATGGTGGTCTTGAAGCTTTAAAAGCAGGTACTGTGAATGAAATAACGGTTACTGAGACAAATAGTGGTGTTAAAAATAGTATTAAGAATGTTGTTGTTACTGAAGGTAACGAAGATTTTAGTTTAATTTCACCAGCTGGAGCTCCAACTTTAGCTATCTACGATACTATCTCTTCAAAAGCTGGTGCAGAAACTACAACTCAAGTTACGCAAATTCCAGCATATTTACAATCTGGAGATAAATATAATTACGTTATATTTGATTCAATTAATGCTTTAAAACTTACAAATAATGCTAAAAAAGCAAATTATACATATCTTGGTATGTTAACTGGCGGAAACTTCCATCTTGTTGGCTATAATCATCAAGATGCTCCAAAAGTTGGCGATAAAATCGTAACTTTTGGTCAAAATCTTGTTCCAGATTTAGCTTTGAAAACCTGTTATAAAGATTTATTTGTTGATTCAAATTTAGAAAATATTACTTACCTCAATTCCGTTTCTGATGTTTTGCCAGTCTTAAAGAGTGGCTTATATCAAGGTGAAGCTATTGATTATTGTTTTATAGCTCAACCTTTATTATTTAGTGCAATGAGTGTAAATAACAACGATAGCATCACAACAAACGATATTTTATTTAATGAAAAC
The DNA here is from genome assembly GCA_041673725.1 of Bacilli bacterium. Classification (GTDB taxonomy): domain Bacteria; phylum Bacillota_I; class Bacilli_A; order RFN20; family CAG-826; genus Onthovivens. The sequence continues at coordinate 9,903 of JBAYXD010000001.1, read as the reverse complement.
TTAAATACTAAGATTTCTGAAATTACTGGAGGAAAATTTGATTATATTCCTCAAGCTGGGTTATTTGTTAAAGATGATTATTTAAAGAACAAACCAAACTACGTTAATGCATTTTACACTGATGTAAAAAAACAAATGAAAAATGCTTATGGTAGTGATTTAACTGCGGTTAAAACAAGTATGGAAAAAGTTTCAACTGATGTTAAAGAACAAGCAGCAAAATATGGATTCAACGAAAATATAGCCTTGGCTCTTCAAAAAGATAATAAGAATCAATTTGGAATTATTGATCCAGAAAAAGATATTACAATAGATAACATTAATGAATTCTTAACTGCAATTAGTGCTGATTTCCAAATAAAGCAAAAATAGTCTAAAATAGAGAAATGAAAAACAAAAAGCAAAATCGATATCTAAACATTTTATTCGTATTTGTTGGAATAGCGATTTTGCTTTTAATTTGGGAAATAACTAGCAAACTATACAACAATAATAATATTTACCCAGATGTTTTAGTTACATTAAAAAGTGCTTTTGGTTTACTAAGTAATGGATCCACGTACATTGCATTATTAACAAGTCTAGGAATTTGTTTATTAACGATGGTTATTGCATTTATATTTGCTTTAATTCTTGGAACATTGTCTGGATTATTTAACTCAATAGATAAAATATTATCTCCATTTATTGCGATTATGAAGGTCGTACCAACAGCTGTAATTGCAATTTTACTTATTATATTTGTAAAATCGTTTTATTCGACAATTATCGTTATTTTCCTTGTAGTATTTCCAATCTTATATGAATCAATAGTAAATGGAATTCATAATGTTGATAAATACATAATAATGTCTCTTAGAATTGAAGGTTTATACAAATGGAATTCAATATTTAAGGTTTTGATACCACAAATAATGCCTTATATCTATTTAGGCATAGTTTCTTCCTTTGGTTTATCCATGAAAGTTGAAATAATGTCAGAAATAATTGTTGGTAGTGTAGCTGTTTCAGGATTAGGTCACTTAATTTATTTATCATATGCTGTTAATAGCGATTACATCGAGCTTTTTGGACTTGTATTAATAACTCTAATTTCGTTTGGAATTGTTGATTTAATATTAAATTTTGGAAGAAAAACATTAAAAAATAAAAATATTTTGTAATTTTGCTAAATTCCCTACCATACACTAGTAAAGGAATGATTTTTTTATGAAAAAAGAGAAAACTAAGGTTATCTATCAAGTAAAATATGAAAAAATCAATAATTTACTTGAACAAGTTAATTGGTCAGATGAGGTTATTCAAGAAGCTCTAAACGAGGAAAAAGAAAAAAGTTGGAATCCAACAACACAAGGAGAAATCCGAAAATATATGCGTGGAGACGGCAAAAAAGGCTTATGTCTTGTCTTACAAAGAACAAATATGTATCAATCAATGGTTTTGATTTGTCCTTTGTATTTAATTCAATCAAAGAACAATTATTTAAATGGTTACAATATTGGAATTATCCCTGAGTTATCAATCGACTTTGAAGTTTTAGCTGGAATACATGATATACGGTTCTTAAAGAAGAATAGAATTTTTTGGTCAGGAAAAGATGAACAAGCAATGGCTTATGTATTAAAAGAACGCTTAATCGATATCTTATATCTATACAAATCTTTAATTGAAAAAATAATGGAAATCCCTGTTAAATATGAAAATGTTCATATTTGTTAGTAATATATAATATAATAAATTAGTATATAATTAGTATAAATATAGTTGTTAATAATGTGGAAAAGTCGTTATTTAGTATGATTTTTATGCCCATATAATATGTATAATTTATGAGATACTTTTTAAAAATATCGACTATATCGCAACAATTCGTTATTTTACTTAACATAATAGGTCTTATGCGAAGTTGTTATAAACAAGAAAAAATGCCTTCTACTAAAGAAAGCATTCTAATTCTTCTATCTAGTCTTAATAATCGAATCTATATCTAGTCTTTCGCGTTCTTCTTTAGTCATGATATGAATTACAACGTCATTCAAATCTACAATTATCCATTTTGAATCATTGCGACCTTCAATGTGGTTAATTTTAATTTTTGAATTATTTGCAACCTCTTCAACGGCATCTTCGATACCAAACAAATTTCTTTCGTTTAGAGCTGTACAAACAATAATCGTATCGCAAAGAGGATTAACACCTTTAACATTGTATGTTTTAATGTTTTCTCCTTTTCGATCACTAATTGCCTTTACAATCGCTTTTTCTACACTATTCATATTATTTTACCCATTCCTTCGCATAGCATAATAAACAACGCCTTGTAAGAATATTACTCGATGGAGACGAATCATTTTGACTAACAAACTCCATATTTTTATTCAATACAAGTAAAAAACCCTTTTTAAAGTCATTTTCACACTCTTTGATGAGCTCACTACTATCATATCCCCTTGTAGGCTCTATTTTATCAGACGCATATATAATCATCTGCATTGGGGACATATTTTCATCTCCTGTACAATGAGTTAATATAGCTGAAATACAACATTTAGATACATAAGGAAAAAGCTTTTTTGCTAGAATAGCTCCAACAAATTCGTGATATGACCATTCTGGCATATCAACATATTTTCGAAAGTATTTTTCGATAATTTCAAGGCTCTCGTCACGTTTTACCTCTTTACCAATATCATGTAATAAGCCCGAAACATAAAATAAGTCTGGATTTTTAAGTTTATTTCCAACAGCAATATCATAAGCAGTATTTGCTACACTTATACAATGTTCTAAACGCTTTCCATGAATATAATTTTCAACAATACTCATAAAATACAAATGGTTTCTAACAATGTAATCTATTACTTCTTTCTTTGTATTAAGATTTTTTAAAAACCTAATTTGAGTTGAACTATTGATAATAGTATCAACTGGATTGAATTTTGCTTTTATATTTAAGATTTTATCATAGCTTACTAAATAAGCTTTATTCTCTTCTTGAATCAAGACAGATATGTTATTAATTCCTTTTAGTGAATAGGTTTTACAAAGCTTAACTAAATCAATAGATTTATCATATTCTTTCGATAACGACGAATCTATTTCATAATTTATATTTTCATTTCTCAAAGCTAAATTAATCATTTGAACACGATCTTCAAGACTAGAATACTTCGAAAAAAGAACACAAAAATAAAACTTTGTGTCTTGTGAATTATTTAATTCAAAGTCTCTAATATCGTTATTACAAATTGGGTCAAAACTAGAAATGAAAATAATATTTCTCATAGATTAGATTTTAATACCATTAGGTAATTTAGGATTTGGTCGATATAAAAGAGCGGTATTCCCAATAGTTTGAACTATATCACAATGAATCCCACTACTAATATCTAAAATCATTTGCTCTAAATTATCATCTTTAATTGCGCTTTTTAAAAAAGCAATTTTAATTAATTCGTGCTTTGTAATTGTATTGTCTAACATCGACAAAACATTGCTATCAATCGAACCTTTTCCGATTGTGAATTTTAAAACCTTATTTTGAACAGCTATTTTTCTTAACGCACTTTTTTGTTTAATATTTAACATTTTTTTATTTTGCTACGTGTTGTATAAACGTAAACTCCTTTTGGTACAAAAACTCTATAAGTTTGTTTATTTCCAATAAAATGGAACCAACCAAGTCCAAGAATTCCTATATCACGATCACCAACTTCTGTTATTTCAAAATCATAGACATCAAAATCAGCAAAACTTCTAAACTCATCGCAACAAGGTTGCAAAGTATGCCTTGATAGGACATTAACAAATCTTGCTTCACCATTCTTCGATACTTTTAAATCAAGACCTGTTTTGCAATATACATCAACTTTAGTTTCTTCACCACTAATTAATTCAATTAAGGCTAACCCACCAAACATCAACGATAATCCTGGATTCAATTTAAATGACTTTGGACAAATTGTTGAGTCAGGAAGAATCTTTTTTGCAACTATTTCGTCAACCTTGCTTAGCATTGAATTATCAATTGATAAACCAGGTGTCTCATAAATATACATGTGATTCCCTAAAGGAATTTTAAAGCCTCTTAAATTCGTATTTGGGAAAGTGTAAGTAACTACATATTCATTAGTATTATTTTTAAATTTCTTTAAAAATTCAGCAATTAATGCTGATTTTCCGCTGATACTAGCGCCAACAAAATAAACATCTTTTCCAACACTTAGTTTTTTAATCTTTTCATACATCAAGTCAATATTATAACCAGTTGTTGATGACGTTAGAACAACATCTTTAACATCAAGTTTTGCAACTCTTAATCTATGTTCAATATAAAGCAAAAGTTCCTTATCATCAACATTTTTAGGCAATAAATCTCTTTTATTTCCAATTGCTAATACATCGCAACCATTAAGCATGTCATTAACTTTTCTAATGAAAGAACCTTCAAAAGAAAACAAATCAACAACATAAACTACTAGAGCTTTTTTTGCCTTAATTGTCTCTAAAATATTTAAATATTCCTCATCAAGTACGGCTTCTTGTGGTGCATTTTGTTTTTCACTCTTATAACACTCATCACAAAGAAGTAATCCATCAGGATACTTATCAATAATCTCCGAACTTATATAACCAGGTTGATTTGCATCTTTATGCTGTAAAATCGCACCACAATGGTAGCAACGTTTTACACGACTAATATTTGGCATAATATTCCTCCCAATCAATCGATAAATTGTTTCTTTGTATCTTTTTTCGATACATTTTATCAATCAAACGATTAAGTATAGTTACAATTTGATCTTTCTTGGTCAATCTCTCAGTTAAAATTGATTTAACTTTTGCATTATTGGCACAAAAAATATCTGTAAATACCTGATCTCCTACTATTATAACCGAAGTAATCGGAATATTCTCGGTTTTTATAAATTTTTTAATGGCAAATGGGAAGGGTTTCAAAGTTCGATAAACATAACCAACGTCCAGCGTTTTCGCATATCTAGAAACTCTTTTTTTACTATTGTTACTAAATATAATAGGTACCAAACCACTTTGTTTTATTTTATTAATTAATTCTTTAGCTTTTTCGCTTGGATCTTTCGTGTGGGGGCTATCCAATGTATTATCTAAATCCAAAAAAAGGTATTTCATACCAATTTTTTTAAAGAAACCTAAATCAATATCATATATAGATTTAGCAAGGTAACTAGGCACATATTTTTTCATATTTAAATTATAAACAATAGATTGATGAAATCATAGATTTTTAATTGTATTTAGTCCTTTTTATATTTAGAATTAAATCATGGAAGAAAACAAAAATAAATTTAAAAATGATTTATCAAGGTTTTGTGGATTATTTGGTTTATTTTGGTCCACCATTTTGCCAATATTAGGGTTACCATTTTTCATTGGCGGAATAGTAATTTCTTATAAAATACAAAACGAAAAAGATGGGATTTCAAACCTTATTTTTAATGTTATTAGTATGTTTTTAGTAGTTTTATATACAATTATTTCTTATATATAAGTTTAATCACCCATATCATCAAAGATAGAGATTTGTTCATAATTATCGTCTTTAGAATCTTTATCATCTTTGCCATCTTTATTATCTCCATTTGGAGTAATAGGTTTAGTCTTTACTACATCAATCTTATAGCTAGAATCAACAACTTCGGTGATGTTTTCATAAACTTTTACAATCTTACCGTTGTCTTTAATATCCATATTAGCCTTACAATATTTATCGCATGGAGTTAAATAGAATTCTGAAACAGTATAATCAATTACAGAATTATCTTCCATCAAACAATGCAAAACGATTGGTTGATCTTTAGATATAATCTTTTGTGCATACACTAAATTATGAATATCGGATTTAAACGATTTAAAAGCAACTTGGGTTCTACCAAGCCTTTGAGTTAAATTTAGTCCACCATTATCGTAAATTCTAAACATTTTGTTATTTGTAATTAATAACATTTTTGTTTTTTCATCTTTTCTAAAAGCGAACACAGATTTAATTGTTGAACTCTTAAGGGTAGATATTGCCTTTACACCACTAGTTTTTAATCCTGTAGAACTTATTTCGTTTTCATTAAAGTAAGTAGCGTTCCCTTTTTCAGTAATAATTAAGATATTAGCGTCTCCAGAAAGTAAGGCTACATCAATAACTTCATCATCTTTTTGGAGTCTCATACAAGTTATAGGCTTAGAATATCTAGTAGTTAAAAAGTCGCCTAATAGACTCTTTTTAATTTGTCCATTCTTGGAAACAAGACAAATATTAGCTTTCACATTAAAATCTTTAACAATCAAACATTTAATTATAAATTCATCAAATGGAAGATTAATTAAATAGTTAATGTGCTTCCCTTGATCTTTATATTTTCCCTCATCAATATCGCAAACTTGGATTAATAAATAATTTCCTTTATTTGTAAAAGCAATGATGTAATCGGCAGTATTGCATAAATCGGACATAACCAAAACATCTCCGTCCTTCATGGTTGGCAAAGCACCATTACTTGCATCATGAGATTTAACAGAAGAACGATTTATATAGCCATCTTGAGATAAAGAAACGTAACAATCTTCTTTAATCATTAATGCTCTTCTATCAATAACAAGTTTAGATTCATTACCCTCTTCAATTATTGTTCTTCTTGGAGTTCCATATTTTTTAGAAATTTCTTTTAGATCATCGACAATAATATGTTTAACTTTTAATGGAGTAGAAATTGTCTCACGTAAATCAGCAATTTGAGCATCCAAAGCAGCTTTTTCGTTAACATAAGTTGTAACATCTGTATTACTCAATTTATATAAACGCATCATAACAATAGCTTCTGCTTGTTCATCAGTAAAACCATATGCCTTCATTAAGTTATTTTTTGAATCTTGTTTATCAGCGCTTTCTCGAATAATCTTTACAACCTCATTAACTATAGATACAGCTTTAATCAAGCCTTCAACAATATGAAGACGGTCTTCAGCTTTCTTTAAATCAAACTTCGATCTTCTTATAATAATTGAAGTTTGAAATTCTAAAAAATCATCTAAATAGTTGGTTAATGGTAGAGTTCTAGGAGCTCTTTGGTCAATAGCGACTATATTAGCATTATAAGAAACTTTTAGTTGAGTCTTACTACGAAGATAAGTTAAAACAACTTCTGGATCAATTTCCTTCTTTAAATCTATAACAATTTTTACATCATCTCCAGCCGTCTCATCTATAACATCAATAATTCCATCAATTTCTTTAGATTTTCTTATTTTATCAATTGCATATACAAGATTAATTTTAATAACACCATAAGGTATATCATGAATTATTAAATGATTAACATCTTTATCTTTTGTATCGATTTCAACATTACTTGTAACTTCAATTCTTCCGCGTCCAGTCGAATAAATATCTTTTATACCAGAAGATTTATAAATAACCCCACCAGTTGGAAAATCAGGTCCTTTAATTATTTCTAAAAGATCATCAAGTGTACAACTTGGATGATTTAATCTATAAATTGCACCATCACACATTTCAACAAGATTATGTGGAGGAATTTCAGTTGCAATAGCAAAAGCAATGCCGCTAGCACCATTCACAAAAAGATTAGGAAATCTCACAGGTAAAATCACAGGTTCAAATAAGGTATCATCAAAATTTAAAGTCATATCGACAGTATCTTGATCAATTGCACCTATGACAACATCACTTGAGAATTCATTAAGCTTTGCTTCAGTATAACGATAAGCCGCTGCTGGATCATCATCAATAGAACCGTTATTACCTTGGAACTTAATTAATGGAACTCTCATCTTCCATTCTTGAGACATACGAACCAAAGCTTCATAAATAGAAGAATCACCATGTGGGTGATATTGTCCCATAACATTTCCTACGATACCAGCGCATTTTTTCGTTGGTTTATCAAAAGTATTTCCTGCACGGAACATTGCATATAAAATTCTTCTTTGAACAGGTTTTAAGCCATCTCGGAGATCAGGAATAGCACGATCTTGAATAACATCTTTAGCATATAAGGCACTACGGTCATCCATGACCGTATCCATAGGCTCAACACTTATATTTTCAATAAAAGAAGGTTCATCTTTTTTAATCTTAGCCATTATTTCTTTACCTCCTTAATAAAATTATCTACTTCTTCAAAATTAATATTATCAACAATCCATTCCTTACGTAAATCAGCATTCTTGCCCATCAAAACGTTAACTTTCTTTTCAACCAATAATGGATCCTCAATTGAAATACGTAAAAGTAAACGGTGTTCTGGATTCATAGTTGTGTAACTAAGTTGATCAGCGTTCATTTCACCTAAACCTTTATAACGATTAATCTTATATCCAGCACCAATGGCTGCTTTTGTCTTTTCTAAATCTTCATTTTTCCAAACATATTGCTCTTTTATCTTATCTTTGTTATCTGATTTATAAACTCTATAAAGAGGAGGAACTGCAACATAAACCATTCCGTGAGTAATTAAATCACGCATGTAAATATAAAAGAAAGTAAGTAAAAGTGTTTGAATGTGAGCCCCATCAGTATCAGCATCAGTCATAATAATAATCTTCCCATAATGGCTATCTTCGACGTCAAAAGATTGACCAAAACCAGCACCAATAGTATTGATGATTGTCGATATTTCTTCATTTTTTAATATCTTATCAACAGTTAAACCATATGTATTTAATGGCTTACCTCTTAATGGTAATATTGCTTGAAATTTTGGGAATCTACCCTTTTTAGCGCTACCACCAGCAGAATCGCCTTCAACAATAAATAATTCATTCTTTTTATAATCTTTACCTTGGCATGGAGTTAATTTATCGCTTACAAGAACAGCTTCTTTTAAACGCTTACTCGTAGAACGAGCATCTGATTTAGCTTTTCTTGCAGCAAGTCTTGCATTTTGAGATGCAAAGCATTTTTCAATAAAGGCCACTGCAAAGTCTTTGTTTTCGTTTAGATAATAAGTCAATTTTGTATAAACTAAATTTGATACAACACTTAAAGCTTGTTGTGTACCGAGTTTTTCTTTTGTTTGGCCTTCAAATTCACAAATTGAAACAGGTAATTTTACAGATATAATGGCAGTTAATCCTTCACGAATATCGCTACCATCAAGTTTATCTTTAGATTTAAATAAATCATTATTAGTTACAAAATCATTAACAGCTTTAGTTAACCCTAGTTTAAAGCCTGATTCATGAGTTCCGCCATCTTTTGTACGAACATTGTTCGCATAACTAAAAATAGTTTCTCCATAATCATTTTTGCAATATTGCATAGCAACTTCAACATGAATTCTATCGATAGTATCTTCAAAATCAATTGTTTGATACATCTTTTCTTTAGATTGATTTAAAACATCAAGATATTCGCTTAAACCATTCTCATAGTAAAATTCTTCAGTCTTTTTTACTCTTTCATCATTTAATATAAAATGAACTTTTTTAAGAAGAAAAGCCTCTTCTTGAAGGTGAGATGCAATAACATCCCATTTAAAATCAGTTGTTGAAAAAATAGTTGGATCAGGTTTAAAAGTAACGATAGTACCATGTTTTAGCGTTTTTCCAACAGTCTCTAATGGAACTTCGACATTGCCTCCATTACTAAACCTAATATGATATTGCATGCCATCGTAATTAACTGTTACATCGCAATATAAAGAAAGGGCGTTAACAACAGAACTTCCAACACCATGAAGTCCACCACTTGATTTATAAGCATTATCATTAAACTTTGCACCACTATGAAGCGTTGTAAAAATTAATTGCACAGCTGGCATCCCAGTTTGTTTATTAATATCACAAGGAATTCCACGACCTTCATCGGTAACAGTAACGCTACCATCTTTATGTATTGTAACAGTTACT